>NZ_JABXWB010000003.1 GCF_013375555.1 Sphingobium sp. EM0848
ATGATCGCTAAGAAACATTTGGCTCTGCTGGCATCAGGCGTTGCGCTGTCATCGCTGTTACCGACGTCTGCGCTGGCCCAACAAACTGGTCCGGCAGGCGGCGGTAAGGCTGCGGCTGAACAAGAGGCCGGTCTCGAGGATATCGTTGTCACGGCGCAACGTCGGTCCGAGTCAGCACAGTCGGTGCCAATAGCCGTGGCTGCATTTACGGCAGAGGGGCTGTCCGCTTCGCGCACTCTGTCGTCGGACGACCTGCCTGGTCTGGTTTCCGGTCTGACACTTGCGCCTAATGGTCCGCGTACACCATTGTATCTGCGCGGTGTCGGCAACAACAACGCCGCGTCGTCACCTGCGGTGTTGACGTTCATTGACGGCGTCTACATGCCGTTCAACATCGGCGCGCAAGGGTTCAACGATGTCGCGTCGATGGAAATCGCCAAGGGACCGCAGGGCACGCTCTTTGGCCGCAATGCAACCGGCGGTGTGATTCAGATCACCACGAAGGATCCGACTTCTACCCCGTCGGCCGACTTGGAACTGGGCTATGCGAACTATGAAACTGTCTCGGCCAAAGCATATATCGCAACGGGCCTGGCCCCGAACTTGCGCGTCGGCATTTCTGCCTTTTATGAGAACCAGATGAAGGGTTGGGGCGAGAATGAATTCAACGGCGCCGATATCTACCGGACTAAGAAATATGGTGGGCGCGTCAAGTTCGTCTATGACGTTTCGGACGTCACGACAATCAAGTTGGCTGCAGATTATAGCTATGGCTACGGAAACAATGGATCGGGCATTACCCCACCCGCCGGCCAAAATTCCTTGTACAACTCCATCACCGGGACAAGGATGTTTTTTGCGAACGACTTTAACGTCAACGCTGATGTCTCGCCTTATTTCACAACGAAAGAAGGTGGCGCCAGCCTGACCGTTAATTCAGCGATTGGCGAGCTGAACTTGTTGAGTGTCACTTCTTGGAGAAAGAACAAGAACTTCCTCCAGATCGATTATGACGGAACTCCGACCAACTTCCTGAATATCAACCGCTTCGCCGAAGACGAAGCATATACTCAGGAATTCCAGATCAGTTCGCCGTCCGACGGGCCATTTAAATGGGTGGCCGGGCTTTTCTACTTCAGCGAGCGCCCGAAGGTGAATCCGTTTATCTTCTATGGCCCAGGCTTGCCGTTTGTGTTTGGAACGCCCCCGGCCAGGCGCTGAGTTCGTGGGCGTTCGACAAGGTGAATGCCTATGCAGGCTACGGACAGGCTTCACTTGAGGTGCTCCCTGGCACTACGTTGACGCTGGGCGCCCGTTACACGATCGAAAAGCGTAAGCAGCGCGGCTTCAACGATGTGGGTGGTACTGTAATTCCCGGCAGCGCCGGCGAACAGTCCAAGACGTTTAAGAAACCTACCTTCCGTGTGTCGATCGACCATAAATTCTCGCCCGATCTGATGGTATATGCTTCGTTCAATCGCGGCTTTAATTCGGGCTGGTTCAACACCCTAGCTCTTGGCGGCTTTTCTGCTGCTGCCAATCCGGTCATTCTTCCCGAAACCATCGATGCCTATGAAGTGGGTTTCAAGAGCCAGCTGTTCGATCGGAAGCTGCGCATCAACGTGTCGGCATTCCAATATGATTATACGAATTTGCAGCAGCAGTTCTTCGAGTTCGGTGGGCTGGTGACGAAGAACGCAGCGGCGGCAAGGATCCGGGGCGTTGATGTGGATATACAGGCACGGCCGGTGCGCAATCTCGATCTCTCGGTTTCTGCTGAATATCTCGATCCTAAGTTTACAAGCTATCTGAATGCGCCATTTTATCAGACGCTGCCCAGCGGGGAATTGGTCGCAGGCGTGGCTGATGCCAGCGGATCCTCGACGCCTCAGGCGCCGCATTTCAGCATGAATGCGAACGCCACCTATTCACTGGAGACTGCAATCGGCACTTTCCAGTCGACTGCTGCGGTGAATTTCAGGGGTAAAACCTATGCCGACACTCTCGAACAGTTTCCACTCAAAAAGCGCACCCTCGTCAATCTGACCGAGCGTTGGGAGTCCATCGATCAGCAGCTTTCGGTGTCATTGTGGGTGAAGAACCTCTTGAACGAAAGATATGATGATTCGTTGAACCTTCTGGCTCCCGTCGGCCCCGCGGCACAAGTAGGTGCACCACGTACATACGGCATTACGCTGGGCTACAAATTCGGTAGTTAATTTTGATGAGCAGGCGGGGCAATGTTTCTCCGCCTGCCATTCTTCGAATTATTAGCAGCTGGTGCGAACACAGATATGTTGGTCATGCGTTATGCTTAACTGATGTAAATTTAGGCTTGGTGATCGGCGTGAATAACGGAACAGTGCAATCTGATATTTTCATTAAGTCGTAACTAAATATTCAACTTATCCTGGACGCAGCAAGAGGCCCGCAATGTCTTATTTCTTGACCGAAGAGCAGGAAGCAATCCGTGATGTCGCCCGGCGCTTCACTGAAAAAGAGGTGAGGCCGCGCGCACTAGAAATTTACGGGCCTAAAGGTCATGAGATCATCCGGGACTTGGGAAAGAAGATGGGTGACCTGGGCTTCTACAGGCTTTCCCTGCCCGAAAGCGAGGGGGGAATGGCTGCGCCCAAGACGACCGTCCTCCTGATATATGAGGAGCTTGCCAAGGAAAGCGCTGCGCTCGCTATCCATCTCGTGCTCAACGGCGCCTTTTCAAGCGTGCTGCTCGGCCTGCCGGCGGCCAAAGAAAAATGGTTCGAAAAGGTGATGTCTGGAGACGCCTCAATGTCGGCGTCGGGCACTGATCCGCGGGGTGCCGCAAACTACACCGAATGGAGCGATCTGGCAGTCAAGGACGGCAATCACTTCATACTGAACGGCTCCAAAAACTATTGTTCGGGCGCTCCTTACGCCGATCTAATCGTGGTATTCGGCTTGTATCAGGGGACAATGTGGGCGTTTCCGATAGAATGCGGCAGTCCCGGCTTTACGGTCGCAGAAGACAGAAAGATGGGGCTCGGTACGACCTTTGGCGCCCTGACATTATCGGATGTCAAAGTACCGGTTTCAGCATGCTTGGAAGTAGCCGACTGGGTTAGGGACCGCAAACTCGTCGGACCGACCGGGCAATCCGCCTACACTGTGCTTGACATATCCGCCATGGCCCTAGGATTAGCTGAAGGTGTCTTCGAAAAGGCACTGGAGTACGCGCGGGAGCGCACGAATGCCGGTAGCCCAATCTTGTCCCTCGGCGCCATCCAACTCAAGTTTGCGAAGATGAAGGCCCAGATCGAAGCTGTTCGCCACATGCTCTATAATGCCGTTCGCCTGCTCGACGAAGGACGCGTGGACAAAATGCTGAACCATATGGTCAAACCACTGGCCACTGAGATGGCCGTGGATGTCGCGCGCGATTGCATGCAGATCTATGGCGGCAGCGGATACTGCATCGATACGGGCATCGAACGCTATCTTCGCGACGCTATGGGCTTGACGATCGGCGAAGGCTCCAACGATATGCACTGGTCTACCGTTTCAGCCATGATGGACATGCCAGGAGCACGACCCGGCTCATTTTAACGCATGGGCGCACGCGATTGAAGCCATGCTCGACGATCAAACGCTTACGCTCGGCGTCGCTGAGCAGACGGTGTTCAAATGGCTGAAACGCGGTAAGCTTCAGGGCCGGCAAATCACGAAAGGCAGCCGTGGCAGGTGGACCTGACCGACCAGCAAATAAAGGCGCTCACAGCGCAAAAATACAGTATGATCCCATCCAGGAAAGCAGCATCATGAAACGTTCGGCGATCCGAACACCGATGTCCATTCATCGAACGGCAGATTGCTGGTAATCAACGCTCTGTTGTGGTCGTAGCGCTGGCCGAGCACCTCGAATAGCAGTTCGCCGCCGATGGCGGTGAACGGGACATACTGGGCGGCAGGTGGGCCGCCGCCCTTTTCACAACGCGTGCCGCCTTGCCGTCCGACTTAGGTGTAGCACGTCTGCCAGCGGCGGCGCGCTTTGGTAGTGATCAGGTCTGGGGTGTGTGCAACACCGAAAGTTTTTGGAAGGCGGCGAGATCGAAATAATCGCGCCATTCAGTAATCCTGCCGTCGGGGACACGAAAGCTTCCCATTATCGGAATGCCCTCGCGCCGCCCGTCTGACCGGTGGTAGAACATATCGATCCGCTCAGTTAGTACGATGTCACCCTCGACAGCGAGCGCGAGAATTTCCCATTCGGTCAGCAGCGAGTTTCCCAGATCGAACTTGACCATGAACGCCGGTGTTGCTTCGCGCCCAATAATGGGGTCGAGTGGGACATTGTGATAAAAGACATCCTTAGCCAGGTGGTCGAGGGCATCCTGCATCCGGTTGTCGTTGAAGCACTGGATGAACGATCTGATTATATCGGCCGGAGAGAACGGCTCTTGCACTTATAACGTCCTGTATATTGAAGGCGACCCAACGTCGCAGCCCGGTTAGGCCAGCCCGTGAATGGAAACGGCTCTAACTCGAATATGCCCAGTGCGGATCGAGGGCTACGACACGGGGCTCACCTTGCGCTGCGCTGCTCTCCAGACCAATTTTTTCAGGGTCGTGGAGCACCAACCCCATCAGATCGGCCTTTATATATAGAGCCGTAAACTTCGAATAGAATCTCGCCGTGGGGAAGCCGCCGCCGAGAACATAGAAGTTTTCCTGTGCTGTTGGCGCGTACATGTTCCGCATCTCGCCTCCTTCGTCGAGCCCCCAGATCGGCCCCACCTTGTCGGCCAGCTCGCTGCCGAACAACTTGCGCACTTGCTCCTGAAGCGACTGGTAGCCGGTCGCGAGCACGACGATGTCGGCATCCAAAGCGGTGCCGTCGTCCAGGATTACCCGTGTCGCGGTGAGACGCGCGACGCCCAGGCCGGACCGGACCTTGATCTTACCGTCGACGATCAAATCCGATGCGCCGACATTGAGGTAATAGCCGGCGTGATATCGCACCAGCTTCATGTAGAAGCCGCTATCGTCCTCGCCATTATCCAGCAGGAATCCAACCTTGCGCAAGCCGTCCAGCAATTCACGATCCTGCTCCTGGATCGACCGGCTCAATGGCTGATGAAGCTTGGCGAGTAGCGGGAAGGGTATCGCGGCCCCGGTCATGTCCGTATCATTGATAGGCCTGACGCCGTCATTGTCCCGATATAGCTGGTAAACCCGCTGCGCGCCGGGCTCCAGGCTCAGCACCGTGATCGACGAGCGCTGGATCATCGTCACATCGCCGCCACGCGTGCAGAAGTTCTGCGCGATGTCGTGTGCGCTCGTGCCGGCGCCGACGACGACCACCTTTTTCCCCTCGACATCAATGTCATCAAACGGCTGACTGGAATGAAGAAGGGTTCCGCGGAACCCGTCGAGTCCGGGAATCTGGGGTATGCGCGGCAGACCCGCCACGCCCATCGCGCTCACGATGTGTCGCGTCTTCAGCATTCGGGTGGCGCCGTTTGCCAGCGTCAGGTTCACCGTCCAAACCCGCTCCACGGGATCGAATTTCGCGTCCTCGAAAATGGTGCTGGTCCAGACGTCAAGATCCATTGCGTGGGCGTAGAACTCTAACCAGTCTGCGACCTTGTCCTTCGGCAAGTAGGTTGGCCAGTTTTCCGGAAATGGCAGATACGGGAAGTGGTTCATCGCTATATCGTTGTGAAGCTTCAGCGTGCGATATCGCTTCCGCCAAGTTTCGCCCACCTTGGCGCCACGCTCGACGATCAACGTCTTGACATCGAGTTGGCGCAAGCGTGCGCCGAGCATCAGGCCTGCTTGCCCGGCACCAACGATGATTACATCGGGATCGACGGCCTCGCTGGCGCTTGCCGCAAGCGTGCATTCCGGAAAATCCCGGAGCCGGGTGCGGCCGACGGATTCCGGGAAGTCTTTGAGTTCGTTCATCGTCGTGAGTACGGTGTAAGCCACCGATCGACCGGATGTGCCCTCATCGCGGATCAGCCGGACGTGACCGCGACCGAGCGCGATCTCGGTCTCGAAGGTGAAGAAGAAATCGAGCGTCTGTGCGATATTGCCCAGCATGCTCACATAGGGCGTGCCCTCGACACGGAAGCTTCGCGGCAAACTATGCTGCACAGCCCCGCTAAGCATGGCGCGTATCTCATCCGCCCCATGGGCGGTTGTGAATTCCCACTTGAAGGTCAGAAGATCTCGCCAGTAACCGTCTGGCTTCAGCAGGGTCGTTGCAAGACCTATATCGTTCTCGGCCAGTGCCTCTTCGATAGATCCCAACCAGCATTCAGCAACATGCTGAAGCGCCGACGGTGCCAATTCATCCCAACGTGCCAATGACTACTCCCTTATGCGATCTACGGCGGGCTGCTCCGCACCTAGAGCGATCGCCCAAGTTTGCCTCGGATGGCTGATCCAGACATCGCGTGCGACTAATCTGTTCACCGCCGCCCTCAAAAGTGGAGGGCATCTGCCTATTCGATACAAGAGTACGCAATGGTTGGCAACGCAATTCGTTAAGCAGCTTTCATAATACGGTTCGTGGCACCCGGCTCGAGTAGCACGTGGCCCAAACAAAAATTTACAATTTGCTGGGTGTTATCGGCTTCTTGTAAAGCTTGGAAGAGACGGTTAAGTTAAGGAAGTTGACAGAAGTCTTAAGATTGTCGGGCCTCGCGAGCCAGACTGGTTGTTAGCTCCTGACCCGGTAGGACCTCGCTAGGACCACCTTTCAGACTCCCGTGCAATGCGTAGCCTCCAGATGGCACCAGATCGCCGAAAACCGTGGAGCACGGCATGGTCGTTCATTCTGCAGGCTCGCCCACGGTGATGGTCAGTGGCGAAAGTCCTTCGATTTCAACTACCATGATATCGCCCGGCGATACCGCGCCGACCCCGGCGGGTGTTCCGGTGTAGATAAGATCGCCTGGCTCAAGGCAATAGAGGCCAGAGAGGAATTCGATCAGCCGGTCGACAGGGTTGACTAGTGCCGACAGGTCGCCCTTTTGCCGCACTTCGCCGTTCACTGTCAGGGTGATGGCGCCTTTGCTGGCATCGCCCAGCGCGGCGGTAGGATGAATTAGGCCAAAAGGCGAAGATTGTTCGACGTTCTTACCGGCTCCAGGAAACCAGGACAATAGCTCCCTGTGCGTAGCTTAGGGATGCGCAGCTCGACCGTGCCCGCGCGCGTCTCCCAGTCCGATCGCGGTAGCCATTGCGCTGCGCCTGCCGCTCCGCGCTCTTCTCGCCATAGGCGGCACCGGTCAGTCCACCAACCTCCAGCTCCATCAGCCGTTGCGCGGCAAAGCCGATCATCTCACGCAGAAAATCGCTGTCGGCACTCTTTCCCAGCAGGGCCTGAACGTCCATCATCTCTTGGTCATCGGGATCTCCATAGATTGAGTCTCGCAACCCAAATCTATCCGAGATCTCCGATGGCCACCCGCGAAACTGACCGGCCGCTACTGCGCTTGATCGATGAGGGCGTCCGGTCAGCTCCGCTACCGTCGAGCTACACCGCGCCTCGGGGCACGACCCGTCAGGATACGGCGGCGCAGCTGGATGCGCTGCGCGCGGCCGGGTGCGCCGCCATTTTCGAGGATAAGGCCAGCGGCGCGAGCCGGGAGCGCCCACAGCTGGCGCGGGCGATCGCGCGAGCAGGGGAGGGCCATACGCTGCTGGTGGTCCGGATCGATCGCTTGGCCCGTTCGCCGAGTTCGAACGCGCTAAGATACGCGAGCGTACGCGGGCCGGACTCGAAGCGGCGGTTGCGCGAGGTGCCAAGCCGGGAAGCCCCAGAATGCGCGCCCGTGATGCCCACGCGATTGCGGATATCTGCTATGGCCACCGCGAGCGCTGGCGGATTGCCGCCGCGAAGGCGGCCACATCCTTGATCACATGATCGCTCGGCATGACGAGCAGCAGCGCGTCGGTCCTCAGCGCTTCGAGCGCGGCATGGCGATCGCCGCCGCCGTGTTCCGGCTGCCGGGTTCTAGGATCAGCTTGCCCGGCGCTTTCCGACCTGGTCGAGATCGTTCATGATAACCTCCAGATGCAAAACGTGGATAGGATAAGCCTGGCGTCCATTGGAACGACAGGTTCCGCGGAACTTGGAAGCCCCATTTTTTCCTTCAAGAGGGAAAACGAAAAAAATTGGCACTCAATGATGGTGAGCGCCAATACTCCCTTATCAGGGGCTTAGGCCGTAAAATTCCCTCTTGACGCGACTCGCCGTCGCACCAAAATCTGAAGGGCACGCGGTCATTTCCGCGCATGAAAAAGGAGCGACAAAAGGAAAGGAGGCAAGGCCATGTCGCAGCCATTTTCCCGTTTTCTTCATCCCTTCGACGTTGCACGTCATCCGAGCCTGGAGCCGGAGGTGAAACGCGCCATCCTCGCATCCTGGGCATCTGATCGATCTGCAGTGCGGGACCAGCCAGCCATGAAGAAGCCGCCCGGCGCCAAGCGTGTGGTCTCGATCGACGACGTACTGACGGCGATGCGCGACCTCGACGAAGGTTAGGGTCCCGCGCAGTCGCTGCAATGATCGAGCTATGCTTCAATGCACAGCTGCAGGGCTATGGCATTACGACGGCGGAAATCCATTTCTACCGGCCTGATGCGCCCTCGTTCCTGCAGTTGTTCGTGTGGCAGGAATACGATCTCGCGCCCGATTTTCCGGTGCTGTTCGAGTTTCTCGACCACTGGCGGCGTGAGATCGAGGCCGCTCTCCATTCCGTCCGGATCGTGCATGACTGGCTGATCCGTCCGACCGAGTGGCGCGCGGTCAATGGCGTGATCTCGATCCAGTGAAAAGCGACCTGTTCAGGCGATCGCATTCTCGCAAGGATGACGTGCGGCTGCGGCTGCCCTTTGATGACATCATGGAATTTGCCATTGCGCTTCTGTCGATCAGCCCGCACGGGCTTGAAGCGCTTGGCTGGAGCTTCGTCGATCGCAAGCGGTTCCTGGATCACTTTTTCGTATTGGGCCGTGCCGCGCAAGGCGTGGAGCCCGAGCATCTCGGGAAGATGCCAATCGAGATCGTCGTTCCGAAGGCCGATCTCTCCCGTCTCCAGCAGTTCGCGGTTCGGGAATTGCCCAGGGCCGCTTACCGCTTGGACTTGTCGGCCGCTTCTGTGGCCGTTTCCACCCAATAAGGGGCCGCGGTGAGAAGATCTTGTAGGACTATCGATGGTTTCTAGCGCAGCAGTGAGAACGAAGTGGCCCCGCATGACGAACGCCAAGCAGCCAACGCCCACCACGCCCGTTTCGTTCGCGTAACCTTGTGTTCGCCGGAATAAATCCAAGACGGCCAATTGCGCGCGCACTGCACAGCGAGGCGAGCGAAGTACCTCTTGAAAGCGGTGGATGACCTCCTAAATTCTTAGCCGCCGGATGCCGAACCGGGTCCGGTGGGACACATGAGAGCGCCGGCTCTCTCCGGCGTCGCTCATGCCCAGATCGCTTCGTAGGAGGATTTGGAAATGAGAAATAACTTCGACTTCACGCCCTATCGGCGTTCGACCGTGGGCTTTGATCGACTCTTCAACCTGCTTGAAGCAGGTGCGCGGGAGGACGAAGGTTACCCACCCTTTGACATCCTCAAGGATGGCGAGGACAGTTATCGCATCACGCTGGCGGTCGCTGGCTTCCGCCCCAACGACATTGAGGTGGTGGCACAGCAGAATTTGCTCACCGTCACCGGCAGGCATGCCGAAGACGACGGCAAGGGCGAGTATCTCCATCGCGGGGTCGCCATGCGCCCATTTGAGCGACGCTTCCAGCTTGCCGACTTCATCGAAGCAGGAGAAGTCAGCTTCGAGAACGGCTTGCTCAGCATCGCGCTCAAGCGCGTCGTGCCTGAGGCGATGAAGCCACGCCGGATCGCGATCAGCCCTGGCGTGGCCGCTAGTGATCGCATTGGCGGAGGCGATACAGTCGGCGCGGCTGCCTAACCCACGTCCCACCCGGCCTGCCGGCACCGCCGCCTGCAACCCAGCGGGCGGCGCCCGGCAGGTTCTGCCCATCTTCAAAGAAAGGAGATTACCTGTGGCCATTCGTGACTTCATTCCTTGGAACCGGCAGGAAAACCGGCTTCCCGTCCCGGTCAGCGCTGAGCGCGACCGCGACAATGACACCCACCCGCTGCTCTCGCTCCACCGCGACGTGAACCGGTTGTTCGACGACGTCTTTCGCGGTTTCGGTGTGCCGTCGCTTGCCGGGTTCGACCGCGGTCTGTCGTGGCCGAACCTCGAACTGGCTGAGACCGATAAGGATACGCCTACAGTCGGATCTTCAAACAGCCGCCCGCAGAAGCCGACATGCGGCGGCATTTCAATGTGACCGCCCCTCTGTTCACCAGGCGGTACTTACGCTCGGAAAAGCCGGCCTCATCAAGCGCGAACCCGGCTCCGCTAGAAGCATTCAACTCATCCTCCCTCCAGAGGACCTGCCCATCTTGCGATGAGCCAAACCGTCATAATTTCTGTGGCGCGACGCCGGCGGGCTTACCTGTAAAAACTCAGTGCACGAGTGCCCAGGATGGCGGCTCGCGGCCATCTTATCGCACCTGCCACTGGGAATGGGGCTTTCCGCACCTCAGGCGACCCGCCGATCGAGTCCGTCCACTCACGGCATGTCCATAATCAGCCTCGATGAGCGCAATGCCGAGCTTTTCGCCCAGTGGCGGATGCCTCCCTGTCGCCAGCATCGCCCGGACCTGACCGAGGCCATCAAGGGCCCGTGCTGCATCTTTGAACATGATGTTGGCTCTGAAGAAAGAGTGTCAGACGTCTCCGGGGATGACTTGCGGTTCCCAGCCGCCGCCCAGCGCGCGGAAGGATGCGATCGCGCCTCGGGTTGCTGCGGCGCGCGCCTGGATCGCCCCATCGCGGGTTTCAAGTAGGCGCCGGTCGGCATCGAGCACCTCGATCAGGCTCGCAACCCCGCCCTTGTAGGCGGCCATGGAGGCGTCTCGCGCACGCGATAGCGAAGCCTCACCCTGTAGGAGCGACGTCGCGCGTGCTTCTTGCTGCACCAACGTCGAGAAGGCGTCTTCGACATCTTGCGAGGCGCGCAGCACCGTCAGGCGATAGGCCGCCAGAGCTTCCGCATTGCGCCCCTTGGCAGCCTTGATTTCAGCATCAACCCGGCCGAAGTCGAACAGGCGCCAACGCAGACCGAGTATCCCGTTGGCTTGGGCCGCATTGCCCGTAAAAAGGCCTCCGGCAGCCGTTGTTGCCGTTCCCAGCAGGCCGCTGAACGAAAATTTCGGATAATATTCGGCAATCGCTACACCGATCCGGGCATTGGATGCGGCAAGGGTCCGCTCTGCCGCGATGACGTCAGGGCGACGGCGCAGCAAGGCGGCCGGTCCCCCTGCAGTCGAGATCGCCGGCGGCGCGGGGATCGGCGCTTGCGGAGCCAACTCCACCCGCGTGGTGCCGGGCTGAACGCTAATCAGCACGTCGAGTGCATTCATCGCCATGTCGAGTTCGTTTTGTAGCGCCGGCACGGAAGCACGGACCTGCGCCAGCGCGCCTTCCGCCTGCCTGAGTTGCAATTCTGCGGCCACGCCTTTTCGATATTGAAGCGACACGAGGTCGACGAGGCGCTGCTGGGTGTCGAGTTGCGAACGGGCGACATCGAGACGGGCCTGCAACATTCGGATGGCAACGTAGGTATCGGCGATCTGCGCCGCGACTGCGAGTCGCGCCGCAACCGCCCCAGCCCCCGATGCCTGCCAATCGGCGCGCGCAGCGTCACGTCCAGCATCGCGGCCGCCGAATAGGTCGAGTTCCCAACTGGCGCCGAGGTTCAGCTCATAGGTTTCGGTCGACCGCTCGAACTGCGGAAAGGCGCTGCCGATCCGGCCGATCGGGGTTTCCGTCGATTGATAGACCTCCCCCATCTGCCCACTAACCTGCCCCGACGGCAGCAGCGCGGCGTTGGCACCCTTAAGCGCCGCGCGCGCCTGAACGACACGGGCGCTCGCCTGCTGCAGATCGAGATTTTGCGCCAACCCCCGCTCGACGAGGCTGGTAAGCATTGGGTCGTTGAACGAGCGCCACCAGGATATCAGATCGGCTGCTTCCGCCGAAGAGCTTCGCGCTTCCACCGCCGCCCCTGCATGGAAAGCTGGAGGCAACGACGATATAGGGGGCGCATACTCCGGGCCCACGGCACAGCCTGCGAGCAAAAGAGGCACCCCAAGGGTAGACATGATCAAAGGCAAGGGCCGCATCTTTATCCTCGAGGGTCATTGAAGGATAATATGACTAATAAGTAGTTTGGTCACTTGTTGTCAATGGCGGCAGTCGGAACTATGGTCGAAGGATGACCAATGCCAATTTGAATGCCCCGACGCGCGGCCCCGCCGAACATGCCGTGCGAGACCAGATTATCGCGGCGGCGCAAGAATGTTTTGCACGCTACGGCTATGGCAAGACGACTGTTTCCGACCTTGCCAAGGAGATCGGCTTCTCCAAGGCCTATATCTATCGGTTCTTCGAGTCGAAGCAGGAAATCGGCGAAGCGATCTGCAGCTCACGTCTGGAGCGAATCATATCCGAGGCGCGCGCAACAATCGACGAAGGAGGCAGCGCCACGGAACGATTTCGCCGCATGTTCAAGAGCCTGACGACACTCAGCGTCGAACTCTTTTTTCATGATCGGAAGATCTACGACATCACGGCTCATTCGGCCGCCGAGCAATGGGGCTCTTCCATCGCGTACAAGGAGACGCTCAGGGCGATGATCCTGGAAATTGTCAAAAGTGGGCGGGAAAGCGGCGAGTTCGAGCGCAAGACGCCGATCGACGAGACCTGTCGCGCGATATTCTACGCCATGATGCCATTCGTCGACCCGCTTCACCTTGAGCGCAACCTAGACCTGCTTCCCGATGCTCAGACCGAGGTCGCTAGCCTGATCCTGCGTAGCCTCGCCCCCTAAACGAGACTGTGACCTATTGACATATTAGTCACAAGGCAACACATGATCCTTCAAAGTTTGGAGGATCCAGCCTTGTCGATTCGATTTATCGGAGCGGGATTATCCGCCCTTGCATTCTCGCTTCCTTTGGCAGCCTGCCATCAGGCAGAGGCGGACCCGCGTACGGAGTCGCCGCTCGTCCGGGTTATGCAGCCTGCGGCCGAAGGGGAAGTGAACCGGGAATTTACCGGTGTGGTCGCCGCGCAGGTTAAGAGCGATCTTGGTTTCAGAGTCGGAGGCAAGGTTATCGAGCGCCTCGTCAACGCGGGTGATATAGTCCGACGGGGTCAGCCTTTGATGCGAATCGATCAGACGGACCTGGCACTCGCCACACGCGCCACGCTCGGTACCGTCGACGCGGCGCGCGCGCGCGCGCGGCAGACGGCTGCGGACGAAAGGCGGTTCCGCGATCTGGTTGGCGCGGGCGCGGTATCGGCGTCTGCCTATGATCAGGCGATGGCTGCGGCTGACTCGGCCCGCGCCCAGTTGTCAGCGGCCGAGGCACAGGCGCGTGTGGCTCGCAATGAAGCAAATTACAGTGTCCTCGTGGCGGATGCCGACGGGACGGTCGTCGAAACTTTGGCCGAGCCGGGGCAAGTGGTGAGCGCGGGCCAGATTGTCGTGCGTGTGGCCCGATCAGGCCCGCGCGAGGCGCTGGTGCAACTGCCCGAGACGCTGCGTCCCGCCATCGGATCGGCCGCGCAGGCGCGCACCTACGAGGGTGCAAGCGGAACCGCCACCCTGAGACAGTTGTCCGATGCCGCCAACCCCGAATCCCGGACTTTCGAGGCGCGCTATGTCCTGAGCGGCACCCCCGCCCGCGCGCCGTTGGGATCGACTGTCACGGTGATGTTGGCGCTGCCCGGCGATGTCCGCGCAACCCAGGTGCCGCTCGGCGCGATCCGCGATGTCGGCAAGGGCCCGGGTGTGTGGGTCATTCGTAAGGGATCACAACCGACCGTGACATGGCGTCCGGTACGTATCGTATCCCTTGGCCAAGAAAGCGCGACACTCGCTGCCGGGCTGAACTCTGGTGATCGCTTCGTGGCCATGGGTGCACACATGCTGCACGAAGGTCAGCAAGTCCGGGTGTCGGCACAATGAGTGGCGGTTCGGAAACACCCGGACCGTTCAACTTGTCCGCCCTTGCCGTTCGAGAACGGTCTGTCACCCTGTTCTTGCTGATCGCGATCATCCTCGCGGGCATCTTCGCCTTCCTGAAGCTAGGCCGCGCCGAGGATCCCAGTTTCACCATCAAGGTCATGACGGTGGTTACCGCCTGGCCGGGCGCAACCGCGCAGGAGATGCAGGATCAGGTCGCAGAGCCGCTCGAAAAGCGTCTTCAGGAACTGCGCTGGTACGATCGCAGCGAAACCTTCACGCGGCCGGGCCTCGCCTTCACCACCGTGACGTTGCGCGATCGGACGCCGCCCAAGGAAGTGCCGGAGCAATTCTACCAGGCACGCAAGAAGATGTCGGACGAGGCGCTAAAGCTACCGCGCGGCGTCGTCGGTCCTTTCGTCGATGATGAATATGGCGACGTCAGCTTCGCCCTCTATGCCTTGAAGGCCAAGGGCGAGCCTCAGCGCAACCTAGCTCGGGATGCCGAACGACTGCGCCAGCGGCTGCTCCATGTGCCGGGCGTCAACAAGATCAAGATCGTGGGCGAACGGCCCGAGCGTATCTATGTGGAATTTGCCCAGGAGCGGCTCGCTACGCTCGGCATCTCGCCACGTGCCATCTTCGATGCGCTCGCCAAGCAGAATCTCATCACGCCCGCCGGGTCGATCGAAACGAAAGGCCAGCAGGTCGTCGTCCGCCTCGATGGCGCCTTCGACGATCTGTCCACGATTCGCGACCTGCCGATCGCGATGAATGGCAATACGATCCGCTTGTCGGAAATCGCGAACGTTGAGCGCGGTTACGAGGATCCCGCGTCCTTCCTGATCCGCAGCGAGGGTGAGCCGGCACTGCTGCTGAGCGTCGTGATGCGTGATGGGTGGAACGGCCTCGATCTCGGTAAGGCGCTCAATGCCGAGATCGACAAGGTCCGGGCAGAACTGCCGCTCGGAATGACGCTTACGGCCGTCACTGACCAATCGGTGAACATCAGCGAGGCCGTCGACCAGTTCATGCACACCTTCATGGAAGCGCTCGCGATTGTGATGATCGTCAGCCTCATCAGCTTGGGATGGCGCGTGGGCATCGTCGTGGCCGCAGCCGTTCCGCTCACGCTGGCGGTCACTCTGGTCATCATGTGGGCAACGGACCGCGTGCTGGATCGCATCACGCTTGGCGCCCTGATCCTCGCCCTCGGGCTGCTGGTCGACGACGCCATCATCGCCATCGAGATGATGGTGGTGAAAATGGAGGAGGGCTATGATCGCATCCGCGCGTCGGCCTATGCCTGGAGCCATACGGCAGCCCCCATGCTGGCCGGCACCCTTGTCACCGTCATTGGCCTGATGCCGGTCGGCTTCGCGCAATCGACCGCCGGCGAATATGCCGGCAACATCTTCTGGGTGGTCGGCTTCGCGCTGATCGCGTCCTGGTTCGTCGCTGTGATCTTCACCCCCTATATGGGCGTCAAGATGCTGCCCATGATTAAGCCCGTCGAAGGTGGTCATGAAGCCATCTACCAGACACCGCGTTACGAAAAGGTCCGTGGAATCATCGGCTGGGCGGTACAGCGCAAGAAGTTGGTCGTGCTGACGACAGTGGGCGCGTTCCTGATCGCTGGTGTCGGCATAGGGGCGGTGAAGAAGCAGTTCTTTCCCACGTCCGATCGGCCCGAGCTGCTGGTCGAGGTGCAGATGCCCAAGGGCACGGCCATCGTGAACACCAGCGAGTCCGCCCGACAGGTGGAAGACTGGCTCCGTAAGCAACCCGAGGCGAAAATCGTCACCGCCTATATCGGCCAAGGCGCCCCCCGCTTCTTCATGGCCCTGTCGCCCGAACTACCCGATCCCTCCTTCGCCAAGATCGTCGTGCGCACCGACAAGGAAGAAGATCGCGACGCCCTTAAACAGCGTCTGCGGCAGGCCGTGGCCGACGGTCTCGCGCCGGCGGCACGCGTGCGGGCGACGCAGCTGGTCTTCGGACCGCCCTCGCCCTTCCCCGTCGCATTCCGTGTCAGTGGCCCCGATCTCGCGACCGTCCGTAGCATCGCTTTCCGCGTGCATGATCTGATGCAGACCGACCCGATGATGCGCACGGTCAATATCGATTGGGGCGAGCGCGCACCGGCACTGCACTTCGTTCTCGACCAGGATCGTCTGCGTGCACTGGGACTGACCTCGAGCGATGCCGCCGAGCAGTTGCAGTTCCTGCTGACCGGCGTCACCGTCAGCCAGGCACGGGAAGACATCCGTACCGTCGATGTCGTTGCCCGTTCCGCCGGCAATGACCGGCTCGACCCGGCGCGCATCGGTGATTACACGCTGACGGGCGCCGGCGGCGAGCGCGTGCCGGTCAGTCAGATCGGCAAGCTCGAGGTGCGGATGGAGGATCCGATCCTCCAACGCCGCGACCGCCTGCCGACCATCACCGTGCGGGGCGACATTGCCGACGGTCTTCAGCCACCCGATGTCTCGACCGCGATATTCGATAAGCTGCAGCCGATCATCAGGGAGCTGCCGAGCGAATATCATATCGACACGGCGGGCTCGATCGAGGAGGCCAGCAAGGCCAACGCCGCGCTCGCTCCAATCTTCCCGATCATGATCGTGCTGATGATGATCGTCATCATCCTCCAGGTCCGCAGTCTGTCCGCCATGGGAATCGTACTCTCGACCGCCCCGCTCGGCCTGATCGGCGTGGTGCCCACCCTGCTGGTGACCGGTCAGCCATTCGGATTCAACGCGATTCTCGGCCTCATCGCATTGGCGGGCATCCTGATGCGCAACACGCTCATCCTGATCGGCCAGATCCACGACAATGAACGTGCCGGGCTGTCCCCTTTCGACGCGGTGGTCGAAGCGACGGTCCAGCGCTCCAGGCCGGTCATCCTGACAGCGTTAGCCGCGGTGCTGGCGTTTGTGCCCCTGATCAGCTCGGTGTTCTGGGGCTCGATGGCGATCACGCTGATCGGCGGCACGCTGGGCGGCACCGTTATCACGCTGTTGTTCCTGCCGGCCCTCTATGCGCTCTGGTTCCGCATCAGACCACCTTCGAGCGATGATCAACCCAAAACTCCGTTCGCCACAACGGCATTGGCCTCCTAGAAGCGCAGAGCTCGGCAAGGGGTTCTGTCGGGCGGCGGCGCGATCGTTGCGACCGGATCGGTCGCAAGCACGATCGGCGTCGCTGGACTGGCGGCCTACACCGCCAACAAGCATGCGATCGCCGGCCTGGTCAAGGTCGCCGCCATCGAACTTGCTGCCGCCAATATTCGAGCGTGCTGGCATGTCCATCGACGAGATCGATCTCTACGAGGTGAACGAGGCTTTCGCGCCGGTTCCACTCGCATGGCTGGAGGTGATCAAGGCCGACCCTGCTCGCCTGAACATTCATGGCGGGTCCATAGCACTTGGTCATCCGCTTGGCTCTTCGGGCACCAAGCTGATGGCGACCCTTGTCCACGCCCTTCGACGCCACGGCAAGCGCTATGGCCTGCAGACGATGTGCGAGGCAGGCGGCATCGCCAACGCCATGATCATCGAAGCACTTTAAGGCGCTGGGGGAGAGTCTGGAAATGCCCAAAATTACTGTCATTTTCCGCGATGGAGACCGACAAGAGGTCGATGGGGCCGTGGGCATATCGGTCATGGAAGCCATTCGCGACGCCGGCATTGATGAAATGCTGGCGCTTTGCGGCGGCTGTTGTTCATGTGCAACATGCCACGTGATGGTGGAAAGTTCGGCAGACGTCTTTCCGCCGATCGGCGAGGATGTGAACGACCTGCTGGATTCCTCGGATCATCGTACCGGTTGCTCGCGCCTCTCCTGTCAATTGATCGTCGGGGCTTCGCACGACGGCGTCGTCGTGCGGATCGCCCCTGAAGACTAACAGCGGCCTGGCGCATTGTGCCGCCATCAAGAAGGGAAGGGGTCTCCAATGCATACCGTAAAGCCATTGGCCGGAAGCTGCCTTTGTGGACAGATACACTACGAATTGGCGGCGCCGCCGCTGTTGACCGCGATTTGTCACTTCGCCCATTGCCAGAAGCAAAGCGGGAGCGCCTTTTCGGTCAATCTCGTGGTGCAGCGATCGGATCTGGCAGTCTCTGGAGACCTGGCGTCTTACACGGATCGCGGAGAGAGCGGTACGGTCATCTACAGGCGGTTCTGTGCAGCCTGCGGCTCGCCCATCATGACAGAACCCTCGGACAAGCCCGAGATCGCCTACCTCAAAGCCGGCACGCTGGACGACAAGGGCGGCATCGACCCGAAAGTGCAAATCTGGTGCAGCAGCGCGCAGCCTTGGTGGTCGTCGCAGTTCGAGATCCCCGCGTTCGACAGAAACCTCTCCCAGTAAGTCCTTGCTAAACGCCATTGCCCGCAACGGGCAGGCAATCTGCTAGTCGACTGGCCGACCACGTTTTCCGATCAATTTTCCCAAGATATCGGGTGATCCTGTCATCGAAAGACGAAGGCAGCGGCGCCGTGAAGGCTTTAGCAGTATCCGGTCCGATTGCATCGGACCGGATTTATGGTTGGACGCGTTTTCGTCAGTCCGCAGGTGACTGGCTGTGTCGAACTGTGTTTTTACCTGCTTCTAAAACCTTCTAGAGAAGGTGGTTCGGCATCGTGAGAACCGCCTTTACGATCTTTCCATCGTGCTGATCCTGCACTGCCTGATTGAGCTGGTCGAAGCGGTAAAGGCTGATGAGCTTGTCGAAGGGAAACCGGCCCTCGAGATAGTAAGAGATGAGTTCGGGGATGAAGCTGTCCGGCTGGCTATCTCCCTCGATGATACCCTTGATCGTGTAGCCGAACATGAGCACCGTTGAAGCAAGGCCAGGCAGGCGCTGCTCGGGGTTCGACGGCACGCCGAGCAGTGCCAGCGTACCGTGGGGCCGCAGGCATCCAAGCGCGCTGTCCATCACGGGGCCTGCGCCGGTAGTATCCAGAGCGAAGTCTGCCCCAGCGCCCGTGAGGCGTCGAACGGCCTTGTTCACCTTCTCGGCCGTCGGGTCGATGACATGCGTGGCTCCGAGCTCGAGCGCCAGCGCACGACGTTCCGCCTTGGGGTCAGAGACGATGATGGTTGTGCATCCGGCAATCACGGCACCGAGAACTGCGCTGAGCCCTACCGAGCCTCCCCCCAAGATGACGATCGAGGACCCTTTGGGGCAGGCCAGTGCCCGCAGCACGGCCCCGGCACCGGTTTGTACGCCGCAACCTAGCGGTCCTAAAAGTTCGAGCGGGACTGTCGGATCGATCTTCACCACGTTGGATTCGTAAGCGAGCGCATAGGTCGCGAAAGACGATTGGCCAAAGAAGTTGCTCGACACGGGCGCGCCATGATCGTGGATCGCCTTCGAGCCATCCGGACGGCAGCCTGTGTAGTTCAGGGCCAGTGCCTGCTCGCAATAGGTCGGCTCTCCCGCGAGGCAGCGCGTGCAGACGGCGCATGAGCGGAATGTCAGAACCACATGATCGCCTTCGGCGACTTTCGAGACGTTCGCACCAACCCGAACAACCATACCGGCCCCTTCATGCCCTAGAATGGCCGGTAGCGGTACAGGTAGGATCTGGTCCCGCGCGACAAGGTCGGTGTGGCAGAGGCCCACAGCAGCGATACGCACCAATATCTCGTCGTCCCGTGGTTCCTCCAGTTCGAGTTCGGCGAATTCGAAATCGGCTTTCGGGAATTTGGCGACTGCCGCAGTTATCTTCATCGATCGCATACCTTAAAAGTGGCCCTCCTGTTGCTTGCCATGCGGGCCCCTTCGTCGCCCTAGCCAAAAGGAGGGTGAAATCACTTGCCAGAGTTTATCTATGCGCATAAATAAACACATGGAGGGAGGATTCGTATGGCTAGGATAGGCGTCCGCGTCGATGAGAATGGCCGCGTAGCAGCGCGGGAGCGTTTGCTGGACGCAACCAGCGCATTGCTGAGCGAGCGTGATACGCTGGACATTTCTCTCAGCGAGATCGCCGTTCGGTCTGGGCTCAATCACGGGCTGGTGAATTATTATTTCCGGGGTAAGGAGGGGCTATTGCTGGCTCTCCTCGAGCGCGACGCTGCCAAAGCCCTGCACAACCTCGAATATCTTGTTGTCCAGGATGTGGCGCCGCTTAAAAAGCTCGAGCTGCACATCCGTGGTGTCATCAACGTCTACTTCCGTTATCCCTATATCAACCGACTGATCAATGTTCTTCAGTCCGGCAATGCCGAAACCGCTCGCGAATTAGCCAGGATTTTCATAGCGCCACTTCAACAGTATCAGGCACGCATCCTCGACGAATGTCGCCAGGCCGGCGATATAACATCTGTCGACACCAACCTCTTCTATTATACCGTGATCGGCGCGTGCGAGTTTCTGTTCCATTCGCGCAGCACCCTGCCATTTCTATCGGGCCCCCCGGAAATTACACCAGCCCTCAAGGACGCCTACGCCGATCATCTGGTGCGCTTCCTTCTCGACGGGCTGAAGACCAGAAGCGAGCGTCTCGGCTAGAGAACGCCCAAGGAGTAGGATCAATGCTCAGGACCCACGCACGAAGTGCAGAGACGGTTTCCTCTGCAGTCCAATCTCAGGCCGTGCCCGAGGCACGCAATGTGGCGAGCGGGGTTGTCCCCACAAGGGCGTTCGAGCGATTGCGCCAGAGCAAGTCCAGCGTGATCCTCATCTCCGCGCCGCCAGGCTATGGCAAGACGACCCTTTTGCGGGGCTATTCCGACGCGATTGAATATGCTGGCGGACAAGTCGCGTGGTGCCAACTGGATCGCATCGTCAGCGACGGGCAACCCGGCGGAAACGCTGACGTCATCTTCATCGACGATGCCCACGATGCCGATTCGCGCAAATTTGCCCGGCTGATCCGAACCATCACCTCCAATGATGCGACACAGTGTTTTGTGATCGCTACGCGGATGCTTCCCGACATGGACTGGATCAGTCTCGTGGCAAGGGGGCGGGTTGAAATACTAGATGTGGAACTCCTCGCCCTTGATGAAAATGAAGTCGGTGCGCTCCTTGGTTTCTATGCCGGCCAGATGCCAAGCGCGGGACAGACTCGGAAAGTATCGCAATGGATCGAAGGCTGGCCGATCGCCGCGCAATGCTATGGCATGCTGGCAAGGCGACGTGGAGGATGGTCAAAGGTAGATATTCGTGAAGTCTATCCCCGCGATGATCTCGGTCAGTATCTCAACGAAAGCATATATTCAGAGCTTGATGACGCAATGCGTCGCTTTCTGTTTGATCTGGCGGATTTGGAGCGTTTTTCGCCGGCAATGCTGCGAGAGGTGATCAATCCCTCGTCCGAGCTCCTTCTCCAGCGCGCCCGACTTGAAAATGTCATGATCGTTCCTGCCACAGGCGGCGGCGATTGGCTGCGACTTCACGGGATATTTCAGCAGTTTCTGGACGCGAAAAAGCGCCAGGCTGGCGCGACAAAAAGTATTGAGCTTCTGCGCGCTGCCAGTGATTGGTGCGAGCGGCGGGAGGCCTATTGCGATGCTGTCGACTACGCCCTGGGGGCAGGTGACCTCCAACGTGCGCAAGACCTTATCGTCACAAATGCGGCCAATATTGCCCATGGCCTAGGCGAATTGCCGAGAATGCTGGCCTGGACCGAACAACTCGAGCAAGCCGGTCAACCGATCTCCGTTGCGCTCAGGCTCTGGAAGACATGGGCACTGGTGCTGGCCCTGCAGGTTGATCCGGCGCTGGCCGAGCTCGACATTCTCGACCGCGAGATGCCCAAAGACGCACCCAGGCTCTGGCTGGCACATCGCGACAGGCTGAGGGTGAGCGTCGCCGCGCGGGGCGATGACATGCTGGCACTGGTCGATCTGGCGGACAACTGGATGACGCGCTGGGAACAGCTCGATGCGTTTCAGACAGCTGCCGTCTGCGTCACTCGATCCCTGGGTCATTATCAGTTGGGAGACAGGCACGCTGCCCGACGTGACCTGCTGATTGCCCGTCAACGGGCTGGAGAAGGGGGCGGAAAATACGGCCAGCTTTGGGTTGCGAAGGCGGAAGCCTATCTCGAGCTTCAATCTGGTCGTGCGACCCGGGCTCGAGAAATCATTCTTTCCGCGCTCGAACGCGCCCACGCATCCGACGAGATCGCGGCATCGATGATCGGTACCGTCCACCTCCTCGCCGCGAGAATTCTCGTCGAGACGGGCGAGGTCGCCCTCGCTCGCGAACATCTCTCCGCAGGGCATCTCCATGTCGGCGATAATGGGCTGATCGAAACGCACATTGCTGCGCTAGAAGCCGCAACGCTGCTTGCCGAGGAATCCGATGGCGTAGATGCGGCGCTGTGTGAGACCCAGCATCGGTTGGTCAGGGGGTTGCGCTACAGCGTAAGCGCCGACCTCCTGGCAGTAGCTCTTCAACTCAGGCATGGCCGCGCGGCAGACGCATCGGACAATTTCAGTGCAGCATTTGTCGGCCTTGCCGAAGGGTGGTGGCATGTTGCAACAGGACAGCCGATCCCTAAATATATGGTCCATGATGTCGAGCAGACCCGTGCTTGGGTGGCGCTCAGCGAGGGAAAATTCAGTGAAGCATTGGCCATTGCCAACAGATTGCTTCCGGCTGCTGAGAAGGCAGGACGCGCGCGCGAACATGTGCAGCTTCTGATGCTTTCCGCGACCTGCGCGGCGAGCACCGGGAAAATGGGGGGCGCCAAACGCAGTTTCGAGCGCGCCATCCGTATGGCGAGCGAGCGGGGATTTCACCGCACGATCATGGACTTTGGATGGGGTTTGACCTCGTTGCTCGCAGAGACCGACCTGTCTTCGGCTATGCCAGGAGCGAGTGGAGTTCTCATCGAAGCGCTGCGCTCGCGTTATCGTATACAGGCTGATGGGAGTGACGAGCAGGCCCCGGTCGACCGGCTGACGGCGCGCGAGCATGAGGTGTTGGTTCTGCTGGATACCGGCCTAACCAGCCAGGCCATCGCTGATCATATCGACCTGGGCCTTTCCACGACGAAGTGGCACATTCAGAATATCTACAACAAGCTTGGAGTGCGTAATCGGTCGGGCGCCCTCGCGCGCGCCCGCCGATTGGCCATGCTGTAGGGATCAGGCAGCCTTGGCAGCCTTTACGGTGATCGTTTGGGGCATGGTATATTCGAGCAGGCCGCCCAAGCCATTCTCGACACCGAGGCCTGACTGCTTGTGACCGGCAAATGCCTGGAATGGCGAAAGATGTTGAACTTCATTGATCCAGACCGTTCCGGTCTCGAGTCGCGCGGCGATTGCCAGCGCTGCGTCGGTGTCCGACGACCAGACTGAACCTGCCAGCCCAAATTCAGAGGCATTTGCGCGAGAAATCACATCCTCGAGTTCGCTGAACTTTATGAGGGGCAATATGGGGCCGAACGCTTCTTCCTGCACGACGCGCGACTCTTCAGGCGGGTTGTCGACGATGGTTACGGGAATGAAATAGCCCGGGCCATCCTGCGAAACCTCGCCGCCAGTAAGAAAGCGAAACCCGTTGTCCTTGCAGTCCTCGATTATTTCCACGACCCGGTCGAACTGCAGCTTGTTCTGCACGGGGCCAAGTTCGGTGCCTTGTTCGGAACCGTCACCCATTTTCACCGATTGCGCATAGTCTGTCAGGGCCGCGGCAAGCCGATCATAAATCGCTTCATGGACGTACATCCGCTTGGTTGCGATGCAGATCTGGGCCGAGTTCCGGAAAGCAGCCCAGAACAGGTCCTTGGCAACAGCATCGACATCGACATCGGGCATGATGATCGCCGCATCATTGCCCCCAAGCTCGAGTGTCACGCGCTTGAGGTCGGCGGCAGCCGACGCCATCACGCGCTTGCCTGTGGCGGTCGAGCCGGTAAAGCTGACTTTGTCGATTCCCGGGTGAGCCGTCACTTTCGGGCCGAGCGCATCACCTCCGGTGATGATGTTGAGTACGCCATCGGGGATAACGCCGCGCAGCAGTTCGCCGATCCGTAGCATCGTCAGCGGTGTGAAGGGAGACGGCTTCAGGATCATGGTGTTGCCCGCTCGCAACGCCGGGGCGATCTTCCAGAAGGACAGCAGGACCGGGAAGTTCCAGGGCGAGATACCGGCGACGACGCCAATAGGAACGTGCCGTGTCTCAGACCGCCGCTCGGCGCTATCCTCGTTCACCTCGACGGGTATCTCCATCCCCGCCAGCGACGATAGCCAATAAGCTGCGCCCATTATCTCGAAACGGGCTTCGTCATGAGGCTTGCCCTGTTCGCTCGTCAGCAGGCGCATGAGTTCGTCTGCATTCGCGGCCAGCACAGCGGCGGCGGCCTTGAGGACACGACCACGGTCCATATCCGACGTGGCCCGCCAGGCCGGAACGGCTGCACGTGCGCTTGCGACGGCCTGTTCGAGTTGCTCGGTCGAGCAATCGGGAGCGGTTGCGAGCGGCTTCCCGGTTGCCGGATTTATGACAGTGATCACGTCGGTACTCTCGACTGCCTTGCCGGCGATTGTCATCGTAAAATTTTTCATTGTCAGTTTCCCTTAGCGACCTGTCCAACGCGGTGCGCGTTTCTCGATGAAAGCGCGCGGACCTTCCTTATAATCGTCGGTGAGCGCGAGCCTCTTGCCCATGGCAGCGGCTGCGGCTTCAAGATCTTCTTCGGGCCGATTATACGCGTCACGCGCTATTACCAGGCTTTCTCTGACGGCTATCGGCGCATTCGCCGCGATGAGTTCGGCCAGCGCGAGAGCCTCTGCGGCAACATCGGTTTTCGCGACGACCCTGTTCACCAGACCGAAGGCGTGTGCGCGAGCGGCGGAGATCGGCTCGCCCGTTGCGATAAGTTCAAGGGCGATTGCACGGGGCAGTGCCCTGGGGAGCCGGAAGAGGCCGCTCGCTAACGCGGCCAGGCCTCGCTTGACCTCCGGCAGCCCAAGCTTCGCGTCATCTGAGACGACCGACATGTCGCAAGAAAGAACAATCTCCGTACCACCGGCCAGGGCGACGCCGTTTACTGCCGCGATCCAGGGCTTCTGGCGCGGCGCTCGGACGAACCCCGCAAACCCGCCGTTACGGGTAACGAGGTCGCCAATTCTGCCTGCTGAAATCTCTTTCAAGTCCGCGCCGGCGCAGAATGCACGATCTCCGGCGCCAGTGAGGATGACACAGCGAATCTCGTCGTCGGCCTCGGTTTCGATGACCGCCTGTTCCAGCGCGCGCGCTACCGCACCATTGATCGCGTTCCGCGCATCAGGGCGGTCGATGGTGACCCGCGCGACGTGAGGGACGGGGCGGTCAACGAGGATTTCGGTCATTAAAGTCTCCATTCCAGCAGGCCGTCATCCCCGGTCGTCACGGTTCCGTTCTCGCCGATCGGCGAACGCGACATGTCGGTCAGACGCGCAATTGTATGTGTATCGGCAGGAGGGACGCGCGCCATGGTGCGCCGACCGTCGAGCGTCCGCAGGATCACGATCCCGCGATCGATAGCGTTGTCACGACCGTACAGGACGGTGAAACTCTCAATGGCCGCGCGTCCCTCGTAGCAGTCTATTACAAGTGGCACAGCGCCCCGTATCGCATCGGCTTTGCTGTCGACGCGGTAGTCCATGGCCGGACGCATCTGCGGCCTATAACTCGAGAGCACGACGGCGTGATGCTTGGTCACGAAATCACCCTGGCCGTAAAGCAGGCCGTTGCCCGCTTGCGCCCTGAGCTGGCGTGTCATCGAACATGTCGCGTGCAGCATATAATCGTTGAACGGTCCGCCGAAGAAAGTGAGCCCGCCCGTAACGGTTGGTACGACATCTTCGCTCAGACCAAGCGTGCGCCGCGCCATCTTGGGCACGCAGGGGAAGCAGCTGTAAAGTTCGAGATGGTCGAACGGAGCCTCATTCAGGGCGCCGACCGCTTCGAGTACCGCCTGCTGAGAGGGGGACGTGTGATAACAGTCCCGATCAAGATAATCCTCGGGCTCCTTCGATGCGGCGCCGCCAATGAGATAGATCATGCGGGCTGGATCGACGCCAAGGTCACGTGCCGTTTCTTCCGCCATGATGATAGCGGCCGCGCCCTGATTCACCGTTGGATTGGCCACCATAAGCTTGGGATAGGGCCACGCGACCAGCGGGTTTTGCGGTGTGACCGTCGTAATTTCCGAGGGCGCAACGGCGCGTTGCAGCCAGGCGGTAGGGTTGATCGAGGCGACGGCGGCGTAGCGCGACCACAGGTCCGCCGATTCGGCCTGCGCTTCGGCCGGGGTCATGCCCCATGCCTGCAGCGTGGCATTCTCGAACAATGGATAGATGTAGGTCGGTTGCGCGATGCCATGGGCGCGGCCCATCGGGGAAATCATTTCCTCGACCCGCCACGGTTGCTCCATGACCTTCGCTTTGGCGACCCATGGTAGATCAACACCCGCCTTGCGCGCCTTCTGTATGGTACTGCGCGCCTCTCCACCGCAGATAAGCGCGATCCTGGACTGCCCGTCGATGATACGCAGGGCAGCGTCGTGCAACACCCTCAGTGGACTTTCGCCGCCGCCGGCATGATAGGTGGCGCGCGCGGGCGCAAGCCCCAGCCGCTCGCATAATTTGCGTGCGGTATCCTCGTAACGCCATGAGATCTGATGTATCACCTCGACAGCGTCGATCCTGTCCAACAGGGCGACGCCGCTATCGACCTCTGCATTCCTCGCAGCGGCTGCCATAAGATCCAGGGGATCGAGGCCCAGGATAGGCTCCGGCGGCCGATCCTTGATTTCGCCAACACCGACAATGACCACATTGGTCATGCGGCGGCATCCGGTGCTCTACCCAGTCCGACGTCTGCGAGGATTTCCTGGGTGTGCTCGCCAAGACGGGGCGGATCACGGCGGACAGAAGCCGGCGTTGCACTGAATCGAACCGGATGCCGCAACGAGATATACGTACCTTCGGATGGGTGCTCGCGCTTCTCGAAAAAGCCGATGGCGTTCAGATGCTCGTCGTCGAGAACTTCGTCCAGACGGTTGACCTTCATACAGGGCACGTTGCGTTGGGTCAGGGCATTGACCCACTCGCGCGTTGTCTTCGTCTTGGCGACTTCCTCGATCATCGCATAGATTTCGCTGATATTCTCGGTCCGGAGCGCATAGGTCGCGTAGCGGGGATTCTTCGTGAACGTACCCGGCGGCAGCCCGCCGATCTCGAAGAAATCGTCCCACTGCGAATCTGAGTAGGGGAGGATCGCGAGGTAGCCGTCCTTGGTCGGATAGGGCTTGCGGTTGGGATTGAACACGCGACTGTAACCAAAACTGCCAGTCGGGGGCTCAAAAGTATGGCCGTAAAGATTCTCCGTCATGTTGAAATAGCTGAAGCATTCGAACATCGGCACTTCGACAAACTGACCCTGGCCGCTACGCTGCCGATGGAACAGCGCTGCCATCGTCGCATAAGCGCCGAACAGGCCAGATGACTTGTCGGCAATCAGCGATGGCTGGTATCGCGGAGCCGGGTTTCCATCGACCCGGCTCATCAAGTCCGTGCCACCCGCAGCAGCCTGGATCAGGTCGTCATAAGCCTGCTTCTTGGCATAGGGACCTTCCGAGCCATATCCCGAGCAATGGACATAGACGATATCGTTTTTCAGTGCTTTTACGGACTCATAACTAAAGCCGAGTTTTTCGAGCCCTCCCATTCGGACATTGGTGATGAAGATATCGGCGCCCGCGATCAGCCGCCGCAGTGCCTCGCGGGCGTCTTCCTGCTTGAGATCCAGCAGCACGGATCGCTTGTTGCGGTTGTAGTGCATGAAGATCGGCCCCATCGCCTGGGTCCTGGCGGACTTTCCAGTATAACGGAAGATATCGCCCCCATTGTCGGCGCGGGTTCCCGGCGCCTCGACCTTGATGACATCGGCGCCCAGGTCGCCAAGGATCTGCGAGGTATAGGCGCCGAAAAGGACGCTGGTCATGTCGACGACTTTTATGCCGTCGAGTGCACCGGGCGAAGCAATGGGGACGTTCACGTTGACCTCTATTCGGTTAATATTTGAAGGAAGCGACCAAACCGTAGGTCCGCACCATTCCGGGAACCCGGATGGATGTGTCGGTCAGAATATCGGTTGCGGTATAATAATTCTCGTTGAAGAGGTTGCGGGCATAGAGGCCGATGCTCCAGCGATCGTCCTGCCGATGCAACGCGATGTTCGCGTTGACGATCGTATAGGCCTTCACGTCAAACACCGGATCCTCGTCGAGCGAACCGACGGTCTTGCCCTGGTAGTTGCCGTTGGCGCCGAACTGGATCGCAAGATCGTCATTGATCGGTAGATCGTAGGAGACCAGCGCGTTGAGCTGATACTTCGGCGTGAACGGGAATGCCGAACCGGCAAAGTCCTGCGCTTGGCCGAAGCGGTTGAAGCCGGTGAACTCTGTGACCTTGGTGTGGGTGTATGACGCGCCGAATTTGAGCAGCAGCTCGCGTGTTGGCGAGATGGTGATGTCGGTCTCCGCGCCGTACACTTCGGACTTGGGGATATTCACGATGCGGGTCAGAGAAACGAAGATCGGATCGAGTATTTCGCCGAACACCTGCTTGTCGCGATAGTCATAGAAGAAACCGGCGGCGTTGAATTGCACGAGGCGGTCAAATAGTCCGAGCTTCACGCCCGCCTCGTAGGCGGTGACCTTTTCCTGGCGCGCCGGAACGAGCTGGGTGACGACGTTGGCGGCGACTACCGGGAAGGCACCCGACTTATAACCGCGGCTGACCGATGCATAGGCCAGGGTATGGCTGTTTGGAGTCCAGGTCAGGGCAAGGCGCCCAGACACGTTGTCCTGCTTGAGCTGGTTGCTGACGAGGCCGGCCGGACCCGAAAAGTCGGCCTTGTAGGTCAGGCACTGGTTGGGGCCGATTCCCGGATTGGCAAACGGGCGGCCCGTCCTGGCGGCAACGATCGCCGCCACGCCAGTATTCCAAACCGGCGCGGTGTTGTTGTCATGGTCGGCCGAGCAACCCTTGAAGTCGAGCTTGTCGTCCGAATAGCGCACGCCGCCGCTGATCTTCATCTGGTCGGAAATCGCCCAGTCCGCGTTTGCAAACGCGGACAGCGAGCGGCTGACCTGGCTGGACAGGTTTCGGAATGTGTTGAAACCATTTGCGATCTGCGAGGCTGTGTAGGTGGTTTGCGGAACTGTCTGACCCAGGAAAGCCAATGTATTGAGGATCGATGAATCGCGATAATAGCCGATCTGGTCGTCGCGAATTTTGTCGCGCGAAAAATAGCCACCCACGATCCAGTTTACGGGGCCAGTCTCGCCAGTCAGGCGCAATTCCTGCGAAAAGGATCGGATGCGGCCGTCCGAAAGATATTCAGATGGTTCGAAGGTCGTACCATCCACGTCATTCATGTCATGGCGCTTGACGTCGGAATAGCCTGAAAGTGAGGTGAAAGTCAGGGCATCGCTCAGTTCATAATCTATTCGGCCGGTAGCAGACCAGAAGCTGGAGTCCGCCTTGTAGGCTGGCTTGGCCGGATAGCTTGGCCCCCAGCTCGCCTCGCCGGCCTTCCAGTTCGTGTGGATTTGCGATGCGAGCCCCGGCGCGACAAATGGCGCAGAGTCCGGGTTGAAGGCGACCGCCTGGACCGCGATAGTGTCGGAATTATCTTTCCAGAAGGAGCCGCCGAGCGTCACAGTCAGGCGATCTGTGGGTTCCCACAGCAGAGTGACGCGCCCACCCATCCGGTCCTTCTCACCAAGGCGCTGCCCGGGCACATTGACGTTACGCTGCCAGCCCCTGTCGGCGGTGTCCCAGCGTCCCGCGACGCGAATGCTCAGCGTGTCCGTCAACGGTCCGCTCACGAAGCCTTCGAAGTTGATCGTCTCGTAATTGCCCACCTCTGCCGTCAGACCGGCATGGAAATCCCTGGTCGGCTTCGCGGTGATGAAATTGACCAGCCCGCCAGTGGTGTTCCGGCCATAAAGCGTGCCTTGTGGCCCTTTCAACACCTCCACCCGCTCGATATCGTAGGAGGGACCGTTGCTCATATAGGGATAGGCGTAGGCAACCTCGTCGACATAGATGCCGACCGGCGAGGTCGCCGACAGGTTTGGCGTGTTGAAGCCAATGCCGCGCACCGTATAAATGGGCGTATTGGCGCTCGAACGGCTGAAGTTGAACGCGGGAACCATTTGCGAGATACCCGCTGCATCCGTTACGCCCGCCTTAGCGAGCGTGTCGCCGCCAAATGCCTGGATCGAGAGAGGCACCTTGTTGATGCTTTCCGATCGGCGCTGCGCCGTCACCACGATATCCCCGACCCCGCCATCAGCATCCTGATCGGCGGTTGGGGTCTGCTGTGCAGACGAGGCAGCTTGTTCCTGCGCCTGCGCTACAGTCGACAGAGCTGCTATTGCGATCGCCACGCACGACACCGTCATCAGATACTTAGTTCCAGGCATGTCCATCCCTCCCTCTTATTGAATTGGCCCGAGCGGTCTTGCTTCATCTTGACTAAGAGCATCCCAAGCGTCGCAACCCCGTAAAAAGGACGGGCACTCATCATTCGGGCTCGAGGCTCGATCAGGACGGCCCCTCCTTTCGAGTGGGCACGCCCATGATGAGATCGCGCCATACCGCGTTCAGAGAATTGCGATCGGAGAGCGATGAATGGCGGGAGCCTCTACAGCGGAAGAAATCAGAGCGGCGTTCGCAGAGATTGGGACTGCCGATTTGCCGGGTGTCAGCGTTTATGATGCGATCCGAAGGAAAGCGGAGCTCTATCCCGACAAGCAGGCTGTCATCGACCTTCCCAGCGCACAGCTCCATGCGATGGCGGTTACGGTCACCTACAGAGAACTGCATAGTTCAATCGTACGAGCGGCGAACTATCTGCTCGGGCGAGGCCTGCTGCAGGGCGACAGAATCTTGTATATCGCACCCAACGGACTTGCGGGTCTGACGGGGTTTTGGACTGCCCAGCTTCTGGGCGCGGTCGTGCCGGTCAATCCCTTCCTCGATCTGAGTGCCATCGCCGAAATCGCACGAGCTGTTGGCGCACGCGCTATCATGTCCGCGGGACACGGCAGCCCGTGTGGCAGTTATCAACTGGCCCGCACTTTGATGGCAACCAATCCTGATCTCGTTTTGCACCTGACGCTGGGCAGCGGCGGCGATGGTGATGCCATCGACCTCCTTCGCGCATCGGCATCTGCTCCAGCCGAAAAATATCTTGGACGCGAACCGGGCCTTGACGATATCGCGGCATATTTCCCGACAGGCGGAACGACGGGCACCCCTAAAGTGGCGCGATTGTCGAATTGCAATCTGTTGGTGGGAGCCTATAGCAGCGCTCTGGCAAGCAGCGCCGATGCCGAGCATGTGGTGCCGTTGGGCTTGCCCATGTTTCATGTCGGTGGTGGCGTTATTGCCTCGACCCGGACTTTGATACTCGGGCAAACGCTGGTGATATTGACGGCTGCCGGGTTCAGAACGGCAGAGCTGGCAGTGAATTTCTGGGCGCTGGCCGAGAAATACGGGCTCACCCAGTTCATATCGGTGCCCACTGTGTTCTCCGACCTGCTCAAGACGTACACGGGCGGGGAGACCAGCATTCGCTATTTCATCGCGGGTGCCAGCAAGCTGCCATCCAGTCTGTGCCGCACCTATGAGAGAATTTTCGGCCATGGCATCTACGAAGGCTATGGCATGACCGAGACAGCGGGTTTCTGCTGCGTCAACCCAACCGCGTTGCCGCCGAGACCCGGGAGCGGCGGGATCGTAGCGCCATTATATGATGTGAAGGTCGTAATGCTCGACGAAGCCGGTCGCTTCGTGCGGGAATGCGAAGCGGGCGAAACGGGCAACATCGCGGTCTCCGGGCCAGCGGTATTTCAAGGCTATGTCGATTCCGCGCAGGACGCAGGTAAGTTCATCTCTGGAATCTCGGGCGCGCGATGGATCGATGCAGGCGATCTTGGGCACTTCGACACCGACGGGTATCTTTGGATCACGGGTCGCGAAAAGGACCTGATCATTCGCGGCGGTCACAATATCGATCCTGCCCCGATTGAAGAGACACTTCTGGACCATCCCGATATCGTCGACGCCGCTGCGGTTGGAATGCCAGATGCGCGGGTTGGAGAATTGCCGGTGGCGTTCGTGCAACTTGCCGAGGGCGCACGGCTTGACGAGGCTGGGCTGCGTGCCTTTTGCCAGGAACGCCTTCCAGAACGCGCTGGGACCCCGGTGCGTATCTTTTCATTGGACGAACTTCCTCGAACCGCGATGCGCAAGGTTTTCAAACCGGAATTGCGCCGTCTGGCTGCCAGCGTCGCAGTTGAAAGCCGGTTTGCCGAGGCCGTGATCCCCGATCGCCTGATCTGGAAGGTCGTCTGCGACGAGAAGGGTTGCCTCGCCGTGGAGATTAGCGGTGACGCAGCGGATCGCGCGCTTTGCGAGCGTATCGAAGAGCAGCTCAGTAACCTCAACTTACACGTAACATTCTGCGAGACACATTCATGATCGAGCCTCTCACCCCCGAATCATTGGCGCGCGCATCGACCTTCTCAAAGCCGGATGAGGTCTATGATCTTTACGCCCGGCTGAGGCGAGATGCCCCGGTGGTGAAGGCAGAGCCGCGCGGCTACCGTCCATTTTGGGTCATGACCCGCCATGACGACATCATGGCGGTCGAGCGTGATCCCGCGACCTACGCAGCTGGTGACCGGACTGTCCTGCTTCCCGAGAAAGTTGAAGCCATCTACGAGGCCAAATATGGAGACCGCAACGGCGTCAAGCCGTTGACCCATATGGACGGCCCTTATCACCGCGCACATCGCGGCGTCACGATGGACTGGTTCGGTCCGAAAAATCTTCGGAAGTTTGAACCGCAGATCGCGGCGATCGCGAAAGAGTTCGTCGATCGCATGGAGGATCTCGGCGACGCGTGCGACTTCTCGGCCGACATCGCTTATTGGTTTCCCCTTCGGGTGGTCATGACCCTCATGGGGGTGCCAAAAGAGGATGAAGCCCAGGTTCTTCGTTTGACGCAGCGCCTGTTCAGCCCCGCCGACAAGGATCTTAAGACGCAGGACGGCGAAAGGCCCGCCTCCGCACCTGGCGGCGTGCGCGACGTTTTTGCTGAATTTGGCGATTATTATCGGACCCTGACTGAGGATCGACGCAAGAATCCGAAGGATGACATCATTTCCACGATCGCTAATGGCGTGATCAACGGCTGTCCCATGGCTGAACGCGAGATGACGTCCTACTATGTCATTGCATCGACAGCGGGCCATGACACGACGGCTGCATCCATCGGAGGAGGCTTGCTGGGTCTCCTGCAATTCCCCGATCAGCTCGGTATGCTTCGAGCCGATCTGGGGCTTCTGAACTCCGCGGCTGAGGAGTTTGTCCGATGGACAGCGCCGGTGAAGCACTTCATGCGCACTCCACAGCAGGACGTCACCTGGCACGGCACGACCATCGCGGCTGGCGAGGCTATCATGCTGTGCTACGCTTCTGCGTGCCGAGACGAATCCGTTTTCCCGGACGGTGATCAATTTCGCGTCGACCGCAAGAGCAACCCCGCGCACCTCGCCTTCGGCTATGGCCCGCATTTCTGTCTCGGGAAATTCCTGGCTACCATGGAAATCCGCGCATTTTATGCCGAATTGCTTCCTCGCCTGAAACATGTCGAACTGGCGGGTGACCCCACCTATATCGAGTCTACCTTTGTCAGCGGGCTGAAAAGCCTTCCTATCCGGTTCAGCTTTTGATGAGGGACAGGCCAAAACTCTACCATAGCGCGAATTCCCGCTCCTTCCGCGTTCTTTGGGCGCTGGAGGAGGTAGGGATTCCGTATGACCTCGAGCTTCTGGAGTTCCCACCGCGACTGACCAGTCCCGCCTATCTCGAGGAGAACCCGCTCGGGACGGTTCCGCTCTTTGTCGATGTGGATGTGCGAATGACCGAGTCTGCCGCTATCTGCCACTATCTGGGAGCAAAGTACTCATCTGAGGGCTTGGTTCCTGATCCTCAGGCTTCAAATTTTGGCGCGTTCCTCAACTATCTTCATTTCGGGGAAGCGACCCTCACTTTTCCACAGGCGGTCGTTCTGCGCTATGGCCGCTTTGAGCCCGAAGACCGCCGCAGCAAACAGGTGGTCGAAGACTATTCCCGCTGGTTCCTGGCGCGCGCGCGCGGGATTGAGGCGTTTCTGAAGCTTGGAGATTATGCTGCTGGCCCCGCGTTCACCATGGCTGATATATCCGTAGGATATGCGATCATGTTGTCCCAATTCACCGGTCTGTTTGATCAGCTGAGCGAGCCCATCCACCAATATTGGCTGCGCTTGCAAGCGAGGCAAGCTTTCCTGCGGGCCGTAGCAGTGCAAACGCAAGATTGAGGTCCATCGAACGGGGTAGGGCGCAGGAGCCGGTGCGGATAAGGCATATCACTCGAAGCCGCAGGAAGGTTATAGTAACGCAATGATCGATCAGCGCGCGATTGAAGAGCGACTCGCCCGAGGCCATAACGCCACGATCGGCTTGCGGTATGCGGCCCATGGTGGTGACTGGGCGGAGCTTGTCCTTGATTACGACATCGGGCTGACAGCGGACTGGGACGAAGGCATTCTGGCTTCGGGGCCGATTATTACGATGATGGACCTTGCGACGAGTTTTGCCGTCTGGATACGGAAAGGTGATTTCACCAATCAGGCCACACTCGATCTGCGGGTGGACTATATGCGTCCAGCCTTGCCAAGACAGCCCGTTTTCGGGCGAGGGGAATGTTACCGTCTCACCCGCAGCATCGCATTTGTGAGAGGGGTTGCGCATCAGGGCGACGTTGCCGATCCTGTAGCGCACGTCGCGGGCACATTCATGTTCCTCGACGGAGCAACGCTGTGAGGCTTCCCCCCTATGCCGAACGATTGCAGGCTGTTCTCGAGCTAGAACAAGGACGGCATCGTGTGATCATGGCTGCCGGCCCCCATGTAACTGGTCGGCCGGGCTTTCTTCATGGTGGAGCGATTTCTGGTTTGCTCGAGCTGGCTGCGTTTGTCGCACTGTACGAAGCGATCGGTGAACCCGGCACGATCCGGGTAAAACCTATCAACGTCACAATCGACTTCCGCAAGGGCGGAATGCTGACGAAAACAATTGCCCGGGGCGATGTCATCCGGCTTGGCACACGCATCGCCAATGTAGAGGCGACTGCTTGGCAGCCGGAGTCCAAAAAACCAATTGCCGTTGCCCGCATGAACTTTCTCATCGGTCGGGAGCAGGGAGGACTGAACAGGCGCTGACCATCAGAGCGCCTCTCCCTTACTGCTTCACGACTAGGAAATCGGGGCCCCCGATATTTTGTTACACCAAAGTTGAACAAGAACGGAGCGCTATTTCGCTCCAGTTCGCAGGTTGTCGATGTGCCTGGCGACCGGGGTCGCTGCAGCGCCCGATGGCCCCGCTTCGTCTCCGCATGATGGAAGATATGCAGATCCGCAACCTGTGTGCGAACACGCAAGAATCGTATCTTCGCCAGGTTTCGCTCTTTGCCCGTCATTTTCACAAATCGCCGGAACTCTTGGATCAAGAGGATGTCCGTTCCTATCAGGTCTATCTGGTCAACGAGAAGCAACTGGCGCCTAAGTCGGTTCAGGTGGCGGTTGCCTCGCTTCGGTTTCTTTATCGGACAACGCTTGGTCGCGATTGGGATTTTGAACGTGACATTCCGTGCCCCAACGTACCGAAGCAGTTGCCAGTCGTCCTCAGCTCCGAAGAAGTTCTTCATTTCCTCGGCTGTGTGGAAAGCCTCAAGCTGCCGCACGATCCTGACCACCTGCTATGCGGCAGGACTGCGGATCTCTGAGGCCACACACCTGAAGTGTCGCGGCGCCATCGACCGGCAGCGCATGGTGCTGAGGGTAGAACAGGGCAAGGGCCAGAAGGACCGCTATGTCATGCTGTCCGAGCGGTTGCTCGATATCCTGACCAGCTACTGGCCTGTTGCCAGACCCAAGGAATGGTTGTTCCCTGGCGAAATTGATGGTCGACCAATCACGCGCGACGCTGTTGGCGACGCCTGCGGAAAAGCGCATAAGCGGTCTGGTATAACCAAACAGGTTACTCCACATTCTCTGAGACACTATGTTCCCATACTGATTATGTCGGGTAATTTCCCATATCCCACGTAAATCCGTCGATTCTTATGGCTTTCCAGAGACATAATATTGATCGCCTTCCACCAACAGCGTGGCCAAAGACATTACCTCACGACGCAAAACTGGGTCGTTATCGGCCGGTAGATCGTTTGCTCGGTTTCCTCATCAGTCTGTAGCTCAAGAAATTATGTCGCGTGGTATGTCCACGGATGCGCCGAAATGCCCAATGTGCCGCCGTTCGGACAGCGCTACCCGACATAATCAGTATGGGAATATAGTGCCTCCTATTTCTCCGAAGAGATAGGAGACATGCCTTTGCGGTTCATTTACTGGAGGCCGGAACAGACGTGCGAACCATCCAGCTCCTGCTTGGTCATCGCTCCCTGGCCACGACAGCCCAGTATCTCCGTATCGCTACCAACAAAGTCTGCTCCACGACAAGTCCGCTGGAACTGCTACCGCATCCAGTGCCGCTTGCTCCTCCGCCACGCGCTCCAGAACCCTTCTGAGCGAACGAGCGATGGGCCACTCGGGTCCCGAAGTGGCGGATATCTTCCGCCGCTATGGCGCTGGCTGGCGCGATCGGCATGGTGCGTCCATGTGGACCGCCCAGCGCGCCGCAATGAGCGCGATCGAACTCTGTCGCACTGCGGCACTGGGTGGCCATGTTGAGCAATGCGATCAATGTGGCGCACAGCGTATCTGTTACAACAGCTGTCGGTCGCGCAATTGCCCAAAATGCCAATCGCTGGCCCGGGCCGAGTGGGTCGAGGATCGCCGTGCCGAGCTACTCGATACCCAATATTTCCACGTCGTATTCACCATCCCGAACGAGATTGCCGCCATCGCCTTTCAGAATGCTGATGTCGTGTATAATATCCTTTTCCGTGTAACGGCCGAAACCCTGCGGACGATCGCCGCCGACCCGAAGTATCTTGGGGCAGAGATCGGATTCTTCGCGATCCTTCATACATGGGGGCAAAATCTCGGGCATCATCCCCACATTCACTGCGCCATCCCGGGTGGCGGGATATCGCCCGATGGGGACCGCTGGATTTCTTGCCGGCCGCGCTTTTTCCTACCCGTCCGGGTCCTCGGCCGGTTGTTCCGTCGCCTCTTTCTTGAAGCTCTGGAAAAGGCGTTCCGGACCGGGAAGCTGAAGTTTTTCTCGTCACTGGAGCACCTCCCGACGCCGGTGCGTTCAAACGGTACCTTGGCTCGGTTCGCCGTATCAACTGGATCGTCTACTCCAAACCACCCTTTGGCGGTCCGGAACGGGCGCTGAATTATCTCGGACGGTACACCCATCGCATCGCCATTTCTAACAATCGGCTGATCGACATTGAGGATGGCAAGGTTCGCTTTTCCTGGAAGGACTATCGCAACGGCAATCAGCGCAAGGTCATGACGCTGGATGCCGATGAGTTCATCCGGCGCTTCCTCATCCATGTCCTGCCCCAGGAATTCCAGCGGATCCGCTATTATGGCTTCCTGGGTAATCGCTACCGCAAGGAAAAGCTGGCGCACTGTCGCGAACTTCTCGGGATGCAGCAACATTCTGCCGATCAGGCCACTCTTGCGAAGGCGACTGACGGACACAAAGTCGAGGACCTTACCAGTGTCTATGAGGAGGTGAACAGCGGACGGCGCTTTGGCAGACTGTTATCGCTAGAAAACCATTCTGGAGACAGGCATGTCCATTGCAGCCCATCGTTCCGAAGCGCCGTCCGCTGTTCGCGTCGACCTTAACGCCATTTTCGTGTCTTTGGAACTGAGCCAGTCGAAATGGCTGATCACCTCGTTGTCACCGGGCAGTGGCGAGAAGCTGTCGAAATTCACGGTGGGTGGCGGTGATGTTACCGCGATGTTCGGGCGATTTGCCGAGTTGCAGCGCAAGACCGAGGCCCGCACCGGGAACCACTATCCGCTCATCGTCATCCAGGAAGCAGGGCTGGATGGCTTCTGGATCCATCGCGTGCTGGAAGCTGCAGACGTCGAAAGCCATATCGTTGATCCGGCTTCGGTCGCGGTCCCGCGACGCAAGCGTCGCGTCAAGACTGACCGGATCGATGGCGAGATGTTGGTACGTACCCTTCTCGCCTACAAGCGCGGCGAGCAGCGTGTGTGTGCCATGGTGCGGGCACCGACGCCGGAAGAGGAAGACTGCCGCCGCGTCTCGCGCGAGCGCAAATCTTTGACCAATGAACGCACCCGCCACATCAACCGGATCAAAGGCCTGCTCTTCGGGCAGGGTGTCCAGGGTTATGAACCCATTCGCCGCGATCGTCGCAAACGACTGGACGAACTCGCAACCGGTGATGGGCGACCGCTTCAGGCGCATCTGAAAGCGCAAATCAGTCGCGAGCTCGACCGTCTCGAACTTGTGATGGAGCAGATTAAGGCGTGCGAGCAGGAACGGGATGCTTTGCTCGCGGCAGCACGGGCCAGAGTCACAGCTACAACTGAAGCAGACAATCCCGCTCAAGGAAAACCGCCAACGCCGATCCCATCGATCCCTGCCATGCTGCTCGAGCTGAACGGGATCGGCGCGCAAACGGCGTCAGTGCTCTGGCTGGAGGGATTGTCCCGGCCATTCGATAATCGCCGGCAGGTTGCAGCCTATGCAGGACTCGCGCCCTCTCACTGGCAAAGCGGGAAGGTCGATCATGATCAGGGGGTCTCCAAGGCGGGCAACCCAAGATTACGCACTGCCCTCATTCAGCTGGCATGGCTATGGCTACGACATCAGCCAAACTCGGCGCTGACCATCTGGTTCAACACCCGGGTAGCGCAGAACGGTGGCCGCATGAAGAAAACGGCCATCGTCGCACTCGCGCGAAAGTTGCTGGTGGCCTTATGGAAGTACGTCAACGCCGGTGTCGTAATCGAGGGCGCTATCGTGCGGCCAGCGTAAACAAAACAAATCGAGGCAACGAATGTAGAAATCTTCCAGGACAGGATCGGTCCTGGTGGATGCAGGGCAGACGAACCGAGGAGACCCATGGCCTCAACCGCCGCTCGTCCAGAATGGTATCGTCGACCTTGAGCTCTTATCCGCCGCAAGCGGAATCTTGGTGCAGCTCCTTACGCAGCTGACCGTATATAAGGTGGACCGGGTTCGGCAACGAGCCGCGTCATGCAAACGAGCTCATAACCTGGATCCAAAGCAACAATGCGAAGGAGTTAGTTCATGTCGCCCTGACTAAGCCTCTTGACCCTCCTCATATAAGGGTCTCGCCAGCGGAAGCTGCCAGGCAACTCGGCATAGGGCGATCTACCATCTACCGCGAAATGCGTCGCCTCGGCGTAGAAAGGCCTGCCTGAATGTCCAGCACGAAATCCACCCACGATCTTTCCGGCCTGATCAAATATGCGGGCCGTGCGCCTTGGGACGAGGCGATGGACGAAATGCTGTCCGCGCATTTTGGCCCGGCATGCGAGGCGACGGGCCTTGAGCCTGACGGCATATTCGACATCATCGGCGACCATTGGGAAGGGTCGCTATGGGGCTGCGCCTTCGAGGATCTGCTCGCGCAGGAATGGGAACCGGACGGCCACAATCTGGTCGATGACTATCTCAAGCGGCGTGGGTGGAATGAAAAGGCGCCAAACAAGGCCTATATGCGTGCCCTGCGCCATGCGGTCATGTCGCTCTATGAAGTCAGCGAAGTCATACCCGGCCAGTCTATGACCCTGCGCGATCTGTTGCGCGACACCGCCCCGGTGACCGTGCAGGAACGCAGTGCAACCCGGACCCTTGTTAACTGGGACAGGATCGCCGCGCGGGTTGTCGAGGTTAACGGGCGCTACGGCATTTCCGGTGCGCTGTTGTCATTCAGCGCGGATGGAGCCGCTCAACTCGTTGATGCGTTCGATAGGCTGTTCACCGAACCGGCGGACGATGACGAATTTGATGTGTCCGATCGAGATGCACTGCTGCGTGCCTCTGCGCCGATGTTCACCAATATCTGGCTGCTGGACAGCTTGGGCCAGGCCGCGCCCGGTTCTGAGCCGGAACTGGTCAATGCCGATGGCGATGACATCGTATTCCATCGGATCGTCTTCCCGCTGGCAAAGGGCGTGATCGGCAAGAGCGTGGTCCGAAGGCTGAACGCGGCACCTTGGCTCGAACCAGCCAACGACAGTTTTTGGAACTGGTTGGCACCGGCGGCACAGAGCAGGAAGCCGCAAGAGACTAAAGGTAAACAGGCCCTCGTCACAACCATGGATGACGGCACGCCGGTCTTTGCCAATGTGGAACTGACAGAACGCAAACTGATCATCGAAGTGAACAGCGCCGCCCGCGCAGAACGAGCGATAGAGCAGATGCGTGAATGGCTAGGCGATTGTCTCGATGCACCCATGACCGAAATCCGAACGCTGGCCCAGCTTATGGCTGAGGAGGCCAAAGGCGGCCCGCAGAGCGAAGCGCTGGATATCCCACCCCACGAGTTGGAGCGGATTGTCCACGACATGCTGACACGGGAATATGCAAAAACGCTCGATGAACCGGTCCCGGCCCTTGGCCACAAGACCCCACGCGCTTTGGCCGGCACCAAGGCGGGGCGTGGAAAAGTGGCGGATTGGCTCAAATATATTGAAAGCGGTGCAGCAAAAACAGGCGTCGCCGATCCCATGGCGACCTATGACTTCACATGGATGTGGGAAGAACTGGGACTGATTGAACTCCGGCGTTGACGGCCCTCGTATCCCGGTTCTTGCATTGTTCCGCCTTAGCGTTGTCTAGCGGACCATCCACGCTATGCCCTCAACGAGCAAATGGTTATGGATTAAAGGAGCATATCACGTTCTGTGACGTGATTGACTCTGCCGCTTGATGACACCCATGATCGTGCGGTATACTCTTCCCTGGCACATTTCAGGCGAAAATCTGGTGTTATTGGGGTCTTGCGATCTGAGGTAAAAGTCTACCGATCTTGGGTAATTTTTGTCTCGCGAACTCGGGTAATTGCAGCCAGATTCAGTCAGAGTCTTGCGATCTCCGGAAAACGACAATAACACTGCCTACAGGGACAGTTGTGGTATTGCTATTAACATAATTCTTATTCACCCCACTTTTTGCTCCCATTGAGTGCGGCGCACGACAGCATTTTTCGTATGTCAAGAAGCTCATAACGGCAGCGATCAACGGCCGACGCCTGACCATTTCCGTGACCAGAAAATGGGGGACTTGGACATCGTGCTGAAGCGCGACGACGCCATGATTGCGGGTATCGAGACCAACGCATCGGCGACAGTGGGATCGGGCGATTTTTGGGGGTTTGGGCACGCTGGCGGAGGCGTAGGGTGACCGCTTCGCTGCTGTATGATAGCGGCGAGATTATCCCCAGCGGCGATCGCCTGGCTGCAGTTCCTTTATCTTCCCTGTGGGGGTTGAGCGGGCAAATGTGAGGTCGATGAATTTGACCTGGGCACCTTAGAAAGCCGGTCAGCTTGATCGCCCGCGATCAGTCTTGAGTCTCCATTGGTTCTAGCAGCCTTTCCGCCTTTGACGTGACACCTGCGGCGAGACGCTCGCTGATCACAACCCCTTCCGGGCGCCCGTGTTGCCGCTGCGCGGCGGCCCGCGCCAGCACCCTCCAGGGGTTCCCCTGCGCTGCGCTCCGGTGTGATCCGCCACCGCACGCCGCTCATTCGGTGTCACCGGCGGGAAGGCTGCCGGAACCAACGAAGGAGACAGTATCATGAACGTCGTCAACCTGACCGGCCGCGTCGCCAAGGATCCCGAAATCCGCAACAACGTCACCACCCTTATCGTGGCCACCGACCGGGTGAAGCTCAAGGACGGTAAGACCTACGTTGACGAGGCCACCGGCTACACCTCCAAGACCACCGAATTCCACAAGGTCACCTGCTTCAACGGCATGGGCCGGGCCGCCGCGACGCGCGCAAAAGGCGCCGTCGTCGCGATCAGCGTGTCAACCGGCGCGCAAAGTTGGCTCTGACTCATATTTGATGCAATTGGCAGGTAGGGTTTGGTTGATTTTCCAAGGAGGATCAGCAGCATGCCTCGTCGATTGCGTAATGGAGCGTTGGTGCCAGCGGGCCTGGTGGTAGAACAGGTCGACAATGCTGGAGCGGTGATGGAAATCGCGGTTCGTTCAGCAAAGCCATATTCTCGGTGCCCAAGCTGCGACGTTAAGGCGGCGGCGGTGCATAGCCATTATTCCCGGCGGTTGGGTGACCTTCCGCTGGCCGGCCGATCCGTTCGTCTGGTTCTCAATGCGCGGAGATTCCGCTGTCGGACAGCAAACTGTGCCAGACGTATTTTCGCCGAGCGCTTCGACACCGAGGTTGTGGAACCTTGGGCGCGCCGAACCAGTAGGCTCGGTTTGCTGGTCTTTCATCTCGGCTTGGCACTTGGCGGTCGGCCCGGCGCTCGTTTTGCCAATCGGCTGATGGCGCCCGTCAGCAAGGATACGCTGCTGCGGTCGATCCGTCGCCGTGGCCGTCCTGAACATGCTGCACCCACGGTGGTCGGCATTGATGATTGGGCATGGCGGCGCAATCAGCGTTACGGCACAATTATCTGCGATCTCGAACGGCGTAGGCCGATCCGTTTGCTCCCCGATCGCGAGCCTGCCACCGCACGCGGCTGGCTCGTGGGACAACAGCAGATTGAGGTCGTCGCCCGGGACCGCGGAGGTGGATATGCGTTAGCCGCCGCCCAGGCCCTTCCCCACGCCCAGCAAGTGGCTGATCGTTGGCATCTGATGGAAAATGCCAGCCACGCCTTTCTCGATGCGGTTCGCTGCTCGATGCGCGAAATCCGTACGGCGATCGGCACGACCATCGTTAATCCGGACCTGCTCACGGCGGCGGAACGCTTGCAATATGAGGGCTATCTTCGCCGACAGGAAAACAACGAAATCATTTTGAAGCAGGCAAAATCTGGGCTCGGTATCAAGGAGATCGTTCGCCGGACCGGGCGCAGCCGAGGTTATGTGCGGGCTGTGTTGCGTGGTCAGCGGACCGATATCTTCCGTACTCGGGAAAACTCCCTTGAAGCCTGGTTGCCTTGGCTCGATGCGGAATGGGCTGGTGGCCAGCGCAACGCTGCACAGCTTTGGCGGCAGATGCGACAGCAGGGCTTCGGGGGCTCGCTTCGGGTAGTGACCGAATGGGCAACGCGGAAGCGGCGGGCGGAAAAAGCGGAGGGATTGCACCGGGTTCCGTCAGCTCGAACCATCGCGCGGCTGATGATGGTAGAGCGCGAAGCTCTTTCGAGAGCTGAAACGATCACCGTCGCGGCGATCGAGGAATCCGTCCCCGAACTCGTCGAGGCACGCGACATCACCGACGCCTTCCATGTCATGCTGCGGAAGAAAGCGGCCTCCTCTCTCGATGCCTGGCTCGAAAGAGCGCGTCAAAGCCTGGTGAACTCCTTCGCCCGCGGCATGACCAAGGACATCGACGCCGTTCGGGCCGCGATCGCCTCGAACTGGTCAAACGGGCAGACCGAAGGCCAGATCACCAAGCTCAAGCTCGTCAAGCGGCAGATGTACGGCCGAGCCAAGCTTGACCTCCTGGAGGCCAGACTGATCGCGGCTGCGACATGATCTCCGTCATCAAAATTGCGTCAGAGCCAATTTTAGACGCCGATCACCCCGCTAAGGGGGTCAATTTTGCACGCCGCTCCACAATCAGCGGTTCCCTCCATTATTCGATCTGGGAAGATCGCGATGGCAAGACCCGCTATGGCTGCGAGATCATCGCCGACAAGCTGGATTTCTTCTGAGCGATCTGGGCGGCGCAACGGCGCCGCCCACTTTCAGGCGGAACGTCACTGTGCGCGATCGTGGAAAGCGGCGCTGCCCGCTTCGCACAGACCGTTTGTGTACTCTATCGGCGCCCCCTGTGACCCGCTATATCCTAGCTCGTGCGAAGGCCGATCAACGGCCTTGCCGGCGCTGATTATGGACAGCCGGTTTCGGCTGGGCGGGATGCGTGACGGGTTGATTTCAGATGAGGTCGGACGAGGAATGAACTGGTACACACTGCAGGAAAGGTTGCAAGCGTAGACGGAGGATCACCGCAGTGGCGGACATCGACTATGCCCGCGTCATCCATTCCGCGTCCCCTCGGCGCCTGCAAGGCAAGACCCAGATTCTCAATCTGGGCGACAGCGATTTCTATCGGATGCGGTTGACCCATTCACTGGAGGTCGCCCAGATAGCGGGCGGCATAACCCGTCCGTTCAGGCAGGACTTTTCCGACCATCCGGCCATCCCGCATCTACCGATCATAGCCTGATCCAGGTGGCCGGAATGACCCATGATCTGGGCATCCGCCCTTCGGGCGTGGCGAGGAAGTCGCGCTCAATTATTGCATGCGCGACGCGGGCGGCTTCGAGGGAAACGGCCAGACCTTGCGCATCCTCTCCAGCCTCGAAAATTTCCCGGCCGGGGCAGGGGCCAATCTCATGCGCCGGACCCTGCTCGGCATCCTCAAATATCCCGTTTCTTTCTCCCAGGCGTTTAACCCTGCCTGCGCTCCCCGGCTCAACCTCAAGCCCACCGCGATCAGCATCACCTGCCGCGCGGCATCGAAGCCGCCCAGTTGCTATCTCAATACCGAGGCGCAGGTTGTGCAATGGATATTGGCGCCTCTTTCCAGCGCCGACCGAGCGGCGTTCGTCGCGCTGAAAACGCAGACCGACAAGCACCACAAGGCCCTTCATAAATCGTTCGATTGCAGCATCATGGAGGTGGCCGATGACATCGGTTTGGCGTCCCTGATCTTGAGGACGCACTGGCGTTCTTGCTCATCCGCGAGGAGGCATTCCGGTCGCTGGTGCCCGAGGAGAAATGCGCCTCCTTCCTGACCGAGCTCAAGCAGAAATATCCCGGCGAGTCCGAGAATAATGTGTACGAGAAAATGGTCGCAACCCTCTTCGGCGAAGGGGGGGGAACGCAAGTGCTGCATCAGCCGCATGGTCCACCACCTGATCACCCATTGCCGGATCGACACACTGGCGGAATTTGAGGAGCCGTTTATCCGCAACAGGGCCGCGATGCAGGTGGGACCGGCACGGTTCATGAGTGCCCTGAAGGAGGCTGTTTCAGAGCGCCGGTTTGCAGCAACTGGAGTTCTAGGGGTAGAAAATGGTGGTCTCGGTCTTCGAGGCGTTGGCCTCTGAACCCGAGACGCTTTTGCCCTCCGAACAGCGCACGCTGGTGCGGGAGGGGAGGACGTTCCCAGGGTCATTTGCGACTATATTGCGGGTATGACGGACGGAGCTTTTGCTGAAGGCCTATGACCGGCTTTTCAGTCCCGGGATGGGGTCGATTTTCAACCAGTTCTGAGCTTACGCCGCTAACGGGATGTGTAAAGATTCTGGCATTCTCTTTGCGCGTTTTTCGGACGTGTAAAGGCTTCGACAGTTCGGGGTGTCGTGATGGCTATTTGGTCCCCAATGCGGTCCAAAGAAAGAACAAAATGGATTTCCGGCCGACGCCGAGAAGACGGGTCGTGCGCGCTCACGCGGTAAGCGGGGCAAACTCCCGGGCGGTCAGGCGGGAGCGGCGCTGACGAGGTCCGGCAGCCATGGAACGGATGGCGCGCCGGGAACGGCGAAGCGATCACCGAGGAATTGGTAGAAGGAGACGCCAAGCTTGGCACAGGTTTTGATCAGGCCGAGCATGATGTCGCGAGCGATCCGTCCTTGTTCGCTAACGGTGCCACCGGAAATTTTGCGCTTGGTGACAAAGCTGCGGATATCGTTTTCCGAACCGTTGGTATGCAACGGGATTTCGGGACGTGTCAGAACGCGCAGGAGATCGTTTTTCTGGCGGTAGAGGCGTGCCAATTGCCGATCGAGCATCACAAAGCCGGTTTTGCGGGCAAAGATCCGGTCAAAACGAACCCTGAGGGCACGGCCCCGTTTGGGATCCGGATGCTTTTGCCAGGCTTTGAGATCGGCGTAGAACCACCAGATCAACGTGCGGATGAGTTCGAGCGCTTCACGATCTTTCTTCGAGCGGGGATGGAGTTTGTGGACCAGCCTTTCTGCATGTACCCAGCACAACGCATGGTTGCTGCCGACGCGGAACTGACCGGCGCCATCGGAGACGATAGCTGTGTCGCCGAGCAGACCTTGTTCGCAAAGGGCGCCCCATAGCGCGCCTTCGGTCGCGACCTTGGTGGGATCGGGCGTGACGCTCAACTTGTCAAAGCCCAGCGCGCAAAGATGCGCCTGCCACGCCTCGGGGCTCTCAAAATGCTTGGCTTCGTGGGCTTCCAGCACGGCAATCGGTTCGGACGCGAGGTTCATCTCGCGCATTTTGGCTAGCGCTTCGTCGTTGACGACAAAATGGCTGATGCCCGCCTGAAGAAGATTGAGAAAATTGCGCCGCGATTTGGAAAAGCTGCTGCGAAACACCGCGAAGCGCCGATCCCCAAGATGGGTGACATACCCATTCTTGCGAGCATGCGGAGCGGAAGTGTCGTCGACATTGATCCATTGCGCCGTGGAAATCCCCGTGGCTAAAATCGCCCGATCTTCGGCAACCAGATCGTCGAGCCCACGGCTGAGCAGTCGTACGACCTGGCGTTTGGAAATGGCCAAACCCATCCCGTTCAACATCGAGCACAGCCGTTCGCTGGTGATCTGACCTTGGAAATGACCCGCCGTGATAAAGCGCCGTAGCTCGGGGCCAAAGCCTCCCAAAATGCCCGCCGGCAACTCTGCTGCGATCCGCTTACCATCAGGACCCCGCCAAATCTCGCGACGATAGCGGATGACGTCAACTTCAAGCCGAAGATCCTGCACCAAGACGTCTTCGTAACCCTTGAAACGTGAGCCATCAGGAACTGCCGCTTTCAGCGTCACATCCCGGCTGACGGTGAGCTTCGATTGCACCGCCCCACGCCTCCGCTTGCTCCGCTTCTTCCCCGGTGTCGGTGACGTCGACTTCTCCATCCCCGATGGCTTCGACTTGAAGCGGGGACGCGGCGGATCGCCCTTCAATCGCGCAATCTCGTCCCGTAATGCCTGGATCTCCAGCTTGTCAGCCGCCCTCTCGATCAGCAGATCCTGGTTCGTCGCTTCCAGACGGTCGCAACGCTCAACCAGCGCAGCAACAACCCGACGAATATCCTCCTCGCCTCTTGTACCGCCAATGTCGTTGCCCGAAGTCATCGGCAGTGTGAATCACGCCAAACCAACCTTGTCCAGTCCCCCTGCCCGGAAATTTGCCCCGCTTACGCTCACGCGCGGCTAAACCCCTACTAGAAAAGGGTTTTCGTGCCATGAACGGCCAGTTTCTGACCGCCTCCAACGTCCCCAAAACCGCTGCCTATTGACAGCACACCCCACGCACCACGGTGCCTAAGAAGATAGAAAATAACAAGAAAAACAATGATATAGAGATTTCCGAAAGTAAGCGGGGCAAACTCCCGGGCGGTCAGGCGGGAGCGGCGCTGACGAGGTCCGGCAGCCATGGAACGGATGGCGCGCCGGGAACGGCGAAGCGATCACCGAGGAATTGGTAGAAGGAGACGCCAAGCTTGGCACAGGTTTTGATCAGGCCGAGCATGATGTCGCGAGCGATCCGTCCTTGTTCGCTAACGGTGCCACCGGAAATTTTGCGCTTGGTGACAAAGCTGCGGATATCGTTTTCCGAACCGTTGGTATGCAACGGGATTTCGGGACGTGTCAGAACGCGCAGGAGATCGTTTTTCTGGCGGTAGAGGCGTGCCAATTGCCGATCGAGCATCACAAAGCCGGTTTTGCGGGCAAAGATCCGGTCAAAACGAACCCTGAGGGCACGGCCCCGTTTGGGATCCGGATGCTTTTGCCAGGCTTTGAGATCGGCGTAGAACCACCAGATCAACGTGCGGATGAGTTCGAGCGCTTCACGATCTTTCTTCGAGCGGGGATGGAGTTTGTGGACCAGCCTTTCTGCATGTACCCAGCACAACGCATGGTTGCTGCCGACGCGGAACTGACCGGCGCCATCGGAGACGATAGCTGTGTCGCCGAGCAGACCTTGTTCGCAAAGGGCGCCCCATAGCGCGCCTTCGGTCGCGACCTTGGTGGGATCGGGCGTGACGCTCAACTTGTCAAAGCCCAGCGCGCAAAGATGCGCCTGCCACGCCTCGGGGCTCTCAAAATGCTTGGCTTCGTGGGCTTCCAGCACGGCAATCGGTTCGGACGCGAGGTTCATCTCGCGCATTTTGGCTAGCGCTTCGTCGTTGACGACAAAATGGCTGATGCCCGCCTGAAGAAGATTGAGAAAATTGCGCCGCGATTTGGAAAAGCTGCTGCGAAACACCGCGAAGCGCCGATCCCCAAGATGGGTGACATACCCATTCTTGCGAGCATGCGGAGCGGAAGTGTCGTCGACATTGATCCATTGCGCCGTGGAAATCCCCGTGGCTAAAATCGCCCGATCTTCGGCAACCAGATCGTCGAGCCCACGGCTGAGCAGTCGTACGACCTGGCGTTTGGAAATGGCCAAACCCATCCCGTTCAACATCGAGCACAGCCGTTCGCTGGTGATCTGACCTTGGAAATGACCCGCCGTGATAAAGCGCCGTAGCTCGGGGCCAAAGCCTCCCAAAATGCCCGCCGGCAACTCTGCTGCGATCCGCTTACCATCAGGACCCCGCCAAATCTCGCGACGATAGCGGATGACGTCAACTTCAAGCCGAAGATCCTGCACCAAGACGTCTTCGTAACCCTTGAAACGTGAGCCATCAGGAACTGCCGCTTTCAGCGTCACATCCCGGCTGACGGTGAGCTTCGATTGCACCGCCCCACGCCTCCGCTTGCTCCGCTTCTTCCCCGGTGTCGGTGACGTCGACTTCTCCATCCCCGATGGCTTCGACTTGAAGCGGGGACGCGGCGGATCGCCCTTCAATCGCGCAATCTCGTCCCGTAATGCCTGGATCTCCAGCTTGTCAGCCGCCCTCTCGATCAGCAGATCCTGGTTCGTCGCTTCCAGACGGTCGCAACGCTCAACCAGCGCAGCAACAACCCGACGAATATCCTCCTCGCCTCTTGTACCGCCAATGTCGTTGCCCGAAGTCATCGGCAGTGTGAATCACGCCAAACCAACCTTGTCCAGTCCCCCTGCCCGGAAATTTGCCCCGCTTACTTTCCGAAAGCCGGGCGTTAGCCCTAACATCCGGCTCTGCTGAAGGCTGTTTGCTTACGGATTTTCAGCCTTTTGCCAGCGAATCGAAGCGGTTCGCGAAGAGCAAAGGTGGCCATATGCTTACGGATGGAAATCTCGCCCGTCGCTCGACCCTCGAAGCAGGCATACATTGGGACAGCGAATTGCCCGGTTTCGGCCTGCGCGTGTATAAATCGGGGCGCAAACGCTGGATCGTGCAACTGCGGCAGCGGCGCGTTTCCCGCCGTATCACCCTTGGCGACCCGGCAAAGCTGCCCGCCACGGAAGCCCGCCAGGAGGCTCGAGCCTTGCTGGCCGAGAACGCTTTGGATGGCCTTCCCGTCCGCAAGCCCCGTACTGTGCGCGCCGATCCCTGGTTCGATGCCTATGTTGCGGAATTCTGGCGGGACTATTCCAGCCATTGGAAGCCCTCTACCCAGGTTCGCAACCGGCAGGCGATCGACAGGACGTTGCTCCCCTGGTTCGGCCGTCGTCACATCGGAACCATCACCCGAGCCGATGTCTTTGCATGGCGCGATAGCCTGGTTGACCGGCAGGGCATCTTCAATCGCGACCTCCCCGTCCTTGCCGCCATGCTCGGCTATGCCGAAAAGCTGGGCTACCGGCCGAAGGACTCCAATCCCTGCAAGGGGGTGCCGCGTTACAAGCGTCAGCTCCCGGAACGCTTCCTGACCAGCAGGGAGTATCGGCGCCTTTGGGCCGTCCTGACCGAGTTTGAATCCGATAATGTCGAGGCTGTGGCCGCGATCCGCCTGCTGATTTTCACGGGCGCGAGAAAGTCGGAAATAACCACTCTGCGCCGCGAATGGCTCGATCCGCCCTACGCCAATCTGCCAGACAGCAAAACCGGTCCGAAGCGCCTTTATCTGAACCGGCAGGCGCTGGCGATCCTTGATGCGAGGAAAGGGGAGGGGGAAGGCCCGGTCTTGCCGATGTTGGATGCCAAGGTGCATGTTCTCCCCTATGTGTGGGAGGACATCAGGCGACGCGCCGCCATTCCCGATGTTCGCCTTCACGATCTGCGCCATAGTTTCGCGTCCGTGGGCATCACGGATGGCATGTCCCTGATGCGCGTGGGGAAGCTTCTCGGGCATGCCCTGCCAGAAACGACGGTTCGCTATGCCCATCTGGCGGACACGGCCATTGCCGACGCCGCCGCCCGCGTTTCCGGTTCGATCGCCGCAGCCTTGGGGCTGCGGCCATGAACGCGGTTTCGTTGCGCGCGATCCTCGCGCGGGAGCTTGCTGCGGTCGGCATTGTCGATCGCGGTGATCTCGCCGCCCACAGCCGCCCTCGCTTCATGCGCTGGTCGGCCAAGCAACCGGGCTTTGGCGTCCGGATATATCGATCCGGCAAGAGGGTCTACGTCGTGCAGGTGCGGATGCAGGGCGTGGTCCGTACCGTCACCATTTGTAATGCGGCATTTATTTCCGAGCATGTCGCCCTCGACGTGGCCCGCCGTGTCATTCTGCGCGCTCAGGTCGGAGAGAATCCGGCCGAGCAGCGCAAGCGCACCCGCTCGCTCCCGCCCTTCGATCGCTTCCTTGAGCGATATTGGCAGCAGGCCTCGCCCTCGTGGAAGCCCTCGACGCGCGTCGCGCACGACAAATATCGTAGCTATCACCTCGACGGCGCTTTTGCTGGAAAGACGATCGATGCGATCGACACGGCAGACGTAACGGCGTGGTACGCTGCTGTTGCCGACAATGCGGGACCAGGCGCGGCCAATCGCACGCTTGATATTCTCAGGGCCATGCTCAACAGGGCGGAGGAATGGGGCGCACGCCCACCGGGGTCCAATCCCTGCCGATCGATCCGGAGATATAAGGGCCGGAAGATCGAACGGCATTTGACCCAAGCGGAATTCGAGCGGCTGGGCAAAGTGCTGGACCGGCAAAAGGTGGAAAGGCCAATCCACACGGCGGCGGTCTATTTGCTGTTGCTGACCGGGTGCCGCTTATCGGAAATCATCAATCTCACATGGGGCGAGGTCAAGGGTCATCGGTTGAAGTTGACCGATAGCAAGACAGGCCCGCGTACCGTCTGGCTGGGCGAAGATGCCCGCGCGATCCTTGACCAGCTGGAGCGGGGGAAGGGAGCGGACCTTGTGTTCCGCAGCCCGACCACCGGAGGCGCGATCAACCTCAGCTTTCTCTGGACCACCGTCCGCAAGGAAGCTGGGCTAGGCTTGATACGCCTTCATGACATCCGCCACAGCTTCGCCAGTCGGGGGGCCGGGATGTGCGAGACGCTGCCGATGATCGGCAAGCTGCTCGGCCACAGCAGTATCAAGAGTACCGCCCGCTATGCGCATCTGGATGATTCCGACGCCACGGAGGCCGCCCAGCGGATAGGCGACCTGATCGAGGCGATGATTTGAAAGGAAAGTAAGATAGGTAGGTTAGAGAAGGACGTGATGCTGACACGGATTTTCAAGAGCCAACGGACTATGAAGTTCTCGTGGAGTGGACGGATAACGGATGCAGTCTTACGGGATGCATTAACCGCGTCAGAGCCATTTGTTCGTTGCCAATTCAAGGTTGGACTGATTCAGACCGATCGAAATCCAATCTACGGTTGACAAACTACAAACCCTACAGCTCCCATTTCTGCACATGCTGAGTAATAGTTTGTCAGTAACCAAAATAGCTGAACGAAATGCGCGGAAGGGCGACCGCCAGACGCAATCTCCGTAAAAGCATCTTGGACGGCCTGCTTGCTGAGCGAAGAAGTAACGATATATACGTGCCTGACCGCGTCTGGAGCCCACCGAATTTCATCGATTTTTTGGCGAATTTCTACTATCTCCCCACCGCGAATGATCTTACAAATCTCCGTGGCCACGCCACTACCGCTGGTGTAATTTCCCGCCCAGCCCTGATATTTCGCCTCCATTGCATCGGCGGCAAGAGTTAGTCGACCTAAATTTTTTTGGGCTTGGCTCACAGAAACATGAAATGCCGACGCTCCAAGAGTTAGAGTTCCGTGCTTTCCATGATAAAAGCTCACACTTGGCGGTCGGGACTGCGTGTTAAGACCTATAAAATCGGCCCACTCGTCACCGAGGTCGTCACAAATTAGAACGTCATCCCCCACTGCGATTTCATCTGCAATTTGACGGAATACACTGCCCTCACCAAACTGTTCTTGGCCAATTTCGAATTCCCCTTTTTCGCTTGTAGCTGATCCTAGTAGGAGTGAAGGTAGGAGGTGCCGTAAGAAATTAGCGCCTCCGTCCTGCATAGCTTCATTACGGAATACTTCGCCTTCCAAATAGGCTATGGTAGGATCGGTAAAGAGGATCGTGAATAAATTCTCGCGATCGAGGTAGCGCACGAACGCCTTTCGATCCTCATCATCACCAACCGGAAATTCAGTGTGTTCGACCTCTATTCCGACGACTTGAGGCATATTTAGGGCGCGAAGTGCAATCCTAGTTTTCGTCATGCGGATCGTGCCTATATTTCGAGCACCGCGTTTAATCCGAAAATCTGGCCTACCGGGTCTAACCGGAAATACCTCTCCAATAGCTGCTAGGATATCTTCCACTTCGGCCACGGTGAGTTGTGTGAAATTGCCGGTCGTAGGGTCCTTCCGAACTAGGCGAATAAGCGGCGTCTCCGCCAAGAGCAGTTCAGAAAGCTGAGGTGTGTCAAGAGCGAACGTAATTGGAGTAGTGTCAGGGGGGAGCGCGTCCAGGCCCAAGCGCCGTGCGAAGTTTCGGATGAAGCGGGCATTGGTTGCGCCGCCTGCCTCTAACTGGTCCATTACTTCTGCGGCCCATTCAATGGCTATCGCCGCATCCCCTTTATCACTGCGCTTGGCAATTCGCCCTGTTCCCGGTGTTGCAGAGAAAAATCCGTCAGCCCGCGCTACGCTATATCCTTGTGCAAAGAAGCCGTTAGCGCTTGCGAGAGGCATCGCCTCCTCAAGGTTGTTGGCTTCCACTGTTTTTGCTCGAACGCCCTGTTTCGATTGCGATGTGCTTTTGACACGAACCTTCTCAAAAATAGCCTCTGCGGTAGCGATTGCAGCCTCCACACTACCGGGGTTAGCTCGCGCAAGATGGCGACCTTTGAAGGTCGTCGGCAATTCGAGGCCTGATTTAAAAATGGCGATATGACTGGCTCGCTCAACGATAAGTAAAAAGCCATGAACGCGATCAAACGCCATCTTCTCCGCTGTTAAGAAACCGGCGGCTCGCTCGTGTGAAAAGCAGATGGCTGAAATCACGCTGCCATCATGGGCTTCTCGGACGTGGCGAAATAGGTTGGTGGATGGCTTTCGCGAACCGCTGCGCAAACTCGTAAAGAGGCGTTCGACGACGGCGGCATTTATTGGCTTTTGGCATGAAAAAAAATTTGCGGTAGTGCCAATTATGAGATCATCAATCATTGGGAAGCCTTACTGAAGATTTACATGATTCTATCTGAGTGTAATTCTACCGTGGAATGGCATCTGCTATCCATTGCCGTTCCATTGCCGACATTTGTGATTGCTCATTTAGGGCGATCGCACGGAGTCTGGTCCCCAAAGTCGTGACAGTGTCGCCATTACGCAGAAATCTCTCGGATATCTGAATTGGAACGCCTTGTTCCTCAAGGATTTTCAGGCTTTCGTCGCGAAACCATCTAGGCAGTTCTGCTAAAATCAGCGAATAATCTAATGTTCGCGACGGCATGTTAATTTTCGCAAATAGCTCAACCACCGCAAAGTATTCGGGTAAACTGAATTCAGCTGCACGGAGAAACTTAAAAACGTTATCAATCCTCTGCGGTAGTCCTTTATAACTCTCCGAGTGCCAATGGTAAAATTCCTTCATAGTCGCGCTTTGTCTCAATTTGCTGATGTATAAGGCGAGTTGGCGAGCCGATCCACATCCAAAAACTTGTGCCTTCGTCACTTTGCAAATAACTTCACAAGTCGCAGCGAGATTATCGTATGAGGGTCTGCCGCTCCACGCGATCGCGGCTCGAGCGCGCACGGCGGCCCCTACAGCAGCTCGCAGCCCGACTAGCGTCTCTACTCCTAATCCTGAGAATCGACGTATCTGATGAGGTTCTAAACCTACTCTCTCTGCCATGTCTGCAAGGCGGTCAGACACAACTGGAGAAAGGTCTACATCGTCCATATGGACGACGAATTCGTCGGGGGCCTGTTCAGGATCGCCGAAGAGTGGCGCCGTTACCTCGACGTCTTCATGATCGGGAGGTTCATGGAATAGATAAACTTGACCTACGTGGTGCTTTCCTAGCCTTCCGGCGCGACCTCTAATGTTTGAAAACGTAAAAAAGTCATAGGGGCGGTTCGCAATTGTTTTGTCATAAATCATGACTGACTTGGCTGCGGTGTTTACTCCTTCAATCAAGGTCGAAGTGCAAATTAGGACCGGTATTTTTCTGTCGTTAAAAAGTTTAACAAACCGGGAGGCGAGTGCCCTTGGGATGCGGCCGTGGTGAATACCAATCCCCGCTGCAACTGCCTCGGAAAGTTCCCATTTTCCTCCATAATTATCTGCCATCCATTTGGATAGAGCAGTTCCATTGCCAAGCTTGGTTCCATTCTCGACTATGTCGCTGGCAAGTTTGTTCGCCTTGTCTGGTGACGAGACGAAAACTAACGCAGGCCAATTGGACTGCATCTTAATTTCTTGGTGTAGGCGAACATCTTTATTGGAAACGGATTTGAGGTCGATCGTATCAACGGCGACTGTGGAAAATCGGGTTCTTAGGAATTCGAATCTCCATCGGCTACCTTCTGATGTTAAGACCCCATCAATGTTTGGCCCTAAAAAGAAAAACTGACGAGCTTTGCTGAGAAGTTTATAGACTGCGGCGTTTAGCGTCACCGATCTATCGTCTTTTCGGTGAGGATCGAGCTTGTAGAATTCGTCAACGACGACGAGATCGAGGGTACCTAGGTCATCGCGGTTGATCAACCTTTCCTGAGTTCCCAGAAAAATGACCTTTTCGCGACTTGCCTTCTCGGAATGATGCATTAATACGTCAAATGTCTCACCAAACCTAGTGATGAGGCGTCTTCGGAATTCATCGAGCAGAGCAATAGTGGGCAGGACAATTGCCACTCGCCGGAATTTTGGTTGATATAGAAGAGCATCAATCAGAATACTTTTACCGAAGCTTGTGGGCGCGCTCAATATAAGGTTTTTGCCGCTTGCTAGAGTGTGAAGGGCCGATAATTGTTCGCGATGGAGGGTTAGACCTAGGCCGGGAATCGTCGCACGCTCTGCGGCCAGTTCATCTTGGGCCGATGCCGATGAACGATCAATATAGTTCCATAAGCCAACGGAACGTGCCAGAGCACTAAACGCCTCGCTGAAAGATTGAAGCTCATTTCGGCGGGCCATTAGATCGGCAAGGCGCGGTATTGTCGCGAGAAGTTCAGGGTCATCCGCCGGAGCGTTTTGAATCCGGTTCGACGCATCTTGCAAGATCGAAAAGACGTCACCTTTCAAATCAAACTCATTCTTCTGAGCAAGTTCTATCCAGTTGGTATTTGAGATACTCATTGCAGCCCCTTAAGGCGATTGTCGAACGAGCTAACGAATTCCTTTTTGCTAGCCAAGGGAATGTAGGCTAAGACAAGTTTTAATTTTGTGGGAAGTCCACTTGCGGATAGCTTAGTTTCTATTGCTTCAAGTTCACCGATGGCTGCTTCAAAATAGCTTTGGCCATGTTCTTTTGCCGCTGACACAGCCTTACTATCGCACAATATTCCTACTACAAATACTGCATTCTTTATCAGCGTATCTAGGCTTTCTTGTCTGCTGAAAAGCTGCATAATTTCATCATATCGCGGTGTGGATTTCGGTATTTGTGGGCCAAGAAGCAATTTTTGATTGGAAAGGAAGCCTTCATCAATGTGAAGCTTTATCGATTTGATCGCGTCCGCAATCGCTGATGCACCGGACTTGAAAAGCTTGGACTCGCCTAACCAAATCTGAACCGATCCATCGCTCGGAAACCGGGCGTGTACCATATCGAATGCCTTGACCACGTCATTGGACGCAGATTTGTAAAACACTCGCGGCGACAACGGAATTGTTTTGAAAAAATCGCGGCATATCGCGTGTAGCGCAATTTCGCCAGCTTCACCCCGAGAAGCATATTTTGTGCTAGTGTAAACTCTAACTGCCGCCTGGTTCAATTTTACTAACACGTTCCCATGGTCAAATCGTAATTCTTCTTCGGGAAGCGCATAATCGGGTAGCCATTCGGCCAAATGAAATGCGAATTGCTTACAGCGCCACTCGCCCAACTCAAAGCCTGCACAATACAGGCGGGTATGAGGGTTCTCGATTTTTCGATGCAGGCGCTTTAAGAAGCGTTGCGGTTTTTGATCGTAAATACTCAAATGCACCCCCTTGCCCTCTAAAGAAAATGCATAAGTTGAGTACGTTGGCTAGAGGGTTTCTACACCGAAACGATATGGAGGCGCATGAGAGTGTGTTTTAATGGATTGAAGTTCTCTATGTGTTCTCATTGAAGCATGTTGGGAGCGGGCTGAGGGTGAAGGCAATTCCAGGGTTCAGTGGGCACCATGAAGGCCGAGGACCGCTAACCGCGCCCGGCTTAGATCATGTTTCCTGCCTCTGAGCTGCGGTTTTTCTCCCACTCTCCCGTCATCAGCGCTATTACCATTCTGTGGTCGATCGAATAACGCCGGAAGCGCGAAGCGCCAATATGAGCCGTGTGCGGAACAAGAACACCAAGCCGGAGCTTTTGGTGCGAAGCGTTTTGCATCGAGCAGGGTATCGTTTCCGCCTTCATCTAGATGACCTTGCGGGCTCTCCCGACATCGTGCTGCCCAAATATCAGACGGCAATTTTTGTACACGGCTGCTTTTGGCACGGGCATGAAGGCTGTCGCCGATCCAAGCTGCCCGCCACTCGCATAGAATTTTGGCGGGCCAAGATCGAACGCAACAAGGAGCGAGACCTTACCGCCAAGCAGGAGTTGACCGTGCTAGGCTTTAAGGTGGTGACTCTTTGGGAGTGCGAGCTTAAACCTGCGTCCGCGATCTTGAGTAGGGTGGATAGTGTGACCGGGCGGGGCGAACTTTGAAGGGACTAAGCAAAGAATTAGAGGGCGTGTTGGCGCAGGTGACGAGCAGACACGACGTTGTTCCGTTCTTGGCGAAGATGTTGCCCGTTGATGGCTTAGTCTTCCAGCCTCTGCCGCCCGAAATGCTCGAAATTATTTGCTCATCTCCAGACTATCAGAGCGTTCGTCCCGGAGCACAGCCTACTTGGTTGCAGATTGCCACTGACGATGATTTTGTGGAGTTGGTGGTGTACCGGGCGGAGGCGGACGGCAATTACTATATCCTCTCGCCCCGGGCAGAAGGCTGATGGCGAGGCGACCACGCGGGAACGATGCGGAGGCGCTGCGGCGCGGCCTGATTGAGCTTCTCACTAATTTCGAGCAGCACCTTCGAGAGAGCGGCCTGAGAGATCAGGTCCGAGCGCTCGTGCCTGCCCATAAGCAGCTCCAGGACCTAGGATGTTCGCTGCTCCCGCAGGGATCGAATCTCTCTGCCCGTGAACGCATCCTCGCCTATCTTCGAACCTTTCCCGGCCAAGTGATCGACGGCGACGAATTGATGATCGTCGCGGGTATTAGCGAATATGCGAGACGACTCCGTGAGCTTCGTGTTGAGGAAGGCTGGCCGATCCTGTCCGGGATGACCGCACGCGAACAGCGGGATGCTGACGCGGAAGGTGGTGACGGTACTGACCTGCCGCCTGTAATGAAGCCTGACCAGTATATGCTTGCAGAGGATCGGCAGGACCGCGACGCCGCACATCGTTGGAATATGGCGAACCAGATTCGTAAGAGTGAGGCTGGGGTGCGCGATAAGTTGCTGCGGTTCTTCCGAGCCAATGTGGGCAAGCCGATCACCTCGGAGGAATTGCGGTATGTCGCCGGCAATGTGAGCGAATGGGCGCGTCGTACCCGAGAGCTCAGAACTGAGGACGGTTGGCCGGTAGTTACACGGACTAGCGGCGATCCATCACTGCCGGTCGGCGTTTATGTATTGATGCGAGATGAGCAGGCTCCGGCACATGATCGCCATATCCCGGAGATCGTCCGACGGGAAGTCATGCGACGGGACAACTGGTCGTGTCGTTGGGTGGGATGCGGCTGGCCGCACGGGTTCCCTGCCTCCGATCATCGCTAAGGAGAAACAAAACCGATTGTCTGTGGATCATGGGGCCTCTGCGATTGGTTGAAGCTCGACCTGGAAGCCAAGCTTGGTGAGCTGGGCGACCAGACGCCTGGCTTTGCATTCGGCGGAGCGACGGTCGAAGTGGTCGATGCCAAGATCCTGATGTACGACGCCGTTTGTGAGCATGTGCCAGATCGCGGTGAGCATGGCGGCGGCGACCGCACAGATCGCTTTCTTGGGTCCCCGCCGGCTGCGCAAGCGGTTGAACTGCGCCTTGTAATAGCTGTCTTTCTTTTTCACGGCAGACCAGGCGCATTGGACCAGCACGGTCTTGAGCCAGCGCCCGCCCTTGCGCAGGTGCGAGGATTTGCGCTTGCCGGCGCTCTCATTCTGCCCCGGACACAGCCCGGCCCAGGCGACAAAATGCCCGGCGGTGGCAAAGCGGCTCATGTCGGTGCCGGTTTCCGCCAGGATGCTGGTGGCCGACAGGGTGCTGATGCCCGGCATCGTGTTGAGAAGATGGATCAGGGATCGAAAGGTGGCTCGCCCGGGCGCCACCTGCTGGTCCATGGCAGCGATTGCGGCATCAACTGCCCGATCGATCTCGATGATCGCCTTGTCCAGCGCGTCATACTGCTCGAGGTAGAGCCTGAGCATGAAACAGTGATGATCGGTCAGCCGCCCATGCAGCGCATCATACAGATGTTTGGGAGTGGCCTTGACCCGTCCATCGGCCAGGGCCGCCAGCCTGGCCGGATTGCGGATCCCGGCGATCATCGCTTCGATCATCCGGCGGCCCGACACGCCCATGATGTCGCTGATTACCGAATCCAGTTTGATATTGGCCTCTTCCAACGTCTTCTGGATCCGCTGGGTGTGGCGGGTCTGCTCCTGGATCAGCTGCTTGCGCATGCGCATCAGCGAACGCAGCTCCTGCGTCGCCTGGTCGGGAACGAAGCTCGCCCGGATCAGGCCACAGGCGACCAGATCGGCAATCCAGGTCGCGTCATTGACGTCGGTCTTGCGGCCCGGAACATTCTTGATGTGCGCGGCATTGGCCAGGATCAGATCGAAGGGGCCCTCGCTCAGGATATTCCACACCGGCTTCCAGTAGACCCCGGTCGCCTCCATCGCGACATGGCTACAGCCTGAGTCCGTCAGCCACGCCAGCAAGGACGACAGGCCCGCCGTCGTGGTCTCGAAGGACTGGCATTCCCGGCTTGTCTTGCCCTCCGACGCCAGGCGTACACAGCCCACGATCATCGCTTTGTGTACATCCAGACCAGCGACACGTTCGTGCATGATCTCCATCGAGACTCTCCTCTCACCAGTGCCGCCAGCGTGGGGACCTCACCGAAAAGAACTCTAAGGAACGCGCTCCAGGAACATGGCTGCTCCCTGGCGCCAATGGGGGTGATCGAGGCGCCCCGGGTCCAAACTACTTTACGGGCTCTCCAGCACCATAGCAAAAAGCAACCTCCGTGCTGACGACGTCGACATAATATCGCGCGGAGCGCAGCCCGACCAGTTTCAGTTAAGGGGGTCAGCCAAAGGCTGGTGCCGAACTACTTAGAAGCGCATCACATTAAACAGCATGCCCACGGAGGAGAGAACACAGCCGAAAACCTCATCACGCTATGCAACCTGCATCATGACGAAACCCACCGAACCGGTGCCTTGGAGATTGAGCCGCTTTAAGCTGCGGCTTTCATTTTTCCGTCAAGAATCTGGCGAACTACTGACGCGATCGCTCCAGCAAGCGGTGGAGGGACGGCGTTGCCGATCTGACGCGCGATCTCAACTTTCGTCCCCACGAACTTGAAGTCATCAGGAAAGCCCATGATGCGCGCGGCCTCGCGATGCGTGATTGGACGATCCTGATCGGGGTGCAGATAGCGGCCCTTCTCAGGCTTGAAGAACTCAGTGCGGATGGTGACGGAGGGTCGATCCCACCAGAGACGCCCGAACAAGTCGGTTCCCCCGCTGGTCTTTCTAATCCAGCAATCGGGCGTAATATCCGGGGCGTTGCGCTGGAGATCGAAACGGTTTCCGCCCGGAGGGACGGCCTTATAGCGCTTGAGACTCTTTTCGGTCGGGGTCCGCCCGAAATGCAAATTTAGCGGAGCCTTGGCCTTACGAATTTCTGTGCCGACTGGCTTTGGAAGATTGGCAATCACATCCCGGACCGTCCTCCAGGCCGGTAAGTTTGTGATCGAATTAGGCTGTGCATGGGTGGGGAGCGGCGGAAACTGCGGAGCAGTCATTCCGCGCTTGTAGCCGATAATGACAGTGCGCTTGCGCGTCTGCGCAGCGCCATAATCAGCCGCCAAAAGGATTTCCTTCACGGTGTTGAAGCCGAGCTTTTTCGCGTATTTCTCGATTTCGACACACTCGGGTGACTTATATAGCTCGGCCACATTCTCGATCACAAACATCGAAGCGCCGCTACGCTGAACTACATCCATGAACGGGAGCCAGAGCGCACGACGACGATCGCCGACACGGCGTTTGTTGAGTAGACTAAAGCCTTGGCAGGGGGGGCCGCCGATCACGATGTCGGCGGCAGGGATAGGGCGATTCGAGGAAACCCATTCCTCTATATCGCCGTGGTCCGCGTGCGGCCCGAAATTGGCGCGATGCGTTTCCACGGCCGCTGCATCAAAATCCAGCGACCACACACTTTCGAAACCACCGCAGAACCGGCGATCGGTGAACCCCAGCGTCATCCCGCCGGCTCCCGAGAAAAGATCGATTAGCCGGTAACTCATATGCCCCCAAGGCTGCGACAATAAATTTGGTGGCTACCCTATCGCCGAGAGATTCGGTAAGCAAGAGGTTCTGGTTTCGTTCTATCGCACAGAAGGGGTGGCGTGTGATATTACCGGCGCATGCCGAGGCTTCGCTGCCTGTGTTTGAGGGCTTAGCTCTTGCTTTATAAGCTTTCTCCCGACAGGGTAATCCTATCATGCGTACCGACCTGGATCATCTACCGGCGCCGAACCAGCAGGAACTGGAAGAGGTGGTGCGCATCCTGTTTGAGGAGTTCTCCACAGCCATCGGAGCAACCACGGCGCCATGGAAGAAACAAGCGCGCATTCTCAAGGTAATCTTGTACGGTAGTTACGCGCGGGGCGATTGGGTTAACGACCCGATAGGCGGTTACAAATCCGACTATGACATTTTGGTCGTCGTGAATGACGAGCGGCTGACGGATATAGTGGATTATTGGGCAAGCGCTGAGGATCGGCTTATGCGCGAGGTGACAATAACCGGCAGTCTCAGTGCCCCGGTGGGCTTTATTGTTCATAGCCTCACGGATGTGAACAAGAGGCTTGAGCAGGGACGACCCTTTTTCGTCGACATCGCCAAGCAGGGAATCGCGCTCTACGAGGCAGAGGGGTTTGGGCTGGTTACGCCGCGTAAACTTCCTCCAGCCGAAGCAAGAGCGGAAGCTCAGGAATATTTCAATTACTGGTTTGAACAGGCTGAGAGTGCACGGTTAGGTGCCGAATTTTACCGTGGTGTGCGAAAGGTTCGCGACGCGGCATTCTTGATGCATCAGGCTGCTGAGCGCCTATATCATTGCACCATGCTGGTGCTGACATTGTATTCCCCGAAGTCTCACAAGCTCACCTTTATGCGCGGTCAGGCAGAGGAAATTGCCCCCGAACTGATTGAAGCATGGCCGCGTGATGACAAATTCGGCCGCCGCTGTTTTGAGCTGTTGCGCCAGGCCTATGTCAACGCCCGCTATTCGCCCCATTATAAGGTGACGGACGAGGAGTTGAACTGGCTCGGGGAGCGCGTCGGTCGCCTTCACGAACTGGTGAAATTGGTCTGCGAGCGGCGACTAGCCGAAAGCTGAGCCAGATTTTCCCCAATCTCACGCGATATGATTTAACCAGTCCATCGTTGCTTGAATGTCATAAAATATTGAATTTGCAACATATTAATTCGATGTGGCGCGGGCGTTAGCTCGCAGCCGTGCCGTCCGGCCCGGTAAATCACATCAGAAAATGGATATGATCTGCAATGCCCATTGAGTCACGCCGCGCTTGCCGCGACGCGAACGAACCCCTCCCGTCCACGCGCGGACGGAAGCCCGCCCCGGTCGTGGAACAGCCAGTCCCGAATTCAGCCGAATGGATTGACCCGCCGGGGTTTCGGGATGCACTGCTCCTGCATCTGTCTCGCTTTTCGGAAAGCTACTATACGCTTCACAAGGCGATTATTCGGCCAGGCGAAACGTTCAACAGCGCGACCTTCAAGGCATGGCTCAGTGGCCGCCGCACGCCACAAGGCGTTGCCAGCCTCCAAATCCTCGCCCGCATTGAAACCCGTTACGGCCTCCCGGCCGGATATTTCAAAGCCAAGCTCCCGCATCCGGCCCGCGCTGCGTCCGGTATCGAAGTCAAAGGCGTGGCACGGGCTGAGCAGCGGCGGCTGGCCTGGCACCTCCCCGACGATTTCAACACGCGATCCCTAAAGGCGCAACAGGAGATACTGGAGTGGGTCCAGAACGTGGTGATCTCTGGCGCAACGGAGTACCGCCGCTTTCAGGCGCAGGCGATGAAAAGCCGCTATGCTATCCGGTTTCCCGAGCTGATCGGCAGGAAGGCGAAGGCCCCGCCGATCGAGATGGATGACGGGAGGGTCGAGGGTGACGAGGAACAGGCCGATGCACTCGCGGATGCACCGCCCCGGTTGGCGGCGGAAATGGCCGATCTCATTCGCTTCAAGTCATCCGCCCTGACCGAGATCGGGTTCCAGCGGATCGGCGTGTGGAATGAAGAAACTGCGTTTCAGAGGGTCGAGCATTTTGGCCTCATGTTCGGCGCTTTAGCGGCTTCACCTAGCGGATCGGTTCAGGGGCTTGGCGTTCCGCTTCGCGACCTCAGCTTTGCGATGTTGATCTTTCCGCGAGTGTGGGACTGGTATGTGCAATGGCGCGAAAGGCGGCGGGGCTTTTTCACTCGCTGGGAGTGCGACATGCTCCAGAACGGCATGGCTCTCGTCCGAGCCGAGACGGGTTGGCTTCGCCAGCACCCCGAGTTGGCCAAGCGGCTGACGCCTATCAAGGAACTGGTGACAGACGAGGATGTCGCCTCGATCCAATCGGACTGGAATCAGGCCTGCGATACCATGCACGCGCATGCGGCCGCGCGGGTCAAGCAGATCGCGCGCGTGGCCCGGATCCATCGCGATCCATTCGAGCCGATATTGCCCATTCTGGAAGCGCCGAGTCCGGTAGCCGAATATCTGAAGATTGCCGAGGAGGTCCTGAAATACCGGCCCGACGCGCGGCGTTATCCCCGCGCTGCGGCCGAAACCGTGCGGTCCTATCTGCTCCTTCGCCTGGGTCTTCATCTGGGCCTCAGACAGAAAAATCTGCGCCAGCTCATGGTATGCCCACGCGGGGAGGTTCCCCGACCGGAGCGGCAGCTTGAGGCGTGGAAGCGCGGTGAAATCCGATGGAGCAACCGGGATCAGGGATGGGAGGTCTTCGTGCCCTCAGTCGCGTTCAAGAACGCGCACTCCTCCTTCTTCGCCGGGCAACCTTTCCGGCTGCTCCTGCCCGACCTCGGCGGGCTGTACGGCTACATCGATACCTATATCGAACGGGATCGGGCGGTCTTGCTGAACGGCGCCGCTGATCCAGGCACATTTTTCGTGAAGACCATGAAGAGCAACAGCCGGGAAGCCTCCTATGACCAGAACACCTTCTACGAAGCATGGCGGCTGGTGATCCAACGCTATGGCGTGTTCAACCCCTACACGGGGCGCGGGGCGATCAAGGGCTTGCTGCCTCATGGGCCGCACAACGTGCGGGACGTGTTGGCGACCCATATTTTGAAGCAGACCGGCTCCTACGAACAGGCAAGCTACGCCATCCAGGACACGCCGGAAATGGTTGCCAACCATTACGGGCGCTTTCTCCCGCAGGACAAGGCGGCGATGGCCGCCCAGATACTCAACCGGGTTTGGGAAGCGGCATAAGATGAGCGGCAGGCGCGGCGTTTTCGTGTCGTCGTGCCTGCCCACATAGCGACGATTAGCCAAGCGACGTCGTGGCAATTTCCAGCAATGTTTCGGAGAGCTGGCCGTTGCTTATCGGGTCCAGATCAGCCGCGACCGAGAGCGCCCAGGCTGCCCAATTTTCCAGTTGCGGGGAAGGGGAAAGAGTGTCCGCCGCGCTGTGGACGAAGGCGCGAATGGTTTGTGCCCGCTGATGGTCGGCCGACACTCCCATGAGATGATCGATCCGCGCCTTGCGTAACATTTCTTCCCGTTCGACCCTCTCCTTTTCTGCCTTCTCCTTGGCCTTTGCGACCCATTCAAGATGGGCGGCTTTGCGGTAGGCGCGATGGCTGTTTTCCGAGATGCGGAATGCGCGATAGGCGGCCTCCGCCTGGACGAAAAATTCCGCGACGATCGCGCCGATTTTAACCTCCATCGGTCCGCCCTTATCGTCCGACCAGCAGGCATCGGGGGTGCGCTGGTCCCAGCTCCGTTGAAGGTCGAGTTGCAGAATCCCCGTCATTTTCGGCTCGCCTGAATAACGTCGCTCCTGACGCTTCTCACACACCGCCGCATCGTCGAGATACAGGTAGATGGTTATGTCGTGGATATGGAGCATGGTCGACCGGGCATAATGGTCCCAAATCTTGATCAACCCGCCCGCCTTGGCGACCGCCATCATGAGCGCGTTAAGGATACGCAGGCGGCGCTGCTCGAAGGCGGTTTCAAAGCGTGGGGCGTCGGAACCGTAGGCGTAGCCGCGTTCGATTTGAAGGTTCTTGCGCTCCGCGTCTTCGGCCAGCAGCGCGCGGATTTTATGGTGTGGCCCGGAGAGGTCACGCGACACTTCAGGAGTGCCCACCTCGGCCAGATAGCGTTGCCGGATATCGTCCAGCGGTTCGGCAAATTCGGGCGGGTCGGGCACCGGCCCCAGCAACTCTTCCTCCGTCAAATATATGGGCACCGGGCGTTGCGGATTTGGCTCGATGCTGACGAGTTCGTCCATCCCGGGGCCGCGCGGCGGGAGGCGAGGGATAGGAGGTTGGTTTCCCTTGCCTCGCTGCGTCCAATAGCGGACATTGGGCAGGGGAATATCCTTCTCGCTACAGCGCTTCTTGATCGTCGGTTCCGATAGCCCGAAGGGCCTCACCAGATCGCGGATGCGGGTCCGCCAGACAAGGTCGTACAGTTCCTCGCGGGAGAGGATCACAGCCATGAAATTCATCCTTTGTTTTAGTCGAAATCGGCGCGATGAGGGATGCCATCGGGCGGCAAGGAGTTTCGCCCCAGATGATGGCCATTTGCTGACGGATTGCCGATTGTGGGCCGGAACGGGCTTGCTTCTTAGGCGCCGGATGGACTATGGAATTCCCGCCGGAAGCACGGTTTCCGGCCGGTTTTTGGCGATGGCAGGTCTCTCGCCGCACTCCAGCAACAGGGGCATTTTGCATGCACACCCCACGCACCAAGGGGTGCAGTTAAGCTATTGAAATAGCGTAATTCATATCGCCATAATTTGCGGTGCGCATAGCACCTTCCCATTGGGGACTTCGAGATTGCCGGATTTCAGCGATTTCGAGCGGTGCTCGCAGCACCGCGCAAGTTGGCGCGCGCGCTTTCCTTGTTGTGTCGTCATGCCCATGCTATAGCCGACGTGCTTTCCGCATTTCCCACCAGTCTCCATCAAGGAGGCTTGGGCTTTGAGCAGAGATTATCACCCGGCAACGATCCGGCTGAACCACGCGCAATGGGCAGCAATTCGTGCCCTTGCCGGCACCAGCAATATGACGCCCGCCGAAGTCCTGCGGAGCGCGGTCGAGGCCTATCTCGCCAGTCATAAACAGGGCAGTCTTTCGCAGCGGCGGCTGGCCCGCATCGCCGAGTTTCAGCACCTCGCCCTGGACGTCATTGTCCGCGAACAATATCCCCAGTTGCGGGACCGCATCATCGCGGAAACCGACAAGCGCCTGGTGCAATATCATGGCGCGTAAGGACATCCGCTCCAACGGCCAGGCCGTGCCCCTGACCCATCATTCGGCACGCGGGAAAGTGCAGCGCAACTCGGGTAATTTTACCCGCGGCAGCCAGCTCGTCACCCATGAGATGCTGATGTGGTTTTCGGGCGTCAAATTGCCCATCATCCTGTGGTTCCTGCTGTTCGTCGGGTCGTGGTTCGCCATCATGTCGATCAAGCTCGACGAGCATGGTTTTCAGATGATCTGCATGAAGCTCTATGCCGAGCTTTGGAACTGGGTGGGTCTGAGCCCCATCAAGCGGGTCAATGTGACCCTGCCCAGCGGTCAGATCCTGCGCACGATCATGGTGGTCGTGCCCGCGATCCCGGAGGTGAAGCAGGCCTGGGCCGAGGCGATGCGCGGGCTGTTCGGCTCGGTCCTCATCTCTCTGTTCCTTGCCGTGCCAATCGCCATCTGGTTCGTCGATATGTCGCGCCGGCGCGGCAAGACCATATTGGAGGAGCGCCATGAGCGCGGCGCCATGCTGGTCGATGTCGAACTGCTGCGTTCGGAGGTCGACCAGCATAACCATGCCGCATTCGAAGAGGATGTCGCCGAGCTTTGTCCCGGCATGACGCCGGAGCAGGTTTTGAACCTTCCCTTTGGGGAGCGGAAGGCGAGGGGAATTCATCATCCCTATTCGCTCGCCGGTATCTCCTATCCGCATCGGATGGAGCAATCCCACGCCATGCTGCTTGGCACCACCGGCGCGGGTAAAACCACGCAGTTGCGCAGCCTCATCACGCAGATGCGCCAGCGCCACGATACGGCGGTCGTTTTCGACCTGACCGGCGCCTATGTCGAGGCCTTCTACGATCCCGACCGCGACACGATCCTCAATCCGATGGACGTGCGCTGCCCGGCCTGGTCGATCTTCAACGACTGCTCGACCTACAGCCATTTCACCTCGGCCGCCGTCGCCCTGATCCCCTCCGACGGGGGCTCGTCCGAGCCCTTCTGGGCGCTCGCTGCTCGTACCCTGTTCATAGAAATGTGCATGCGGCTCATCGAGCGCGGCCAGACCAGCAATCTGGCTCTGGCGGAGAACCTGATGACCGCGGACCTGAAGCGCGTCCACCGCACCCTTGCGAACACCATCGCCGATCCGCTGACCGCGCCCGAAGCCGCCCGCATGGCCGAGTCCATTCGCGCGGTGTTCAACACCAATGCGCAGGTGCTGCGCTTCCTGCCGGACGAGGGCGAGCCCTTCTCGATCCGGCAGTGGATGACCGCAGACAAGGCGCCCGGATCGATCCTGTTCGTCACCTCCGATTATGACGATCTGGAGATGAACAAGCCGCTGCTGACGCTCTGGATGAACATCGCCATCAACAGCCTGATGACCCTGCCGCGCACGCGCTCGCTGCGCACCTGGTTCCTGTTCGACGAGGTCGGCGCGCTGCATCGCTTGCCCGCGATCGAAAAGGGGCTGCAGACGGCCCGCAATTTCGGCGGGGCGATGATCCTGGGGCTCCACAGTTTCCAGAAGCTGGTCGAGGTCTATGGTGAGGAAGGCGCGCGCAACCTGTCGTCGTTGGCGCGCACCAAGCTGATCCTCGCGACCGGCGATATCAAGACCGCCGAGGAATGTTCGCACTATATCGGCAGCCGCGAAGTCCGGCAGATGGATGAGGCGTACAGCTATGGCTACAACCAGACCCGCGACGCCTCGACGCTCACCGCGCGCAAGCAGGTCGAGCCCCTCGTTCTCCCCGACGACATCACCAACCTGCCTGCCCTCCACGGCTTCGTGAAATTCCCCGAGGGCTTTCCGGCGGCGCGGGTTCTTCTCCAGTGGAAAGCCTATCCCAAGGTTGCCGAAGGCTTCGTGCGCCGCGCCCATATTGAACCGGTGCAAAATAGGCGGCCGGAGGATTATTTCGCGGAGGATGAAGGGGAGGCGGGCGGCCGGGACGGGGCCGCGCAGGTTGCGGAGGATGTGCTCGACCCGGCCTATAATCTCGCAAAAGAACTGGCTGCCCGCATCCTCACCGACGGCGTGGAAGATGAGCATGCTGATGCAGCCGGTAGGGCAGGGGAGGGGCATGGTGATCGGGTCAGCCCGGCCGCACCGTCTGCGCTGGTGGGCGACGGAAAGGAGGGTGGTTCGCAGGCGCAGCGGGGTGGCATGCAGCAGACCGATCTCCAGCATCGCGACCGTACCGCGGACCGCGCCGAACCCAACGCTCCGCAGGCAGCTCCAGTCGAGGATCAGTCGCTCGTCGAGCTGCGCCAGGATTTCTCCGGCGGCATCGACGATAACCTGGACATGGGGATCTGATCGATGCTTTCGGTCGCTCCCGTCCGCTCCGCGTCAGGCGCCGCCAGCTATTTCGCGCAGGACAATTATTACACGGTTGAGGGTTCGTCCGAGGCCAGCCTCTGGGCCGGGGAGGGGGCGCGGGACCTTGGTCTTTCCGGCGAGGTCGGCAAAGAGAGTTTCGAGGCCATCCTCAACGGGGAATTGCCCACTGGCGAGAAGGTGGCGCAAGTCGAGAATCGGCGAGCCGGTATCGACCTCACCTTCTCCATGCCCAAGTCCGCCTCGGTCATGGCCTATGTGGCAGGCGACCGCCGCATCCTCACCGCCAATATGACAGCGGTGCAGGCGACCATGGTGTGGGTGGAGAAGAATCTTGCCGAGGGCCGCAAGGATGTGGAGGGAAGGAAGGTGCCGGTTGCGACGGGCAATCTGGTCTATGCCCTGTTCGAACATGATACGAGCCGCGCGCTCGATCCCCAGGGCCATGTTCATGCCGTCATCGCCAATTTGACGAAGATGCTGGACGGCCAATGGCAGGCGCTCCATGCGGACAAGATCTGGAGCAACAACAGCGTGATCGGCGCCATCTACCACGCCTTTCTGCGCGCCGAAATTGAGAAGCTTGGCTATATACTCGACCTGAAGGGCAAGCATGGCACATTCGAGATAGCGGGTGTGCCGAAGGCGGTGCTGGAGGCGTTCAGTCAGCGCCGCGCGACCATATTGGAGAAGGTCGCGGGACTGGACCTCACTTCGCACAAGGCGCGGGACCAGATCACCATCAACAGCCGCGCCCCCAAGCTCAATGTCAGTGACAGGCCGGCGCTTGTGCAGGGCTGGAAGGACAAGGCTGAGGGCCTTGGCTTTACCGGCAAGGAACTGGCCGATGCCGCCCTTGCGCGGGCCGGCGTCATTCAGGCGGAGGGTCCGCTGGAGCGGGGCTATCGGGCGGTCAAAGACGCCGTCGAGACCGCCATGGCCAAGCTCGGGTCACTCCTGGGCCATGATGACCCGCTCGTCGATCACCGGCTCGCGCGCATCGTTCAAACCCCGGCCGCCGGTCGCGCTCAGCTTGTGGTCGCCTCGGCCGTGCGCATCCATTCCGAGCGCGAGGCGGCGTTCGAACAGCATAAGATCGCCAAGACCGCGCTCGATCTGGGGCTGAAGGGTGTCACCATCGAGCATGTCGAGCGGCGGATCGAGCAATTGGTCGACAAGGGTCTGCTCCTGCGCGGCGTGGGCCGTGCCTCCGACATGGTGACCACCCGTGATGCGCTCCAGACAGAGGAAAAGATCCTCGCCCTCATGGAAGCGGGCAATGGCAAGGCGATCCCGATGCTCGATTCCGCCGCCGCGCCGGCCCGGCTCCAGGAAGTCAGCGAGAAGCCACTCAATCCCGGCCAGCTGGCATCGGCCACGCTGATCATCGCCTCCTCGGGGTGACTGCACGAAAGTGACTTATCTGCACGCTAAGAGCGAACGGACCGGGAACGCTGGGACTTTGTGTTCTTCTCCGTGGCTTCGAGGGCTTTGTAGAGGGCGGTTTTGCCGATCTTGAGGCGCGCGGCGGCCTCGCGAACTGTGAGGCCGGAAGCGATATGTTCGCGCGCCTTGCGGAGCTTGTCAGGTGTGACCACTGGCCGCCGCCCACCGGGGCGACCTCGCTCGCGAGCGGCCTTGAGGCCTGCATGGGTGCGCTCCCGGATCAGATCGCGCTCAAACTGGGCAAGCGAGCCGAAGATGTTGAACACCAGCATCCCGCCCGAAGTGGTGGTGTCGATGTTCTCGGTGAGCGAGCGGAACCCGATACCTCGCGTCGCTAGCTCGCCGACCTTCTCAATCAGATGGCTCATCGAGCGCCCAAGACGGTCGAGTTTCCAAACCACCAGCGTGTCGCCGCTGCGCAGATAGGCGAGCGCCTCGGCCAGGCCGGGCCGATCGGCTTTTGCACCAGATGCGTGATCGTCGAATATCCGGTCGCACCCGGCCGCGTTCAGCGCGTCGAGCTGGAGTGAGAGCTTCTGGTCTGCCGTCGAGACGCGCGCATAGCCGATCAACGCCACATGCAGCCCAATCCTGTCCGTTTTCCCATCATTATCTGATCTTGTCCGAATCGCCGTTATAGGTCCAGAGTTAACGGACATATTCCTGCTGGCCGCCAGAGGACCGTCTGACGGACAAGGACGCGGAAGGAGATAGTGCTTGGCGAGACGGCGACTGGTGAGCGCGGAAATCTGGGCAGGGCATTATGGCGCGCCGCTCGATGAGCGCGAGATTGCGCGGCACTATACGCTGACCGGTGACGACCTGGAAATTGTCGGCCGCCGTCGCGGCGATGCCACCCGGCTCGGCTACGCGATGCTCCTACTCTATATGAGATGGCCTGGCCGTGCGCTGGAAGCGGGTGAAGTCCCGCCCGCTCCTGTGCTCGCCTATGTGGCGCAGCAACTCGGCGTCGCGCCCGAAGCCTTCGCGGACTATGCCCATCGGGACCAGACCCGTCGCGAACATCTCGTTGAAATCCGACGATCGCACGGGTTCAGGATTTTCGACCGCAAGGCTTTCCACGAAGTTGTCGCATTCTCGATCCCGATCGCACAGACCATCGTCCACCCCGGCCAGATGGCGGGGGTCATCGTTGACGAACTTCGGCGCCGGCAGATCCTCCTGCCTTCTTCATCGGTTCTCGAAGCGGTACTCCGGCGTGCTCGCCAGCAGGCCGAACAGCTTACCTATGAAGTGCTCACGAACGGCCTGCGGCCCGATACGCTGCAGGGGCTGGACGATCTGCTGGCCCGACGAACAGGGCAAGCCGCGACATGGCTATCCTGGCTGCGCAATGCACCACAGTCGCCGGCAGCGCGCAACATCCTACGCCTGATCGAACGGCTCACTCATATCCGCGCGCTGGATCTCGATCGCGCCCGTGCCGACATGATCCCGGCTTTGACTTTTGACAGGCTGGCGGACGAAGGCAGCCGGATCACACCCCAGCACCTTGGCGAACTCAATGCCCTGCGCCGCCATGCGACGCTGGCGGCGCAGGGCATCCGTCTTGAGGAAAGCCTGACCGATGCCACCCTGACGATGTTCGACAAGCTGTTGGGCAGCATGTCGCGTCGCGCCGAGAACCGGACCCGTGACAAAGCCCTCAAGACGGTGCGCGAGTTGCAAGGCCATCTCCGGACGCTCACAGGGTCTTGCCGCATTCTCATCGAAGCGCGCACCAACGGTGTGGACTCTCTGGCGCAGATCGAGGCGCTGGATTGGCAGCGCTTCGCCGTGGCGGTCGCGCGGGCCGAAGTACTCGGGCGACCGGAAACCGTCGATCGCACCGCTGAATTGATCGAGCGGCATCGCACGGTGAAGCTCTTTGCCGGTGCCTTTCTCAACACCTTCGAATTTCGCGGCGCCGGTGCGGTGCAGGGACTCCTGTCGGCGCTTACCATCATCGCGGAGCTATACCGGACCGGCAAACGGCGCTTGCCTGATCGCGTGCCGCTGCGCTTTGTGCCCTCCGCATGGCGGCCGTTCGTCCTGCGGGACGGCATCGTCGATCGCGCCGCCTATGAACTATGCGCCTTGTCCCAGCTACGGGAGCGGTTGCGAGCGGGAGACATATGGGTCTCGGGAAGCCGCCAGTTCCGCGATTTCGATAGCTACCTCATCCCGCCGGCCACCTTCGACGCGCTTCGCGAGAAGGGGCCGTTGCCGCTCGCCATCGAAACGGACTTCGATCGTCATATCGAGGAAAGGCGCGCCAGGCTCGACACGGCGATCGAACAGGTGACGGTCCTCGCCCGACAGGGCGAGCTGCCCCAGGTCAGGCTTGACGAAAGCGGCCTTATCATCTCGCCGCTGAAAGCGGCAACGCCACCCGCCACCGAGATTGCCCGTCGCGCTGCCTATGACCGACTGCCGCGCGTGAAGATCACCGATCTCCTGCTTGAGGTCGATGCCTGGACCGGGTTCAGCGAATGCTTCATCCATCGGCGTTCGGGCCGGGAGGCCGACGACCGCAATGCGCTGCTCACCGTCATCCTTGCCGATGGCATCAATCTCGGCCTCACACGCATGGCGGAAACCTGCCGAGGCGCAAGCCTGCGCCAGCTCGCCCATCTCCACGACTGGCACATCAGCGAGGCCGCCTATGGTGAAGCGCTGGGAAGGCTGATCGACGCCCATCGCGCCATGCCGCTCGCCGCGCTGTGGGGAGACGGCACCACCTCGTCGAGCGACGGACAGCAATTCCATGCCGGGGGCCGTGGCGCCGCAATCGGCGACATCAACGCGCGCAGCGGCAACGAACCGGGCGTTGCCTTCTACACCCATGTCTCGGATCGATATGACCCCTTCGCGACCCGGGTAATCGCGGCGACCGCCGGCGAAGCTCCCTATGTGCTGGATGGCTTGCTGTATCAGCAGACCGGCCTGACAATCGAGGAGCACTACACCGATACAGGCGGTGCATCGGACCATGTGTTCGGCCTTATGCCCTTCTTCGGCTACCGCTTCGCGCCGCGCCTGCGCGACATCAAGCAGCGTCGTTTGCACCTCCTTCCCGGCCAGGAAGCCGGCCCCTTGCTTGCCGGCATGACGGCCGAACCGATCGCATTGGGTCATGTCGCGGCGCATTGGGATGAACTGCTGCGGTTCGCCACATCGATACGCACCGGCACCGCCACCGCTTCGGCGATGCTTCGCCGCCTGTCCGCCTATCCGCGACAGAACGGACTGGCCCTCGCGATGCGCGAGCTGGGCCGCCTCGAACGCTCGATCTTCATGCTCGACTGGCTGCGCGACATTGATCTGCGCCGGCGTACCCAGGCGGGCCTCAACAAGGGCGAGGCCCGCAACGCGCTCGCACGCGCGCTCTTCTTCAACCAGCTCGGCGAATTGCGTGATCGGCGGTTCGAGAACCAGACCTATCGCGCCTCCGGCCTCAACCTGCTCGTCGCCGCCATCATCCTGTGGAACACCCGCTATCTCGAAGTGGCGCTGGCTGATATCGGCACGCCCGACGAAATCGCACGTCACGTCGCGCCATTGGGCTGGGAACATATCTCGCTCACCGGCGACTATAGCTGGAATGTTGAAGATCGGCCCGATCCGGATGTCCTGCGGCCACTGCGCGCCATCAGTTCGTTGCTCGCCGCGTAACGTTCACCATACGTTCGCGCTTAGCGTGCGGATGCGTCACTTTCGTGTAGTCACCCCTCCTCCGATCGCACGGTGTCCGTGCAGGGCGATGCCGGTGCGGGCAAGTCGACGATGCTGTCCGCTGTGGCACGGGTGGCAGAAGCCGAGGGCCGGACGATCCTGGGCCTCGCCTTCCAGAACAAGATGGTTGCCGACATGAAGGCGGGTGCCGGCATCGAGGCGCAGACCATCGCCTCCTTCGTCCTTGCCAACCACCGGTTCGTGACCTGGCGGGAGGGCCCTGCCTATGAGGAGGCACGCGCCAGGCTCGCCGGTGCGACCCTGTTGGTCGATGAATCCTCCATGGTGTCGTCGAACGATATGCTGAAGGTCCACCAGATCGTTGACGCGCTCGGCATCGACAAGTTGGCGCTGGTTGGCGATCGCCAGCAGCTATCGTCCATCGATGCCGGCAAGGCTTTTGCCATGATCCAGGCGGGAGGCGGCACCATGGCGCGTATGGACCAGAATGTCCGCATCGGTAAACCGGGCCAGCCGCTCACATCCCAGGAGGAAAAATTGCTGATCGTCGCCAAGCTTGCCAGCCGGGGCAAGTCCAGCGAGGCGATGCGGGTGCTGGGCGACAAGGTCATCGAGTCCGATGGGCCGGCTTTGGATGCAGCGGATCGTTGGCTTGCCCTGCCGCCGGAGGAGCGCGCGGTAACCGCCGTGTTCGCTTCGGGCCGCGAGGCGCGGGCGATCATCAATGAGCGCATCCAGGCGGGACTGGCGAGCGAAGGGACGCTCAAAGGAGAGGCCATTCGTCTCCTCGTCTATGAGCGCGTCAACATGACGCGGGAGGAATTGCGCTATGCCGCCAATTATCAGCGGGGTCAGACGCTGGAGGTCTGGCGCGGCGGCGCCCGCGATGTTGGTCTTGAGGGCGGACGCTACCAGGTGACCAAGGTCCATGCCAACGGCCGGATCGACCTGTTGCGGGGCCGGGAGAAGATCCGTTTTTATCCACAGCAATTGTCGCCCACCGAGACGCGCGATCGGCTCCAGCTCTCGGAGACGAAAATCCTCACCCTGCGCGAGGGCGACATGATCCGCTGGACCGCCAACGACAAGCCGCGGGAATTGCTCAACGCTGCCACCGCGCGCGTGGCCGGTGTCGATACCAATGGCGTGACCGTCGATCTGGGCGGCGACAAGCGGCTGACGCTGCCGGTCGGCGATGCCATGCTGTCCCGGCTGGACTTGGCCTACAGCCTCAACATGCACATGGCGCAGGGTATCACCACCGACAAGGCGATCACGGTCATGTCCAGCCAGGAGCGCAATCTCTCCAACCAGCGGCTGTTCAATGTCGGCGTCACCCGTGTGCGGGAGGACCTCACCATGATCGTGGACGACAAGGAGAAGCTGGCGCGCCAGCTCGATCACAATCCCGGCAACAAGACCTCTTCGCTGGAAACCGTGGGGCGGCTCGATATCGATGGGAAAAAGGCGGGCGCGCCGCGCGAACCGTTCAATCCCGGTCCGATCGATGGCGACACTTTGCCGAGCGGGGGCGATCCGGCCGGCCTGCCGCCCGATTTGCCGCCGCTGTCTGACAGCAATTCGGCCGCCGCTGGCCAGCCCAGCGATCCGGGCCAGGCGCCCGATAAGCTGGATCGTGCGGACATCTTGCAGCCCTTGCCAGAGCGCAGCCTGGGTTTGGACTTGTGATAGGTGAGTGGCACGTGTGACATTTTACCGACTTTGCGCTGCTGCGCGCTAAAGTGTCATGGGTGAATCTTTACAAGGGAAGGAGCGCCACCGACCGAGATCGGCGGCGCCTATAACTCAGCCGTTGAGCTGGTCCTTCACCGCCTTGCCGGGCGTGAAGGTCAGCTTCTTCGAAGCAGCGATCTGGATGGTCGCGCCGGTCGAGGGGTTGCGGCCTTCCCGGGCCGGGCTGTCCTTGACCTTGAACTTGCCGAAGCCGTTCAGCGACACCTCGTCGCCCTTGACAGCGGCGGAGGCGATCGACGTGAAGACCGAGTCAACATATTTGCGGGCATCAGCCTTGGTGAGGCCATGATCGGCGGCCAGGGCTTCAGCGAGATCCGTGTTGTTCATGTGCAGGCTCCCTCTGGTGGAGTTGCGTGCATAGGATGGAAAATCTCCGGCCGGAAGAGGGATTTGCCCGAAAACAGGGGGTCTGGGCCGGTAAAGTGTCATCCATGCTTTTTGTTCGGTGAGATTGCAAAGGGGGATTCACACCGACTCAGCATGTGCTAGATTCCTGATATGTTCTATCAACCCGATCTCTTCGAGCCATCGCAGATCGCGCCGACGGCACCTCGGCCGGCGGTGCGGGTTGCGCTTCCGGACCTGGTGGAGCGGATATCAATCGTTTCCAAGCGCCCGCGCTATGCGCTGCTGGTCCTGAAACTCATCGCGCAGGAAGCCGGTAGCAATGGCAGCGTTGGGCCTTATGTACGAGGAGAGCAGGGTAGGGTTCCGGTGCGTGACTGGCTGTGCCAGGCGTTGGCGCCGCTGGCGCAGCGGGATTGCCGACGGCGCGCGATGATCGAAACGGTTCGTTCCGGATTGGTGTCGAATGCCGGTAGCGCAGACGATCCCCAAGACATCGAACGGCGGCTCGAAGCGGAAGTCCAGTCGCGAATATTGCGGTCCGGCCGGAGCAATGTGAGCCGGGTTGTCTCGGATCTGGTCCGGGCGGGTCTCCTTCGTCGTCACTATCAGGGATACCGGATCGACCATCCCAATCGCGGTGCGCAACGGGAGGCGGTTTATACGATCACGCCCGAGGTTAAGCGGGCGCTCCAACGCCATTGATGGGTGTTGGAGTGTCCTGTTGCGAAGCGCCTCAGCAGACCGGCTGGTCAGTGGAAATTGGAGGGGGGACGCATGGTCGCCATGGCGCGTGCGCAACGGCGGATGACCAGATCTCTTTGAATGGTGATGGACTCCGGGCCTTCCCGAACCAGGATGTCGATCGCGTTTCGCGTCTCGTGAGGTGGTGGTAGCAGATAGCCGGCGCCGTCGGATGTCCTCATTACGACCACTCCTTCGAGTCGTTGGACAGCGACCATATTCCTCCCCAAGCGTACTGGGAAGGGATAGGCATCGACCATTGGGAGGTCAGGATGATATCGGAGTAAATGTCCGGGGTCTCGCAAGGCTGTTTGGTGGCCCGCGTGCCCATTTGGCAGAACAGGCTGAAGCGGTAGCCGAATTTCTCGAAGCGGTATGGAATGAGGACAGGCTGGTCGCGTAACGACTCGCGCTTGCGGGCCTGTTCGCCGACCATTTCTTTGAAGGGGTGTCCCTAGCCCGACGCGGCTCCACGCATGGGACATGAATATAGGGATTTTAGTGAGTTTACAAGAAATCTATAAACTGACATAAGCTTGCTATGGATGCTCGTAGAAACCCGTTCGCTCCGGGCGCAGGTACGCCCCCGCCAGAGCTCGCCGGCCGGAGTGCATTGCTCGAACGCAATGCCGTAGCGATCGACCGAATTAGGATGGGTCGAGCTGCGCGACCCAGTATTCTTTACGGGCTGCGCGGTGTGGGCAAAACCGTCCTTCTATCTACGATGCGGGATAGAGCAGAGGGGGAGGGGATGACGATTGTCGCCATCGAGGCTCCTGAAAACAGATCATTGCCTGGAATTCTTGTGCCCGCGTTGCGGGCAGCATTGCTGCGGTTGGATCGGCTTAAACAGGCGTCGGCAGGCGTAAAGCGCGCACTGCAAGCATTAGCGGGCTTTGCGAAACTGAAGGTCAAATATGACGATCTTGAAGTGGCGCTCGATTTCGAGCCAGAGCCAGGTCTTGCCGACAGCGGCGATCTCGAAGCTGATCTTGCGGACTTGATTGTGACCGTAGGCGAAGCGGCAAAAGAACGTAAAAGCGCTGTCGTGTTGGTGATCGACGAACTGCAATATGTTCCCGAAGAACAGCTTGCCGCGCTGATCAGCGCGCTTCACCGGGCCAGTCAAAAGCAGCTCCCGGTCACAATGCTGGCCGCAGGATTGCCGCAGCTGCTCGGGCAAATGGGTCGCGCGAAATCTTATGCGGAGCGATTGTTTGAATTTGTTGCGGTGGGTCCATTGGATGCTCCTGCTGCTCGCGACGCTATTCGCCTGCCGATAGAGCGTGAGGAAGAATCCATCGAAGATGCAGCACTGATCGCGATCCTTGAGCAGACACAGGGCTATCCCTATTTTCTGCAGGAGTGGGGGAAGCATAGCTGGGATTGTGCCGATGCGTCGCCAATAACCGCGGCGGACGTGGCGGCCGCAACCGAAAGTGCCTTGGCCGAGTTGGATGCCAGCTTTTTTCGCGTGCGGTTCGACCGCCTTACACCGGCTGAGAAGCGCTATTTGCGCGCGATGGCGAGCCTTGGACCCGGTCCACATCGGTCCGGTGATATTGCTCAAGCGATGGGCGGAAAAGTCACTACCCTTGCGCCCACGCGCAACAGCCTCATAGCCAAAGGCATGCTGTACAGCCCCGCGCATGGAGATACGGCCTTCACGGTGCCGCTCTTTGACGCTTACATGAAGAGGGTGATGCCAGCCGCTTGACCGATTGGCGACCAAGCGCGAAACTTGCAATTTCGTAAGCCGTTGATAAAAAACGATATGTTCCTGCCGGATAGAGAAGACACTTTCTGTCCCCGATAGAAATGACACCCTTTGAGGACAGCAGGGGCTGCGTGGAGCCATCGGCTTAGCGCAGCGCAGACCCTGCTGATGGCGTGACATGGAGGAGAAGGGCATGGACCCGCTGCGCAGGCAGCGGGCTCGGTCAAAACCGGTCGAACAGTCTCAGCGGACTTTCACAAACTCCAGCGTGCCGCGCGCTTGCAGCTCGGCCCGGCTGAGCCGTGGACCGCGCTTGAGTTTTGGGCCGCCCAGGCGACGGCGATCACCCTTTACCGGCGCTTCGGGCTCGGGAAAGAGATGGGCGGGCTGATCACGGCGGGCAGGGGCATTATTGTTGCGCTGCCGGTGATGCGGCGCAATCGCCTGGATCTGCTTCGCCAGCAGCAGCGCTGCGTCCAGATGCTTGTTGTCGACAATGGCCGGTTGATTGATCCGGGGCATCTTGTCGAACAGGCGATAGGGAAGGACCTGCCCCTCATGACGGATCTCGATCTTGCCGTCAGGATATTCGCAGATGTGGACACGCTTACCTACCAGAGCCTTGCTGATCGCAGTAGGCTCCAGAATGAACAGAACCTTGTTGTAATGCAGCGTCAGTGCCTTTGAAATCTTCCGCTTTTCGCGCCAGACCATGATCGCGCGTAGATCGTCCTGCGGTGCCAGAGGGCGATGCAGATCACGACTGTCTGCCGCTGGGCGGGCAAAGCGCCGATTGTGCCGAACCATATAGCTTGGCAGAAAGACGTTCGCTTCTTCGATCGACGAGATGCCCTCCAGCCGCATCGCCTTGACCAGCCGGTCCTGCAATGTGCCGTTGGCTCGTTCGACCCGGCCTTTGGCCTGTGGCGAGTTGGCGCAGATGATCTCGATGTTCAGCGCATCCAGCGCGCGGCCGAAATGCGTCATGCCATCGCCCTTCGCCGTCGCCTTGGCGTTGCGGAAGACCGAGTGCTTGTCGGAATAAAAGGCCACCGGCTTGCCGTGCCGCTCGATATACTCGCGCGTCGCTTCCATATAGGAAAAGGTGCTTTCGCTCTCGACCATCTGGAGATGCAGCAGCTCGCTGGTCGCGTCGTCAATGTAGACGAGCAGCGTGCATTTCGGGCCACGCTCCTCGAACCAATCATGCTTCGAACCGTCAATCTGGACCAGCTCCCCACGACAGTCCCGCCGGTGACGCGGTTGATAGGGGCGAGAACGACGGGCGGCGCGATCCTGCCAGATTCCCGCCTCGATCATCATCTGCCGCAGCGTCTCACAGCCCACCGAAATGTCGTGACGTTCCGCCAGATATTCTCGGGCCAAGGTCGGTCCGAAATCCGCATAATGCGTGCGGACGATCGTAAGGACGCGCTCGCGAAAGGCATCGCTGTGACGCCGGTTGCTCGGCCGACCACGCTTGCGCGACACCAGGCCTGAAGCGCCTTCGGTTCGCAGTCGGTCAAGCAACCGGAAAATCTGCCGGCGCTTCAAGCCCAGCAGTTGCGCAGCATCCTCGACCCGCAGTTCGCCGCGATCCACACGCGACAATGTATCAAACCGCGAAAGCTCGCCATGGCTCATCGCCACCACCGTCATAAGCGCGTCCTCCCGAACTGCCAGGAGGACCATGCCACCGAGCTCTGCTAAGGACGCCCAAGGGTGTCATTTCTATCTAGCAGAGGGGTGTCATTTCTATCCGGCGCTTACACGATAAAAGTTTGATAATCCGCATTATGTTAAAATTAATGCCTCAACTGTCCATGTAAACTGTAGTTTTCCGGAGATCGGCGGCGCGGGGCAGTGGCAACGACGGAACGAAAATGGCACTCGATGTCGGGGCTTGCGACGGCCAACGCGCGGATCTCCATCCTGCAAACGACCTCGCGTCGAAAGGCCGCATACGTTTTCGCAGACTGCTCAGAACATCAGACGCGATCCGCTTGCCGACGGGGCGGGCCAAACGTTTTATCCGCCTCGGCGGCCGCGCCTAAACGGGTGCCATGTCCTTCAGCGCAATGGAACTGTCAGCCAGCCTTTGCGGCGCGATTTCTACACCCTCAATGACAAGTGCCCGCCCCTGAACATAATCTTTGACCGAGTTGACGCAATCGAGTGCCACAACCTTGCCGGCTATCAGGTATACTACGGAGAAACTGCGAGTTGCCATATCGCCGCGCAAGACGGTTTGGTCGAATCCGGTTGAAAGCCCAACGGTTTGAAGCTTGAGGTCATATTGGTTCGACCAAAACCAAGGCACTGCCTCATATGCCTCTTCCTTGCCCAATATGTGGGTTTGCTTGGTCGTTGGCGTTCTGCACGGATTCTAACCGAATCTGTGCGCCGCCCGCAAAGCTGTTCGCGTGCGTGGCGCAATCGCCCACAGCATAGATGTCCGACAGGCTGGTGCGGCAATATTGGTCAACATAAACGCCATTGCTGCCCGCGGCGCCCGCTGCAGTCAGCGGGGCAGTTTCAGGCACAATGCCGATCCCCACGATCACCATGTCGGTTTCGATGCGCTCCCCGTCAGCCATGAGGATGGCCGTTGCCTTGCCATCGGTCACATCTATGCATTCCATCCGCGCGCCCGTGCGCACGTCGACCCCATGAGCGCGATGCACGGCTTCATAAAAACGGGAGAGTTCTTCGCCCGCGACACGCGCAAGCACCCGATCGAGCGCTTCGAGCAACACGACGGTCTTGCCAAATTTGGAGAGGACTGCCGCCGCCTCCAGTCCGATATACCCGCCCCCAATTATAGTGACATGCTTGATCCTGTCGATCTTGGCCATCATCGCGTCTACGTCGGCATGACGCTGTACCGCATGGACATTCTCTGCGTCCGCGCCTTTGCAGCTCAGTACCCGCGGCGATCCGCCCGTGCACCATATAAGCTTGCCATAGCCAATTTGCTCAGCACCCGCAGTGACGAACTTGCCCGCTGGATCGACGCTCTCGATCCGGCGACCGAGCAGAAAATCGATGTTACGGACTGCCCAGAAGGCAGCAGGGCGAATCAGAATGCGTTCGAAGCTCTTGTCGCCTGCGAAATATTCTTTGGAGAGCGGTGGACGTTCATAAGGCGGATCCCTCTCGTCGCCGATTATCGCGACGGACCCTTCAAAGCCAAGCTGGCGCAGCGATATTGCTGCCTGCGCGCCTGCATGTCCGGCGCCTACAATCAGGACATCATATTTTTTACTCGATAATCCAGTTCACATTTTTCTTCTATGTCAATTAGCTGTTCTGCGAGCGTCGGAGACAAAAGGCAACAGCCCTCGATTGCGTCGAGCTGGTCAAAACGGGGACACCGAAGGCCTGATCACCAACCTTAAACTCGTCAGACGGAAGATGTACGGCCGAGCCAAGCTCGACCTCTCACCGCCTGACAGAATTTGATCTGTCACCTGCGGACGCTGTTAGCGAAACTATAGTCTATCGACCTGCAAGGCAGTTTACGAGTCAGTCGAAACCATGCCCACACATGCGAACCGTCCCGTTGAGGCATGCAAAAAAATAATACAATTATTAAGGGGAGAACGCATGATGACGATTTGTCCGCATAATTATCTGTCGGTGGGTGTGCTGATCACCGGCTGTCTCGCCGCCACTCCGTCCCAAGCCCAGCAGGTACAGCAGCTAGACGCCGCCGGAAGGACCCGCCAGTCGGTCGGGGATATCGTCGTCACGGCACGCCGGCGTGAAGAACGGTTGAACGACGTCCCCATCGCGGTCCAGGCGTTTAGTTCCGAGACGCTGGAAAGCAGCGGCGTACAGCGGGCTACCGATCTGGTCAATGTGGTGCCGACGCTCAAGATTTCCTCTTCGGCCCAGCGCCGCCAAGCGCCTTCCTTCGAGTTGCGATCCATCTCCTCCACAGAGTCGCCCATCGGCCAGGACAGTCCCGTCGCTCTTTATGCGGACGAGGTCTATGTTCCCCGCCCCATCGGTACGACTGGCGCATTCGTGGATCTGGAAAACGTGCAGGTGCTGCTCGGCCCGCAAGGCACGCTGTTCGGCCGGAATGCCACTGCCGGTGCCATCCTGGTTTCTTCCAAGAAGCCCGTGCTGGGTTCCGCCCTTGGAGAGGTCGAGGCGACTGTCGGCAATTACAATCAGCGGCGGTTGCAGGCGATTGTCAACTTGCCCGTGGGCGAGGACGTCGCCATCCGCCTGGTCGGCGCACGTAACCTGCGCGATGGCTACACGCACGACATCAGCAGCGGCCAGCGCCTCCATGGTCGGCCCCAGGCCACGCGCCTTGGCGGTCATTTCATATTCCACGCGCGGCGGCACTTCCGCATAGACTGTGCGGGAGATCAGACCGTCCACTTCCAGTTCTCTCAGCTGCGCGGTCAGCATGTGCTGGGTGATACCGGGGATCGCCTTGCGCAGCTCCCCGAAGCGGTGAACCCGCTGATTGAGCAGCCACATGATCTCCAGCTTCCACTTGCCCGAGAGCATCGAGAACGCGCGGCGCATCTCGTCCTGCATGGTGAAATCGTCACCGGCCATTAGTCTTATTTTCCATACTTACTGTCAATTATTCATTCTACTTGCGCATATTAATGCTGCAACTAATATCTTATACATGCTCTCGGCGGGAAAGCCAATGAGCAAGTGAATGAGGCGCAAGATCGGCCGGCTCGTCACGTTGGAAGTCGGCCGAGCGGGAAAGACTATGACAGCAACAACCATTTATTGGATCAGTACGGCATTGCTGTCTCTGCTCTATTTGGGTTCGGCATTTCTATACGCCACGAAAGCGGCCTGGGTTTGGCAGACCCTCGCCGAGCTCAACTATCCAGCGCCTTACCTCGTGCCGCTGATGATCGTTGTGAAAGTGGCAGGCATTGCCGCAATTCTGTCGCGGGTCAGCGTTCCGCTGAGCGACTTGGCCTATGCCGGGATCTTCTTCCACCTCTTGCTGTCCGGATCGGCGCACATCGGCGTGCGCAAGCCCATGGGCGCTTTGCCGGCGCTGATCGGCCTTGTGCTGCTGGCCGCCTCGTTCACGACGCAGAACGCCGCTCGCGATGTGCCGTCGCCCTATGCCCATACCGCTTTGCGCTGAAACAGCACCCTCAACTGAACAATAGGAGATAATGATGGGAAGACTGAACGGAAAAATCGCGCTCGTCACCGGCGCCACGCGCGGCATCGGTCGCGCCACGGCCAAGCTCTTCGCCGCCGAAGGCGCCAAAGTGGCGGTGTTGTCCCGAACAGCGGCCAGCGTCGAGGCGGTCGTCGCGGAGATCGAGGCCGCCGGCGGTACGGCGCTCGCCGTGCCCGCCGACATCGGTGACGCCGACCAGGTCAAGGCCGCAGTGGAGAAAGTTGTCGCCGCCTACGGTGGTCTCGACATCCTTTTGAACAACGCTTTCGATCCCGCTATTCCTTACGCGTCGATCCTGGAGCTCTCGACCGATCAGTTGCAGCGCAACTTCGACATGGGACCGATCGCCTATCTGCGCTTAATGCAAGCGGCCTATCCGCATCTCAAGGCAAGCGAGCAGGGGCGCGTCATCAACTTCGGCTCAATGGCCGGTGTGATCGGCATGGCCGGCATGGGTCCGTATAACATGGCCAAGGAAGCCGTGCGGGCGCTCACGAGAACTGCCGCGCGCGAATGGGGCGCAGACAAGATCACCGTCAACAATGTCCTGCCCGTGGCGGAGACTTGGGGTCCTGAAGCCGATGTGCCCGCACCGACCAACCCGCTCGTCCGCTACGGATCGCCGGAAGACGATATCGCACCTGTGGTGCTCTTCCTCGCGAGTAAGGACTCCCAGTTCATCACCGGGTCCAGTCTTACGCCCGATGGCGGCTCGATCATCGACAGCGCGCGCTAACACGTTTGAGCGACGGCCTTGCGCGTTGAGGCCGGCTTGGCCGCCCGAAAGACGTCGCGGGCCTGCTCTGTGAAGCGCCCCGGCTTTTCAGGAGGCATTTCCCATGGGGCTATGCAGCCATATCGAGGTTATCGAGGGCTGCATAGTAATTGTCTTCGCCCACCCGCGCACTGGTCTCATTATTCCCCGCAGAGGCCAGTGAAGGTTCACGTGTCTAGCCCGAACCCGCAACGAAACTGGCTAGGATGGAACGAGGAAGCGCAGACCGCGCGGCGTCGGCACTTTTCAGCTCAGATCAATTGTATCCAATTGAAAATAAACACTGAATGGCCTATTGATCGAAGCTCGGAGGCACCAATGCTTAAGATAGATATGGACATGTACGCCCTGACGAGGGATCGGCTCGGTGGCCCCATCATCCAATATGTCGATGATGGCATCGAGCCCATGTCGCCTCCAATTGACGAAAACGGGAATGTGACCCTCGCCGGCGCGATCAGCTACACTATCACCCTCGTCGCAATCGCGGGACTGTTCGCTTACTTGATGCTCGCGATCTGAAGCGCGCCTACTTCCGCAAGTCCGGGTCGTGGAAAAATCCTTTGTCCATGCCAGCATTCACTGCGGATTGGACATCAACAGAACCTTGAACAGCAGCGCTTCGGTTTATCGCGGCACGTTTGCGATCCGCTTCGATCACCTCTTTGCCCTCATTTATGATCCGCCCGGCGGCACCGGGATTGCCTAAGCCCGGCGCATTCGGCAGGGGCGCCGTTCCGTGCGGATGATAGGTCGAGCGCACTTCATCATAGCTACCGATTGACCGATGCGGCACATCGACGAGGTCAGGACGGTCAATCAAATCCCGGACTTCACTGCCAATTTCCGCCTGCTTATGCTGCATCCAGGCATTGATCATCGCGCTTCTGGCATCGCGCTGCTGGGCTGTCATGGTCGTTGCCCACAATTCTGGCGCGCCCATGCCTGGATTGCGCGCTGCTTCCGCGCGATACCAATCTGCCAGGTCTTGTGAGAGGTTGGCGCTCAGCTGCATCCCATGGGTTTCCGAATAACTTGCGTCCCGGCTGAGCTGCTCCGACAGTTCATGCAGCTTTCGCGCCGTCTCCTGATAGGAGTGGGCACCCGAAAGAGCTTCTTCGGTGCTCTGCGACGAGGAACTCGTTGCCGAGGCGCGTTCAAAGACACCGCTTTTGTCGTAAGTTCCATCAGTCTCATTAGCATTCGCACCGTTAGAATGTTCATCGCGAATACCGTCCGAGGATGAGTTGGTAGCGTCTGACGAGCGCTGATCCGTCGTCCCAAAGCGGAGGCGCTCTTCCTGCTGCCCATTCCGTCCTACGGTGATCCCGAAATTGCCCGTACTAAAGCCGCGACCGCCCTTTCCACCGCCCACCGGAGCACCTGTGCCCACGCCTGCATTGCCGCTGATGCTGTCAATAATATTGGCGGACCGTTCCTGGCCCTGCGACAAGCTTTGCGACTGACCAGTCGATGATTTCTCCTCGATCCCCTGCGAACTGGAAGCAGAGGTGCGGTCGTACCGCTCAATCGAAGTTCCTGACGTTTGTCCCCGGCCGCTGTCCCAACCGGAACTGCGCTCGCTGGACGTACCGAACGCGCTGCGGTTGGTGTGCGTGCTCGTGAGTATATCCGACGCCGCCGCCTCAAACGCCTTCGCCTGCCTCTCCGCGACACTCGCCTGCTGGCGCAGTTCGGAAACGAATCCCGTGTTCGCGCGAGGCTCCACATCCAGCCGGGAAATGGCCTGGTGCATGTCGATCACCTCGGCACCGTTGCCAAAACTTGAAACGGAAGCCCCATTGTCATGCCGCCAGCCAAAGGATGCGCTGCCATGCTGATAGCTGGGTGCCATGCTCCATTGCCCAGTCTGCCGCATGTTGGATGTCTGGTTCGCCCAACTCACATTGCCAAAGGCATAATTGCCGGTGGTCTGCTCCAACGCTGCGGCTTCCGCCGCATTTTGCGCCGGCGCCAGCATCGACATGGACTGCCCCGCGATCGACATCGCGCCCTTCGCAAGCCCTGCCGCCAGGAACGGCACGCTCATCAGCATGAACCCGGCAATGGTCGCGGTTTCGGCATTCACCGCGCCGATCCCGGCATAGGTACCGAGCGACGTCCCGCCCCTGGCAACGCCGGTGGCGGCCACCTCTGCCCGCGTCATGCAGATCATATGCAGGATCACATAGAGCGGTCCCCATGCGGCAAGGTAGAAGAATCCCGTCGCATAGCCCCTGAGCGCCGACACACCGGTCTGCGGCATCAGGAAGAGCGGAAAAATGACCGGGAACATCGCGAAGAACACGACCGTCAGCACGACATTGAGGATAGGCACCCAGGTCATGGCCTGTTGGGCAATGCTGTTATAGGTGTTGCGCGCCTGGATATCGGCGCGAGTCTGCGCGAACGCATCTATCGCGCTCCCGCTCATATTATTCCGGGCCTGCATGAAGGCATTGATGGCAGTATTCTGCCGCATCGTTTCGGCAAAGCCGTCGCTCGATTGGGTGAAGGCCTGATTGACGATAGGAACGTCGTGGCGGAGTTTGGCCTCTGCCAGTGTGTCGCTGAGCTTGGGATAGAGCTCCAGCCCCCACAGCTTCGCGTTGGCGTTGATCATCGTGGTCCACTGACTATCCAGCAGCGAATAGGCCTGCCTGCACGTCACGATATAGGGAGTGACCGTCCCGCCATTGCGCTCCAGATATTCCTGCGACCGGGATTCCGCGTCCGAGGCGATCGCCGCCCAAAGGTCCCTGGCTTCGGCGAGATCCGTCAGCGATTTCTGATAGAGCAAGATATCACCGAAGACGCACTGCTTCATATATTGATCGAGATTGGCGGAAAACTCGGCGTCGCGGATGGTGAAATTGCGCGTCGAATCGAACAGTCGCGCGCCGTAGACCATCCCGTTGCTACTGTAATTGAGTTCGCTGGGCATCACGAAGACGGTTTCCGCCGTCCGCGTAAGATAGTCACCCATCTGCGTCGTGAAGCTGGCGAGAATGCCAAGCCCCAGCGGCACATTCGCGACCGTGGCCGGCGCCAGGCTGGGATTGATCCGGTCCGTCACCTTGATGCCGACGGTCGGCACCATCAGGCACATATAGATGAGCGTCGACTGAAGGAACCAGTTCAGCCAAGCCTTGTAATTCAAGGTGAAGGCGACCACGAACAGGGAGTAGATGAGCCCCATCACCATGACCACGCGGATCATGGAGCGATAGCCCCCTCCCCCCGACCAGGCGGCCACGGCGTTGAAGCTGTTGACGAGATACTCGCCGCCGCCGACCGTAAAGACCTCCAGCATCGCCGGCGCCCTTTCCTAGTTCAGGCCCTGCGCGCCAAGGCCGCGCGAGAAGTTGAGGGCTGCCGCCATGCCCGGCGACATGGAGTTTTGCAGCGTCGATTCCAGGAATACGCTCCGGTTGATGACCTGATAGGTGAGTTGGAGCTTGTTGCTGAGCTTCACCTCGCGCTGGCCAAATTTTTGCCGTGTGGCGGCGATCTGCGCCTTCCACTGCTCGGCGGTGGCCTGGTCGGCAGTCTGATAATGGACCTTCGCCTGCTCGACCCGGTCGAGAATATTGTCGAGCATCGCGTTCAGGATATCGACCGCCACGATCTCGGAGAGCGCCTCGATCTCCCCTTGCGTCAGCGAATAATGGGCAAAGGCCTGGACGGTCAGGATCTTGTAGAGCGGGATGGTCGCCAGATTGAGCAACTGCTTCTCGGCCGCCGTCAGCGCGCTGTTGGTCCGGGCCTTCGCGCTCATGTCGCTGATCATGCCCTCGATGCGCGGGCGCAAAGCCGCGGACGCCGGGATGCTGAGCGTCGTTTCCCCGATATCATAGCAATTGCTGTCATTGCATTTGAGGACCTTCACCGGCGGCGCATCCGCCGTGCCATCCAGCAACGCGGTGATGACCGCCTCTTCTGCCGGCCCAACCATGACGACGCTCCCGCCATTGTTGGAGCCCGTGGGCGCGCGGGTGACGATCGTTCCCACCAACGTCATGATATATTCCGAGAAATCCTGGTCGAACGCGCCAAATTTGGCGGATTTCTGGAGGGCCTCCCATGTATAATTATGGTCCTGGCCGACCAGCTGATCCTTCATCGCTGCGTCGCTATTGCCCGCAATCGTGCTGTCGCGGCTGCCGCCATTATTGCAGCCCTGGCGAGAGGCGGCCCAGTCGGAAAAAACGCCTTGGGAATTGCCGACCGCCTCGCAGATCGTCGCGCGCGCCGTGTCGATCGAAGGCCAGATGCCGCCGACCAGCGCCTGCGCCGTCTCGCAACTGGAGATGTTCATTTGGTTCAAGAGCTGCGCTTTCTGGCTGAACTCGTCCATCACCTTGCCGATCTCCGGCGAGACGGAATCGATCGCCAGCTTGAAGGCGAAGCCCAGCGCATTGTTGGCGGTCGCCTTCAACATAGCCACGATCTCCGAGGCATTGATGAAGGAGAAGGAGCCGGAGAAGAGGTCGATACCGCCGCAGCCCGCGCGGGCGCTGGGCAGTTGCAGGTTGAACGGCGAGACGCTTTTCTGCGGAAAGCGCGTCCAGACATTGCCCAGCGAATAATAGCCAGCGGACTGGCCCTGGAAAGCCGACGGGCCGGTCACATTCGCCGCGCCACCCGCCTCGCTGAAGAAATTGTTCATCTCCGAGGCGACATTGGCGTCGGCAACGCCGATAAATGCGAAATGCGCGGCCGCGAGCATCGTCACCGTCGATGCGACACCGCGGAGAAGGCGGCGCACCGGGCCCCGCGTGCTATCCTGCTCCATCAATAATCACTCCCGACCCTGGTGTTGGTAAGCGTGAAGATGCGATCCATGATCTCGTCGGCGCTCAGCATGCCGAACCCGACCGGGATCGTTCGCCGGGTTGCGGTATCGAAGAGGACGAGCGCCGGCGTTTCGTTGCCGGGGACACCCATGCGCGCACGCTGCCCGGCATCGACCACATAATTGGGGAAATCACGATTGGGGCCTCCGTCCATGGATACGGCCATCACCGCCATGCCATGGCTGTCGGCGACCGACCGCAGGATCGGCCCGAAAATCTCACAGGCGCCGCAGCTCTGGGCGTAGAAATAGAAGAGGCCATATCTTTGGCTAAGGCTTTCGAGCACCGCGTCGCGATCGGCCTTGCGATTGTCGAGCCAGGCGCGCTTGCCCACCGTGCTGACCGGGCGCTGAAGCGTATAGTCGAGATCGGGGTTCTGCCAGAGCGCGCGCTGCCAGGTGTCGGAGAAGGTGGAGGCCCGATCGAGCTGCTCGCGCTGGAAGCGGACATAGGCGATGATATTCTCTTCGCTCGGCTCCAGGATCGCCCTGGCCTTCAGCTCATTGAGCTGGCTGGTGATAGCCGCCATCTTCTCCGCGGCGCTGGGCTGGGGGACTTCAGCGTTCGGTCGCGGCGCGGGTTTGGGCCGGGTGCAATAGAACCACTGTCCGAGCTTGCGCTCGCCGCAATAGAAATCATCGCCTTGCGATTGTTCTTCTGCGCCATCGACACCCGCCGAGACGTCCTGCGCATAAACTGGCCCCCCCAGGACTGGCAGCGCCAAAGCTGCCAGCACGAGCATGGCGATCGCGCGCTTCCTTCCCTTCTCCATCGAAACTCCTCCTTGCGCCCTGGGGGCACACCACGCGTTCAGTGCCCGCCGGGCGCGCTGTCCAATTCTCCCTTGGTGAGCTGCAGCAGCGACATCATCAGCGCGACATCCAGCAGCCGCGTGCCCTGGTCGAGCATGCGGATGATGCCGTTCATGAGCGGCCGGGCGACCTCACGCCCCTGAACGCTGGCGCGGATCCGATCCTTGTTTTTGATGAGCCACCCCCGCCCGATCATGTGGCCGATGGTCTCGGCCATGATGTCGCGGGGGATCGACCGTTCAAACCACCGGCCAACGGCGCGGCGGATCTCTTCGACCAGCATCGGCGAGCGGCTGCGAAAAACGCAGACGAAGATCGCCAGCTCGAACGCCGTCATGTCCCAGCCAAAAGGACCGCCGGGTCCCACCATCTCATTGGGCATGGAGATCATAATATCCCTGTATCTTCTGCTGGATGTCCGCCACGGTCTGCACCTCGTCGGGCAGTTTCGCCGCGTCCATGAAGTCCGAATAGACGTCGGTGAAATCCATCACCGAAAGATCGAGGCGCGAAAACTCATCAACCGTGAAGCCTTCACATTGCTCATTCTTCGGCTTCCCGAACGGCTTGTTGATCTGCGGTCGGCCTTGCTCCTGAAGAATGCGCGAGAGCTTACTCTCAAAGCAGCAATAGGCCTTCCTCTTCGTCGTGCAGACGCCGAGCACGCTCGAAGAACAATAGCTGCCGATAAAGGTGCAGAAGCCCATGCGGTCCTTCACATCGAGCATCTTCTCTTCAGTCGAGCACAGAAAGGTGGTCAGAAATTGCGTCGCGACGCCGGCGAGCGCTGCCACATTGCCATTGAGCGCGCCAGTGAGGGCTGCACCGCCGATACCAAGCGGGAGCAATCCTGACACCTTGCCCGCACAGCAATTGACCACGCCGAAGATCGGCTTGTGGCAGGTGTCGCGGGCCCCGGGGAACACATGCATGTCGTCGGGATCGAAATCCTTGCCAGCCGTGTCGATCGCGTGCAGGGCGGTCAGCGCATCCTTGAACTCGCTCGACGCCTCGCGGTGGATCGCCTCGCAATCGCCGTTGATGCAATAGACATCGTCGCCGCACACATATTTGGGAGGCTGTTCGACCGTTCCCCCCGGCACGGGGCAGCGATAGACCTTTTCCATCATCTTGCAGCCATCGCCCGACGGATTTTCGTCGAGGCAATTGTCATATTTCCAGCTGCACTGGGGATTGGCTTCGAGCGTGCCGCAATCGCTCTGCGGATCTTCGGTATAGCAAGTGCCGTCGGGATTGCTGTTCGAACCTGCCGGACACTGTTGATGCGCGGATGCAGGCTGGCTATGGGTTTGCGAGCAGGTCTGGCCGGAAAGGGTGAAATCGGCCGGGCAAAAATAGATGGGCTGCGCCGCGACGGTCGCCGTGCATTGCGTTCCTGAAAGAACGAAGCCCGTGGGGCAGCTATGGATCGGCGTTGCTGCCTGATCCTCGGTCGTCGTGCAGGTCGTGTCACTGAGCGCATAGCCGGTGGGGCAGGCGTAGATGGGTGTGCCGGGAACACTGTCGATTCGGGAGCAGGTCGTGCCGTTGAGGCTATAGCCGGCAGGACAGGCATAGCTGATCGACGCCGCGATCTGCTCGCTCACTGTGCATGTCGTGCCCGAGAGCGCACCACCGCTGGGACAACTATATTGGATGTTAGCCAGCTTATATTCCGATTTGACGCATGTCTGCCCGGACAGGGCATAATCGGCGGGGCAGACATAGATGACGCTCGCGCCCATCACATTGGTGCGGTAGCAGGTCGTGCCCTGTAAATTGCCGCCGTCTGGACAGGTGTAGGTGACGACACCGTCCTGAATCACGTTCGACACGCACTGATTATAGGTCGGATCAAAATTCCACGCGGCGCTGGGGCAGGTGTAGGTCGTCAGCGGTTTATAGAGGCAGTATGTTTCGCCGGAATATTTCTGCTCTCGGAGAAACTCGATGCTGTCGGGTTTGGTACCGGTGGGCGCACATTTCTTGCTGGCAAATTCCGCCCGGCGCATGACGCAATAGGGACCGCCGCCGCCAAACATGTCACCCGGATTGTAATAATAATAGGGGCAGGCGTAGGCGGGCGTGGCCGAAGTGGTGTTGGTCGTCACGCATTTGTCGCCCTGGACCGTGCCGCCGCTCGGGCAACTATAGGTGGCCGTCGCCTGATAATTGGCGCTTTGCGAGCAGGTGCCATTGTCGAGACTGTAGCCCGGCGGGCAGGCATAGCTTTCCGTCGCCGACTGCGACAGCTGCCGCGTGCAGGTCATGTCGCTCAGCGCCCAGCCTGGGTCGCACGAAGCGGTCGCCATCGCTGCATAGCTGAAATTGCGCACGCAACTGGTTCCCGACAGGGCATAGTCGCTCGGGCAGGAATAAACTGGCGTCGCGCCTGTCGTGACCGTTGTCTGGCAAACCGAACCCGCCAGGCTATAGCCGTTGGGGCAGGTGAAACCGGACTGAACGGCATCCTGGGTCAGGGTCCGGCTGCAACGGCTCCCATTCAATGTCCAACCCGCCGGACAGCTATAAGCGCTGATATTGGCCGGCTGGGTCTGCGCGCATTGCGACCCGTTCAAGGTCCAGCCCGCATCGCAGCTATAGCTGATGCTCGCCGGAACCGTCTCGGTCATCGAGCAGCTTGTGCCACCCAAAGTCCAGCCCGAGGGGCAGCTGTAGATGGTTTCCGACGGCACGGAATTGACGACAACGCCCGTGTCACAGGTCGCGTCATAAGTGATCTGGGCCGGGTCCGATGGTAGCGGCTGACACTCGCCGCTACCGCCGGTGATCGATTCCCCGCCAAGCTGTGTCGAAGGATCATTCTCGACGGCCATCGCGCTGGCGGTCACCGCCTTGATTTCATCATTCGAAAAGGTCGGCCGTGTCTTGTTGGCGTCGGTCGTGATCTGATAGACTTCGCTGCTGGCTTTGAGCGCATTGCTGTCATCGGTCAGCTTGTCGGGATCGCTGAAATAGTCCGCCTGGGGCAACTCCGTGCCCTGATAGCCGGGCACGATCGCCGCCTGTGCGTCCTCCTTGGGCACCCCATTGCCGTCGCTCCGCATGGCATTTCCGAGCACTTTGCCTTCCTCGCGCGCCTGATTGGTGGTCATCTGTGCCGGCGTCGGAATCGCAACGCCCAGCAGGACAAGGGGCAGGAGGAAGGTGAGCTGCTTCACGGGTGGCGCCGATCGAGATTTGTCCGCGCTACTGCGGCGATGCGTGCGCCAGGCCCCTGGCCTTCGACGAAGCTGTCGAGCGCATAGCGCACCGTGACATTTCCGGTGAGACGATCATGCGGCGGCACGCGGGTCTGGCATTCAAAGCCGGCGCAAAGGTCAAAGTCCGATGACACCGCCACATAGGTCGGCACCGCCTGCACGCCGAAAGCGCGGAACAGGCGTGGATCGATTCCGATATTGGCAAAGTCCTGTTCCTCGACCAGCTTCCCAAGCCGGGCAGCAAAGGCCTTCATGCTGTTATCCGGGAATCCTCGAAACACGACGATGCCACCGGCCGCCGCGGTATCGCGGATCATCTGTTTCAGCGACGTGGGCGGCATGGAGAGGCTGGCAAAGGCGATGAACTGCGGTGCCTCGCCCGGCTTGGCATTGAGATTTTGCGCCGCGCCCTCGACGATCGCATCGAAATCGATCGGGCCGATGGAACCGGTAGGCAGAGCAGTCGCGGCAACCCGCCTCATATTCTCGGTCCCACCTTTGTGGGCCTCAACTGCGTCAGCGCGGAAAGCATCGCCCCGATCCTTGACCTCGTCGACAAAGGCCTGGGCCTCGGCTTGGCTCGCGGCTGACCGCTGCTTGATCGCCTGGATATTTAGACCCTCGACATTTTGCGCGAGCAGCGCAGAGATGCCCGTTGTGGCGAGGAGGAGGGCAAGCCCGAATGTGGAGAAGCGCATTTGGTCCCCTCCCCTAAAGAACGCAACAGTTGCGCTTGCGCCAGACCAGATAGCCCATATCCTCGCCGGCGGCGGGATAGGCACGGCCCGCGTCGGGCGGAAAGGTGGATGCGCCGATGGCGGAGCAGGCGAAGCGGCCCGAGACGGTCGGGATCGGGTTCACCATCTGGAAGCGATATTGCTGCTTGCGCATGATCGGCATCAGATATTTTGCGCACAGGCCCTTGGAACCCATGGTGCCCCAGGCAAGCCCCTGCCGGTGCATCTTGTAGGCAAAGCGCGACAGAGCGAGGCGCGAAGACTGCACATGGCCGATGGACGAAGGGATGTTGCCGTTCATGGGATACATCGACCCCTGGCAGCCCGCGCACCAGAAGAGCGGATCGAGCGGCAAACTCGCGGTCCCCGCGATGCAGTCAGCAGCGCAAGCGGCCTGGGCGATCGGATTGGCAAAGACGATGGCTTCAGGATTGATGAGGCCCGAAAGCGCGTCATCCTGCCAAAGCGGATCGACCTCGGTCATATAGGCGATGTCGAAACTGGCCTGCTCGAAGCAGACGAAATCGGTCAGCAGTTCCATCCAGTAGAGCAGCGGATAGACATACCAATGGACATGCCATTTGGCAGTGCTTTGCGACCGGCCGCCAACCATCGAGGGCCCGGCCAGATAGCCTTGGCCGATATCGAAGCCGGGGGCGATCCGCACGCCGCCAAGATTGGGAAAGCACCATGGCTTCATCGTGACGTCGGCGAGGCGCGCCGGTTCCCAGAAGCCGACCGAGATACCGATGCGCGGCAAGGGATCGGTGCAGGCGCAGATCGGCGAGGCGGGGTTGCTCGGATCAGGCCGGTTGCCTGGCCAGATCTTCAATCCTCCCACCGACAGAGGGAACAGGCAGGACCAGCAGACGTCGGTGATCGGATTGACGAATTTGCCATGGCAGGCCGGGCCAGCGGCGGTGGCTCGCTCCGGCGAGAGAGCAAGCGCAAGGACGGCGCAGAAACAGGCCAGTGCCAGGGTGCGGATCAGGCGCATTCCTCGCCCTCCCCCACCGCCTCAAGATGGGCATTGTCGGCGCGGCCTTTGACGCGGAAATAGATAAAAGTGTGAACGGTGGTCAGGAGGAGAAGACCCGCGGCAAGCCCCGGCGCAACTGGCCCCACCAGCGCCCGCATGGGTGCGAAGAGCAGCGTCGCAGCAGCGAGCGCCAGGCACAGGCCCTGCCAGACATGGCGCATCCAGCCAAGGAACCGCGTTTCGGGCGCCGCCATGGGCGTGCGCAGCATATCGAGCCAAAGCGGCATCAGCCCGCCCTCCTGGCCAAGAGGACCAGCTCGCTCACCTGCATGACCTTGCCGGCAGGACTCACCACCGCCGGAACATGCTGGATACCGAATTTACCGGTGAGCCGCCCTTCCTGGTCGAAATAGAAGCGCCGTTTGCGGTTGGTCATCTCCTCGATGGGCGAGCCGCTGACCAGGATGATCTTGGCCTTCACCTCGCTGTAGCGCGTGGTCGCCCAGGCCATCTGCGCGGAATCGTCGCCATCGACGAAAACCAGATCCTGGCTGATGGTCACAAAATCGAGCGGATTGATCCTTTGCCCGGCCGCCGCGATCAACTGCCCCTTGGGATCGCGAATATCCTGCTCAACCGTGACAGTGGGATCGAACCGCCAGCTCCGCGCCACCTGGGCGGGAGTGATCCCCACCACCGGATCGGGTCGCCGGACCTTGGCTTCGACGCGCTTGGCAAAGGCTGCATTCATGCCCGCCAGTTCCCCGCTCGCCTCCGCTTGGGTCAGTCGCGCCTCGATCGTTGCCAGCAGATCGGGTTCGATCACCGGAAAGGTCTGGCCCGCCTGGCCATAATCCTTCGCTTCGCCGCGCATCGCCCCGCCGATGAGCAGCACGCCGCCGAGCCCCGCCAAACCGAGGATCCCACCCACCAGACGCTTCATAGCACAGGCTCCCCGGTGCCGATGATCTGTCGGGTGCAGATGAGGCCGATCTCCGCATAGCGGCTGTCGAACCCGTCCTTGTGCGGGGTGCCCACATAATAGCATCCGCGCGGGATGACGCCCGTGGGACCAGGGGTCAGTGTCTCCCCGCGCCGCGTGCGCAGCTTCATCCGCGCAACCGGCCTGCCATTGACGCGGACGAGCGCGCCCTCATGCGCGACGACATCGTCGGGCATGCCATAGACGCGCTTGCCGAACATCGGCGGCACAGCGCCGAAGTGCCGCTTGACCAGCGCATTGGCCGGCGCGTTGAAGAAAACATAATCGCCCCGCGCCGGCAATTGGGTACGGTGGATGAGGAAAGCCCAATTGGGCAGCGAGTCCGTCCGGTTGATGAGGAAGGCATGGCGATCCCGCCAATCGCGCAGCGCGCCGTAAGTCGCCCATCCTAGCAGCCCCAGCCCCAGCATCACCCAGAGCCGCTTGCGCGGGCGCCAGCGCGACACCGGCCCCTTACTGACCGCCTGCGCCATCGGGGCCTCCGAAGGTTGATACGGACGCACCCTGATAGGCGCCCGGCAAGGCGGGTTCGGGCGTACCAGCAAAGGGCCGTGGACCTTCGACCGGCTGGGGCGGCGCCGATGCCATGGGGTCGATCGCCACATCAGGCAGCGCCAGTGGCACGGTCTGGAACGGCGCCATGGCCCGCCGCTGCAGAGATTGCATCTCCTCTGCGCTCGCCTGCCTGGGGCGCGCTATGCCCGAGGCGTACACCGCCTTCTTGATGCTCTCGGTAATGTCGGGGACATTCTTCGACAGAACCGCCTCGCCCACCATGACGATCTCGCCCTTTTGCGAGCGGCGCTGCAATTCCCTGTCGAGCGCAGCCATGAAGCGGCGCATGTCCGCTTCCACCTGGGGCTGCGGTGCCACGCTATGGGCCTGCGTCTGCACATAATCCCCGACGATCGCCGACAGGCGAGCCGAAACGATCCGATCCCGGGCCGGCATCACCAATGTCTTCGTAACCCACATGCCCCAGACAAGGCCCACCACGATGGCCGCGCCCGCGACGAGTTGACCGCGGGTGAACCCCGCAAAGAGGCCGGCACGGCGGGGCGCGGCCGGAACAGTCGCGGAAGGGGGCGTGGGGAGATCGAATTCCTGCTGCTCAGCCATGACAGGGACTCCCCGGCTTGGCCATTGGGGTGAGGAAATGGTGCCGCCGGAAAAAGACGATGGTGAGGGTGACAAGCATATGAACCGCGAGCAGCTGATGATCGAAGGACGCGGCGCGATCTGCGTTTGCCACCAGATAGCGACCCGTCAGATTGCCAAGCTGGTGCATCAGTCCTCCGATCGAAAAGCCACCGATCGCGAGAAAGAAGAGGACGAACATCCCCCAGCTCATCAGCACTGCGCCGACGCAAAATCTGGTGAGACGCAGACTGACATAGGCAATCGTTGCCCAGTCAAGGCGCCGGCGTCTCCGCCGTATGCTGCTCAAATCGGGGAGCGCAATCGCTTCTGGATTCATGGCGCCTACTCCGCTGCCATTGGAAGACTGTTCGGGTCGGCCGACCATTTGTCCGCACGGTCGGGAAAGGCGATGCGCTCGATTGCCTGCTCCATTGGGACGCCTTGCGCGACCATCTGTTCGATCGCGGCGAAGGTTCTGGGGCTCGAGGAGAAGAGCGTCGCTGAATAGGGATCGAGCACCAGGCGACCCACCGCCAATGTCTCCGGTCCCTTGATCAGGATGTCGGAATATTCAAAGCCGTTGCGCTTCAGGGAACGGAGCAGTGCATCGGTATAGTCGTCCATCTCGAAGCGATCATGCTTTTTGAAGTCGGCAATGGTCTCCGGTTTGTGCTGGAGGATCACGAACCAGTCACTATTCTCGAGCGCGGCGATCGAGCCCGCAGACTTATAATAATCGTTGAGCGACTGGGTCGCGGTCACCAGAGACGCGCCATATTTGCGGCAGGTACGCGCGTAGGTCTCGATGAAGTCGGCCATCGCCCCGCCGCGCAGCATCTGCCAGGCTTCGTCCAGCAGCAGGGCCTTGGGAATGGACCGGTCGAGCTTGCGCATCATCTGCTGCGCCATGAACATGATCGCGGTCAGCACGACGCTGCGCAATTCCTCCCGCGAGGAAAGGTCGGAAAGTTCAAACACGGTGAGGTTCGCCGACAGCTCGAACGATACCTCGCCCTGAAAGAAGCTTCCGAACGTACCCCGCGACGAGAAGGGCCGCATCGCAATGCCGAGCGCGGCAGCCTGCTCATGGCCGGTCCGGTCGAGCGCGGCGATCACATCGTCGATCGTGCCGGCATGGCCCTTCTCTTCCCACACCTCATTGACCGCGCCATCGATCAGCCCGCGCTCGGTATCGTTGAGCGTATCGATATGCCGCGCCATCTGGTTCACGATGGCCTTGAGCATCGCCAGGCAATCGAGCCGATAATCCTGGTCGCGCGCCGCGAGATCCGGGTCGATCATGCTGAAGGGGTTGAGGCAGAAACCCGAGGACATGGTGAATTCGACAAAGGCGCCGCCCTGGAGCTTGGCCGAATGCTCGAACGAGCGGCCGTCGTCGATCACCACCACCCGCGCACCCGCGCCGCAGAGCGAGGCGCATAGTTCCTGGAGCGCCACGGACTTACCCGACCCTGATTTGCCGAACACCGCGACATTATGATTGCCGGCGCTATTTTCGAACGGACTCCAGAAGAAGGGCTGGCCGCGCCGGCCAACGAGCAGCATGTGCGGGATCGGGCCGCCCAGATATTCGCCCTGGAGCGGGGCGAGGTTGGCCGCCGTGGTGGTCAGCATGGTGCGCATCCGCTTCATGCGTTCAAGATCCCGGGCCAGGCCGTTCGCCATGGTCATGGGCATGGCGCAGAGCAGGCCCATGACCTGGAGGTAGCGATCGTCGAGCAGGTCCCAGCCGGCGGCGCGATAGACGGATTTGAGAACCCGTTCATTTGTGTCGCCTTTCCCCTTGGGCGAGAAGGCGGTGACTGAATAGAAGAGCCGGACGAGCTTGCGCCCCTGCTTCATCTCGTCATTGACATAGCGCCATTCCTGGCTCTGTTCCTTGAGCTGCGGCAGGAAACGCGCCGACTTGCTGTCGGCAAGGCTGGTCGTGCGCATATATTTGAAGCCCGCCTTGCTGCTGGCTGCTTCCACGTCGGGAAAGTCGATGCAGAGATTGGTGGCGACCGGGCATGGCATGCGCAGCTTGTCGGTGAACATGTCGCCGATCAGCCGCGCCATATCCCAGGGCGCCCAGCGCTGGGGCAGGTTGCGAACCGAGAAGGAGCGCACATCGAAGACGTCCGGGTAGATTTCGCCGATCTCGGGCGTGCCGTCGATCTCACGGCCCGTCGGACGAAAGCGTTCGGTCCGCAGCAAAATGCGATCGGCTTCGACCCGCATCTCGATATCGCGGCGGATCGCCTGGTCGGCTATGCTGTCGAGGGGGTTATAGCTGACGGCATCATCGCCGGGCGCGGTGGTCGGCGAGGTGATATCATCGATCCACGCAATGAGTGCCTCCGGGTCCATTCGGCGCGCCGACACATTGATCGAGGCGAGCGCGGAAATGAGGCCGTCCATCACGCCTGTAATCTCGTCATTGGAGACGCGCGAGCTTTCGGGGGTGGAATAGGAGATGGCGACGCGATGATGGCGCAGGCAAAAGGACGCGTCGGCCGAGAGCGAGGTCCACACGCCTTCGGTCATGCATTCGACCCGGTGCCTGGCCATGCGCTCATAGATGCCATGCGCCTGGTATCGCGGCACATACCATTTGGAGAGGAGTTCGCCGACGCGCGGGCTCATCCATTGGTGGAATTGCAGGCAACCCGGCGTCGGGATCGCTTCGGACAGGAACTGCGCCAATATCTCACCGCTGCGCTCGTCCGCGCCCACCATGGGCGCCACTTCCAGCACGAAGCCGCGCGAGGCGCTGTTGTAGAAAATCCCGGTCTTCGCGTCATAGCTGCGATAAGGGAGCCAGTGGGCGAGCATCGGCACGCCCAGAGCCGGCCGATCGGCGTCGGGCTGCTTGATGTCGCCCAGCAGGGCACCCATCAGGCGGTCGAGAAAGGCGGGCTTTGCCATCATTGGTCCTCCGCTATGGCGCCTGGAAAGGCGGCGGCGCGCATGATGGCCGCCGGTGGCGGTGCGAGGGGCGGCTTTGCATCCGGGGCGGGTGTGCCCGCCCCATCCTGGGCTGGCGCTGGCGTCCCGGCGGCATGACTGCCTGGGTTCGCTTCCGTGGAGGCTCGCGCATCGCGCCGGGTGGCGGCAAGGCGGCGCGCCACGTCCGATTTGATGGTGGCGACCGGATCGGCCTTGCGCGCTCGCGCCGCCTCCACCGCTGCGGGCGTTGGCAAGGTGGGATCGACCGCTTGGCGCCCTTCCGCTCGATCGACCGTTTCCGCGAGACTCGGCATTTGCGGCGCGGCCGCCAGCGCGTTGCGGGCCGGAGCCGGTTCCACTGCCTCCGCCCCGCTTTGCCACTCTCCTTGCGCGACGACGGCGTGGATGGCGCTCGCCTCGTGCAAGCGCCCGCGCTCGTCAATAAAGGCGGGGAAGACAATCCGCATCACGCGCTCGCGGGATCGGGTTCCGTCAGAGGTGACCGGTGCGCCCGCGGGCGGGGCTTTGGCGGTGCGCGCTGGAGGCAGCTTTCCATTCTGCTCCTGATAGGGGCCAGCCGGCATCGGATCTGCCGAGGGGTCGGCGGTGATCATGGCCAGCGCGCGGTCGTCTATCACCGCGCTCGGCGCACAGATCCCGTCAGGCGCGGCGCAGGCGAAGCTGCCCTTGATATTGCCGCTGAGGCCCGCACAGCCGCCGAGCGCCGCAAGGCAAAGGATGACACAGGCGCATCGGCCCCACATCCGCGCTGCAACCGTCCGGCTCACGACCGGACCTCCTTCAGCCATTGTTCGAGAAATTCGCGCGGCCGATAGCCTTCGAGGACCGCGCCGTCGCTCCGCACGATCACCGGCGTGCCGTTGAGGCCATGGCTTCTGGCGAAGGCTTCGTTGGCGTCGAGACCGGCCGTATCGCAGTTCGCTGCCTGGGCCAGGGGTTCGCCGGCATAGGCGGCATGAACCGCCCGCTCCCGGTCCTTCGCGCAATAGACCCGATCGGCAAGGTCGCGGCTGCCCAGCACCGAGATCGGCCGCTCGATCACCTTCACATTCATGGCGCGCAGGACATTGGAGAGCGCGCGACAATAGCCACAGCGAAAATCCGTGAAGACCGTGACGCTCTGGCCTTGCGGATTGCCCCAGACGATCGCGCCCTCCGTGCCAAGCCCGTCGAGCGAGAGTTTGCGCGGGGTGGCCGCGACGGGTGATCGAGCTGGACCAGCCTTGTTGCCGGCCGTCGTTGCGATGGCCCTCTGGGCATCCTGGCCGGTGATGTTTGCCGCCGCATTGGCCGAAGCCGCCGCGCCCACCAGCATGTCCGGGTTCATCTCGAGCAGCCGCGCCGCGGTCAGATCCTGACGCGTCTGCATGTCATAGACCCGGCCGATGATGAGATAGCGCGCGGCGGGATCGACATAGAAGAGGTTGGCGCCGGCAGTGATTTCGCACAGGCCCCGGACCTTCTTGCAGTCGATCGCGCTCACCGCAGTCCTGGGAAGACGGGTCTTCAGCGCTGAGCGCACCGCGTTTTCCGGCGTCAGAATGTCGGCAGCGTAGCAGACAGCCCCCACTCCCAGGCTGGCGAAGGCGGCCGCCAGCAGATAGAAGGGATCCAGGACGACGGTATGGCACAGACGCTCCAACTTAGTTGCGAACATAGACACCCTCCAGGAAGACGATTTCGACATCGATGCCGGTCGGCATCTCGATCACCGGCTGATATTGCTCGGCGCGTTCGATCAGATATTTGGACACCATGTCGCCGGTCTGCGCGACGCCTTCGCCAAGGCCCCCTTCAAGGATGTCCCCGGTCGAAAGCTTGTCACGCTTGCCGTTGGTGCTGATATTGGTGCCCTGGAAGACGCTGTTGGCATTGGCCGAAAAGCCCCTGCCGAACCCACCGACCAGGCCTGCCATGAAGGCCTGGGTGACCAGCGAGCCTTCGCGCGACACCACGCGGCCGCGCACCCCGGTCTTCCCGCCAAAGGCGATGAAGCCCTTCACCTCCGAGACCGCATAGCGGCCGCCAGGCTGCGGACAGGTCATCTTCTGGAGTTTCACGTAAACTTTTTCGCTCGAAAGATCGCCGCGCGCCGCGCCGTTGATGAGGCAACCCTCGATCCGGGTGGTGAGAAGCCTGCCATTGGCGAAGACCGATCGGGCAGGACCGGTAATACGCAACACGACCGGCAGCGGATCGGTCTGGCTGTTGACCCCGGCGCTAGCGTCAACGCCGACGATCACCCGCGCCCGCGCAAAGCTGTTGGGCGGGAGATAATTGGGGCTGTCGGTATAAACAGTGCTGCCCTTGGCGATTTTCGAGGCGGTGCCCGTATCGCTGCTGGTGAAGCTCACCATCTTGACCTCGTTGCCGCGCGGGAGCGCTTCTGCGGTCCGCTGCATACCCGTCCCTGCCGGCCCGTCGGGGCGCTGATAGCTTTGCGGGCCATTGGTCCCGTAGAGGGCGGAAGGGCCTGGGGTGGGTGGTGGCGCTGTGCGCCGATCGGAGATCTGGCGCTTCAACTGCTCATTCTCGGCCTGATAGGCGGTGAGAACCCGCTGGCCATCGGACTGCATCGCCTGGTTCTGGGCTTTCAATGCCTCGACCTGCGCTGCCAGCTGGTCCATGCGCTGCTGCTGGCCGCCCACGGCTTTCAATTGATTTTCCTGCGCCTGGAACTGGTTTTCCGACATCGCCATCCACTCCTGCTGGGAGAGGTTGCGGTTCACCAGATCCTTGGTCGAGACATCGACCTGCTCGCCGCTGCCGGCCTCGACCTCCGGCTTCTTGTTGTCGCCGCTGATGATCCAGAAGGACGAGGCGACAAGGCCAATGCCCGCCGCGCAACCAAGGAGCAGCCGTTGCTTGCGGCGCACCACCTCGTTGCCGGCAAGGTCGGCACTGATCGGGGACACCTCCTCCCCCTCCGCCTCGATGCTATCGGTCGACTTGCGCTTGCGCGAAAATAGATCAGCCAGGGCCATTAGGGCCTCCCATTTTGCGAGATGAGATAGGCCGTCGTGATCTTGCCCGGCTCCAGCCGAGGCTCCGAGATCGAGACAGCGATCGTGTTGCTGGGCGCGACCGTCACCTCATTGAGCTCGACGGGCTTGGTCCCCTTATTCTCGATACGCAGCACCTTGCCTGTGAGATCCGATCCGCGATATTCCGCGATCATCTGGACCTTGAGGTCACCTACCTGGACGGGGCGAAGCGAGCGCTGGCGCATCTCATAGCCGGGGGTCGTGCCATTGGCATACATGGCCTGCATGAGTTCAACGGCCGCTTCCTGCGGTCCCGGCTTTTGCTGCGGCGCGTCTTGCGCCGCCTTCTCCTCAGCGATGGCGGGGTTGGAGACGAAGATCTGTGACGCCTGATCGCCGCCAATGCGGCAGACGAACTTATAGACATAGCCGCGCTTGCTGGTGCCGAAGAAGGAGAGCGCAGGCTTGGCAAAGCCATCGGGCACCGAAAGATAGATGTCCCCGCGGACCGGCTCGTTGACGACCGAGAAATCCTCCGCCGGATTGCCGGACGCGATTTTCGAGACGCTGGCAAATTCATCTTCGACGAGGCTGATACGGGTCAGGTCCTTGGCCGATGCCTGGCAATCGACCTGCGCACTGTCCGCCGCCATGATGGTCTGGTCAGCCCAAGCCGGCGCGCTGAGCAGCAATATCGCAACCCCAATCAGTCCAAGGCCAATAAGGCGACTGGCCAGGCACAGCGGTCGGCTGGCGAAGGCAGCGCCGCCGGCGGCGCTGCCAATGATGGTGACGATGATGGGGGCCGTCATCATGGCTTCTTCCCCTTCTCTGCCTCGACCATGCCAAAGCCGATGAGCTTCAGGGTCAGGCCTGCATATTCCCAGCGGTAGCGGAAGGTCCGCAACTGCTTCGAGACAACCTTGCTGCCGACGATCGTGTGCAGCTCGCCCGTCACCTCCGAGGTCAGCCTGTCGGGATCGATCGTCATCGACTGGATCGTGAAGAACTGCGCGATCGACGATCCCCGCTGCTCCTCGACGATCTTCATGAGATCGGCCTTGAGCCGCCCCTGCGCTCGCGGCGCGGTGATGGCGAGGACACTCTCCATCCAATATTCGAGATTTTGCGGATTGCGATCAAGGGTCAGCAGCACGACGTCGCGCGTGATCATTTCCAGATAATCCCGGCTGACGCCTGCGCTCGATACGGTGAGCGGCGATCGCAACACCGGCTGCAACACCACTTCTCGGTCCCGCGAGAGCGTGACGCCCAGTAGCACGACGCTGGCAATCCCCAGCGCACCGGTCACGGCGAACAGGAGGTTGCGCTGCTTCAATATCCGCTGGTGCTGCGAATGTTGGTAGGAAAGATCCATGTCAGCCTGCCATCAGTCGGAGGTAGGAAGGTGGCGTGGCCCTAAGGCCGGTAAAGCCGGCCGGAAGATGCCAATAGGCCAGGTGCAAAAGCCATGAGCCCGCGCGTCCTGCCTTTGCTTTCCGCAGACCCCACCAGCCCGCGCCCGCAAGCGCTATGCCAATGAGAATATGCTGAGACAGGATACCCCAGGCGAAGGGAATAACCATCGCCAGGAACTCATCCAGCGTCCAGAGCCCTATCAATTCAGGATCATCCAGATGAACCGGGACCACATATTTGTCCTGTGCCATACACCACCCTCTTGTCGGCCCGGTGGCTCAAAGCCCTTGGGCCACAAAAAGCTTCAGATCGTCGCCGTGACGGTGGAGGTGACGATCGGGATACCCGTACCCGCGCCCACGCCGACACCCACCGGAATGGCGATCTGGCCCAGCGAGAAGCGGCCGGAGGCCAAGCCCACCACGCCGCCCACCAGCGAGAGGATGGTGATGATCCGCCCGCCCGAGCCTTCGAGGAAGGCGCTGAACGTATTTTCCGCCGTATCAAAGGTGGTGTCGGCGCCGGCAAAGGCGGGGCCAACCATCAGCAACAGAGCGAATGCGACTATGGCGAGCCCAAGCACCGCCAGTTCCACCCGCCCTGCCTGTTTCAGAACAGACTGCATGAGAGGTTTCCTTGTCTTTTTGAGCGCGGGATATCCGTGCTCCAGAGAAAGGCTGGGTGCGTTTGGGCGCTTTCACCAAGGAGGAAGAGCGAACAGGGCCATCAAACCCTAAAATAAATGGCGTTACGCGACATTGGCGACTGGCAAGGGCGCAAAATTGTCCGTGTTCGCGGGCAACTGTCCCGTTTCGCGGATTACTGTCCGTGATCGCGGACAGGCGAATATTGCAACAGGGATGATTCGTGAAAGTCATCACCCGATTCGTTCCATTCGGGATAGCGCCAAAATGACTGGAGTCTTGTAGCGGGGTGTAGTTGCACGATTATCGGGACATGCCAGGAATTTGACGACCATTCGCCTCGCAAAAGCCCGTCACGACGGGAATATGAAGGGGTTCCCTCAATCACATGAAAATAGTTTGAATATCGAATCCGCGAGGCCGCATGTTGCGTTACGGAAAGCCTGTGCGTCTCTCGAAAGCATGACAAACAGCTTCCCATAGGCAGGTGATGAAGTTGGGTCGGGCAACCCGCTTCAAAGCGCCAGTGACGCACGCTCCGGGGGGAAAGGACCCAATTACCAACAGGGAGATTATCATGGTGTGGCAATCGGATGGTGATGATCCAGGCAAGTCCAAACCTGGCCGGGCGGATGTGCAGGCGGGCTTTCTCGCCGTCATCCTCGACGCCATGGTGCACAAGCGGCTGAGCGTCCGCGATCTCGCCGGCGCCAGTGGCATCGGCAAAAGTCGGCTCGGCGCCGTTCTACACAGCAACGAGGCCAAGCGGCCGCCGCTGACCGTTCCCGAACTTCAGATGTTGCTCGAAGCGCTCGATATCCATGTCCTCCACGCCTGGCTCAAAGGCGAGGCGCTCCATCATATGGGGTCGCACAGCGACGGCCGACTGAACCGGCTCTTTCCCCTGCTTTCCGAATTTTATCTCGACCTGCCGCGCAAGTTGCTCGCCGCCATGGCGGAGATCGACGGCGCCGATGGCACGGAACTGCGTCGCGAATGGTCGGGGCCGCTCGCCAACGCCGTTGCCAGGCGCATGGCCCATGAGATCATGCGGGTCATAGAGCGGCGCAACGCGCTGACCGATCTGCGCTTTTGAACCGTTCCTAAAATGTCGAAACCTGTGCCAGGCGATACGGGGCCATGGTCTGCCGATCGCCCGCACTTGCCTGTGTTTCCGGCCGGCCGCCCGGTATCGCAGGGCCGCTCAGCCGAGACCAGTTGCGCAATATGTCGTCGACATAGAGGCGGGTCTGCCGGATGAGGGGGACCATCGCTTTTCGTATCCGGCCCGGTCCCGCATTATAGGCGGCGAGTGCCAAATGGACCTGGCCGAAGCGATCGAGTTGCTGGCGCAGATAGCGGGCGCCGCCCCGCAAATTCTGGTCAACAGCATAGCGATCGACACCCAGTTCCGCAGCGGTGTCGGGCATGAGTTGGGTCAATCCATAAGCATTTTGGGACGAGAAGACATGATGGCGATAGCCGCTCTCCTGGATGATCATCGCGTCGAACAAACCGACCGGAATGGCAAATTCGCAGGCGATCTGGCTCATCAGGCCGTAATAACCCTGGCGCCGGTCCTCGACGTCTGCCCGCAGGAATCCGGTCGGACGGTAGGCAACGGACAAGCAACCCGGCACCCAGCGCGGGGACGGCAACCCATAGAGCGGACCGCCGGTCATCCAGGGCGGGATGGCGATCGCATCCGTAGAAGGCGAGAAGCGTCCAGGACCGACGGGGTCGGCGATGCTCCGGGACTCCTGGCCCGATTCCTGCCCCTGCGCGAAACTGGTCGCCATCTGGATTTCGACCGACGGGCGAGTGGGGCCACCAGCGAATGCGTCTGTCTGGACCGCAAACGGGGGAGCCGCGGCATCTGCCGGTGCGGAAGGATCGGCCGGTCCGTCAGCGGACGGGACAGCGCCCATCCTGATCAATTGCACCGTTCGCAAGGTCTGCGCCGCAGCGGCATGTGCCATGCATGTTCCGACGACCATTATCCCGGCGAGCAGAAAGGCCCTGCGCATAGCATTCTCCTGAGCGTTAAGGCCCAAGTGGAGATCAGCGCGACGGAGGCTGTCAACCCTGCGGCGCGAGACTGTGCCTCCCCTCGTCCTTCTCCCGCGAGGCTCGCATGTGGTTGATCGATCGGAATAGTGATGGGCTCCAGACCCGGCGCATCCCCCTCCCCCGGCCGGTGCGCGAGGCACTGGTTCGCTGGTATGAAGGAGATGGCGACCATCATGATGAGGAAGCAGGTATATTGCTCGTCCAGCAGGCGCGCATCGGCGAGAAATGGATTGCCTGCGACTGCCTGGAAGAGAGCGAGGCGCCGCCAATCCTGACGCCCGCTTACTTGAGCGAAGCGGAAACCTATTATCTGCGGCGGCTGACCAGCGCCAAGCGACCCGAACATCGCACCGACTGTCCCTTCTTCCGCGACCAGGCAACCAATCGCATCACCGAAGTGCGCAGTCCTCTCAATCCGGCGGAACCTCCGGCGGGCTTCTTCGAAGTGCTGCGGCCCGCGCCTGAAAATCTCGCGCAGCGGCCCGAAGAGGATTTGACCGACGACCGCACGCGCAACGCGTCGATCCCCCGGCTTGCCCGACTGCTCTGGCGCCTGATCGATGCCGCGGACCTGAACCGCCTCCCTCCCGTTCGCCACGCTTCCCTCTCCCCTTCCATCAGGCAAGAGTTCCAGGCTCTTGGACAGGCCGCCGCGAAGATTGAGATCGCGCCCGGCATGGAATTGGCAAGCGCGCTCTGGACCCACGCCCAGCCTCTCCACAGCAAACAGATCTATGCGTCACTCCGGCGGCTTTCCGAGAAATGGCCGCGCGGCCATGCACCCCAGGCTTTTCTCACGCTGTTCGCACCAGCCTTCCAGGGCACGACAATTGAGGTGCCGGGCGGCGAACCGGTGCAGGTCGCCAATCGCGTGCAGTCGCCATCGGTGCGGACCAATATCATCAAAGGTCCCTATCTCGTCCTTGTCGTTGTCGGTGAATATCCGGAGTCTCGTAGCTTCGCTCCGCTGCGTGCCTATGCGCAGCCCATCTATTCAGGGCGGAGATTTGTTCCGGTCGACAGTGAGTTTGAACGCCTGGTGTTGCGCCAGCTTCTCGAAGCCCAGAATAGCCTCGACCGTCTCAATATTGATCTTGCAATCGAAAAGCCGGTCTTCGATCGATTGACGGACCTGGGGCCCTGCAGACCAGACTTCCTCGTCGAAGCACGCTCAAGAGAGACCGGCGAAATCCGACTATTGATCATAGAGGCGATGGGGTTTGACGACGAAAGCTACCGCGCCGCAAAGGCCGTGACGCTGCCCCGGATGCGGCAAATCGCACCGGTCCTTGCCGTGACACCCCGGGACGCGGACAGCCGACGAATAGGTCCAATGGTGATCGAGACTATCCTGTCATGACCTTGATCTGATTCATCAAAATTACAGGGCATGACCTCACGGAACCATGGTGTGATGAAAGTCTTTAACTCGTCTCGTCTTGGCTCGCGCAAATGGTGATTTACATTTTGCTCCATTGCGCGCATGAGGCGCAGAACGTTCCTCGAAGATGGGTCCGCGATCATGGCCGACAACAATGCTCCCGACATCACCGTTCTGACCGTCCAGTTGGTGAGCGCTTTCGTTTCCAACAACACGGTGGCGAGTAACGACCTTGCCGGCCTGATCCAGTCGACGCGCGCCGCGCTGACCAACGAACTCAATCCCACGCCTGCCGCGCCCGAGGCGCCCACTTACACGCCTGCGGTTTCGGTCCGTAAGAGCCTGTCATCGCCGGACCATATCCTCAGCCTCATTGACGGCAAGCCCTACAAGACCTTGAAGCGTCACCTGGCTTCGCACGGCCTGAACCCCGAGGAATATCGTTCGCGCTACAATCTGCCCAAAAGCTATCCGCTGGTCGCGACCAGCTATTCGGATGCGCGCCGCGCGGTCGCTTCAAAGATCGGTCTCGGCCGCAAGCCCATCACGCCTGCTGCTCCGGCTGCAGAAGCCAAGCCAGCCGCGGCGGCTGCGCCGAGCACGCCCGCTCCTGCAAAGGCAAAGGCGCCTGCCAAAGTCGCTGCGCCCAAGAAGGCGGTGAATGGCGACGCCAAGGCGAAATCGGTCAAGGCCGCAGCTCCTACCGCTCCCGCCAAGGCAGCTCCCAAGGCGCCTGCCGCAGCAAAGACGGCTCCAGTTGCCGATACAAAGGCTGCGCCGGCGAAGGCGAAGGCCGAACCCCGCAAGCGCCTGTCGATTGCCGCGCCGAAGGACGAAAAGCCCGCCGCGAAGGTCGAAGCTGCCGCCAAGCCGGAAGTGAAGGCCGCTGCTCCCAAGGCCAAGCCGGCAGCCGCGCCGAAGGCGGCGAAGCCCGCAGCGGCTGCAAAGAAGCCTAAAAAGGCGGCCAAGGCGGTTGTGAATGGCGACGCCAAGCCTAAGGCTGACACCGCGTCAGCCAGCGCCTGAGCGATCAGTCGGTTTTCAATGCCCTGATTTCAGGACAGCCCCGCTCCGGCGGGGCTGTTTTTTATGATCATCGGCCCATTCAGTTGCTACTGGATCGGCCAATGCTTTTTCAGGCAATCACACAGGCAAACCGGGCTTTCGGTTAAACGAGGTCTGCTGATACTGCCAAAAGATACCGCCTTATGTCTTCAGCATCATGCTCTCCGCCAAGGGCGATCGACGCATTGATCGTCTTGCGCAAGTCCTCGAGCTGAGCCTGGCGCAATTCAGCAAGACGGAAATGTTCCCGGCGCTCGGCAACGGGTTCGTTCATGGGACTCAACGGGCCTCGTCAGCCGACAATAGCAAATTTCGTAAACCAGCACCTAAGGACATGCGCGAACATCGCTGCCCACCGGATGAAGTGCCGATCCTTCAACCTTTGGCAAGACGCGGTTTGCGCACATTCACAGGCACGGACGCCGACTTGCGCGATTGCGGCTGCCGTTCCTGGAGCCAGTTCTCGGCATAAGTGTCGCGGGTACGAACCCATCCAGTCAGGTCTTTATTGACCTTCTTCATCGCGCCGAGGATCACTCCCAGCTCAAGATATCCGATATCGTTGCCCAGCTCGTCGTTGAGCTCCCCCATATGGATCATCACGATCGTCATGAGCTTATTGTCAGCGCAGCGCACGGCAAACTCCGGTGAACCAAGCTGCACGACTGCCGCGAGCGCATGAGGATCGGAATTGGTTGCTTCCGCGAAACGCGTTATCCGGTCATTACTGATGCGACCCTGGCCTGACTCCAGATAGTCGTAGGAGCGAGCCGACATGCCCATCGCCTTGGCTACTTCGGCAACGCTCATTCGACGCATCTTACGGACCAGGCGCATGGCCTCTCCGATCAGAGCTCCATCGTTCGTTTCCTCAGGCGTCTTGCTGCTCATCTCCACATCATTCCGTCGGGTTTCCAGGCAGACCAACGCAGAACCTGGCAGCGTCAGTTTCACAATAAAACCAGAAAAACGTCTCCAGATAAACCTTTGATTTTGTTCGCGCAGAAAATTTGCGCCAATTCGGCAGCTTTACCGCGCAATCGCGCAAAATTGCTGCGGCAAATGGGCGCTCTTTTGTGATTGTCGCACCGCAAATGTGGGAAAACACACCCTCCACCCCAGCTTGGATCAATTTTTACTCGCCAACGCCCAGCACCGCCGCGACCTCCATGATTCGGATCTGGAAGGGACACGGCATGTTCATGGGTACTTCTGACGACAGGGCTTATCTGCAAGCGTATAAAGCAATCCGTCTGGCACTGCGCGAACGCCATTGGGCGGAAGGCCAGCATGTTTCCGCCAACCAGTGCGCCAAAACCTATCAATTTAGCCCGACACCCGTGCGCGAGGCCATGGCGCGGCTAGCGGGCGAAGGCCTGCTCGAAGAGCGGCGCGGCATGGGCTATTTTGTTCCTCGCCTCGGTCCGGTGGAATTGAGCGAACTTTACACCGTGGCCCAAAGCACGGCGGCCATGCTGGTGAATGAGCCTGTCATGCTCCCCGCCAAGGTCACAGCCAATCGCGCTGAGCAAACAAAATTCGACAGTGGCACGATCCTCGTGACACTGGCCGGACAGACCGCGAACTCGCTCCTTTGCCAGCTTGCGGCCAATCTCGATGCGAGACTTGCTCCCGTGCAGGCGGCCGAAGCCCAGATGTTCGACCTGGCCGCCGAGTCTTCTGAATTTGTGGCGCTGCTTGGAGGGGGTGACCGACGGCTCCTACAACGCTTCACGAACGGCTATTACGGCAGACGGCGCAGGGCCGCCCTCGAGATTGCCCGCCGACATGACGGCAGCGCGAAAACCGGCAACAGAATGAAAAGAGAGCGAAAATAAGCGCAATATCATTTGAATAGCGAAGCGCGCCAGTGCCTCATGGGCATGCCGATGTTCGGCACATTCCAATGAAGGAGGTTCGTGATGACCAAAGTGAAGACCGTTCGCCTGCGGCGCCTCGGCAGCGTCTCCCGCGACACCAAGGCGATCGTCCAGACGGGCGAGCAGGAGGAATTCATTCCCGTCCTGTCTTACGCCTGACCCCACCCGGGAGCGGCCTTCAAGGAGGTCGCTCCCTCCCCTATCACCTTAAACCCCATCACCACCGCACCGGGAAAATCGAGCCCAAAGCATGTGCGACCCCCGCCACATGAGCTGGCCGACCCCGGTGCATCCAACGAACGAGGTTCATTCATGAGCAAGAAGAAATGCGTTGGCCTGCGGCGCCTTGGTAGCGTCTCGCGCAATACCCATGCGATCACCCAGATGGGCGACAGCGAAGAATTCATGCCGGTTCTCTGCTGGCCCTGACGCCTATGGGAGCGGTTCCAGCCGGACACTGCTCCCCTTTTCCCATGGGAACCGTTTCATGCCGCTCACTCCCTCCCCGCATGTCCGTGTCGCTGATGTCGACAACGACCTCATCCTCCTCGATCTGTCCGACGACAGTTATTTCTGTCTCTCAGGCGAAGAGGCAGATGAAGTCATCCTGGCTCTCCGAGGGGACGAACAGAATCCCGAGAGTCCGGTGATCGCTGAATTGCTCGATGCGGGTCTCCTGCGCGCAGTCGACGACCTCATCCCGGCCTTCCTCGAGCGGCCGATGCCCGAGAATGGGATGCCCCCTCGCGCCAGCACGTTGGCAAGCCTGACGCTCCTCCCCGCCATCCTGGCGGGACTCATCCACTATCAGCTCCACCGCAAGACCCTGCTTCGCCGCCCCGTCCGCACGGCAACAAGAAAGACGCTGGATGACGCAGAGGTTATCCGCCTGGTCCGGCGCTTCCGGCAATTGCGCATCCTCATGCCGCGCAGCGGCCGTTGCTTCGTCCAGTCCTGGCTGCTGCTCAGACTCCTGCGCAAACGCGGCGTGGCCGCGGAATGGATTTTCGGCGTGCGGACCTATCCGTTCGAAGCCCATTGCTGGGTGGAGTGGCGGGGCCGCGTCCTCAATGATTGGGCCGATCATGTCCGCTGGTACGAACCCATTGCCCAGTTCTGATTCCTTATCCTTCTGCGCCTTGATCGCGCCATCCGGTTCATCGGCCGAGGCCCGCGCCCGGACCGTCGCCGGCGCCCTGAGCGCGCGGCTGCCCGGCCTCATCGCCCAGGCGGACCATCCCGGCTTCCTCTTGCTTGCTGAGCCTCAGCGTCAGGGTTGGCAACAGCATGGTGCGCGGAAGAATGTTACCCATGTCCTCGGCGAACTGCTGCCGGGCACGCTGCCGGCCGCCTCCCTTCCCGCAGCTCTGGAGACATCCACCGATCCCATCGAGGCGATGACCGCCCTTACCCGCCTGTGCTGGGGCCGTTATGTCACCTTCGTTCATGACGCGGAGCGCCAGCAAACCAGCTTCCTGCGCGATCCGTCCGGGGCGCTCCGCGCCTATATCTGGAAGGTCGATGGCCTCACCCTGGTCGTCAGCGGCTTACCGGACGCGCTCCTCGAAAGTGTCGGCGTTCGACCCACCATCGATTGGTCCGCGCTCGGGACGCTCACGGCGCTTCCCGAACGGGTCGGAAGCCTGAGCGCCCTTACCGACGTGACAATTCCGCTGCCCGGCACGATCTATCATATTGGTAATGGCGGCATCACCACCCAGTCCATCTGGTCGCCGGCCGCGTTCGCCAGGCAAAGCCCGACGTCCCTCTCCGATCTCCCCCGCACTCTTGCCAATTGCATTTCCGGATGGGCACATGGATGCGACCAGGTCGCCATTGAACTATCCGGAGGCCTCGATTCCTCGCTCGTGTTGGGTGGGCTCGCCCGGCGGAAGCAGCGGCCGGCGCTCCAGGCGCTCAATCTCATTCCGCGTTCGGCAGGCGGCGGAGAAAGCCGCTTTGCCCGCGCGGTAACTGATCATTGGCGCGTTCCCCTGGTCGAAGTGGGCATTGAACCCGAAGAGATCGACTATCTCGCGCACGCTGAGCGATCCCGCCCGGAACAGCCCTTGGTCTATGGCCTGGACCTCACCGCCGATCGAATATCTGCGAACATTGCGGACAGTATTGGCGCGGCGCGGATATTGAGTGGCCAGGGCGGCGACGCGGTGCTGTTCCAGCCGCGTGGCCCTCATGTCGCTGCCGACCGGCTGCGCGCCAAGGGGCCCGGCCCGACCTATTGGCGGTTGCTTGGGTCGGCCGCCGCGTCCACCGACAGGTCGATCTGGTCTGCTCTCTGGCGATCCCTGCGGCCAGCGCCAATCCGCGTCGCGCCCAATTTCCAGCGGGCTCTCGCCGGGCCAAGGCTGAGCGCGCAGCTTGAAGCTGGGCCGCCGCTTCATCCCTGGATGGAGGAAGCGCGGCGCCTGCCACCAGGCAAGCGGCTTCAGATCGCCATGCTCTCCAACTGCCAGATCTTTCACGCCCCAACCCTGACGGCCGCTGGCCATCGGCTCGCCCATCCCATGCTGTCGCAGCCGGTGGTCGAGCATTGCCTGCGCGTGCCGGTCTGGGAATTGGTGCCCGACGAGCGCGACCGGGGCGGTGCGCGCGATGTGTTGGCTCAATGGCTGCCGCAGGCCGTGCGTGAGCGTCGCACCAAGGGAGAGGCGACCGGCTTCTATAGCCGTGCTATCGCGCTCCAACTCGATCGGTTGGGACCGCTGCTGCGCGAAGGTCATCTGGTTCGGCAAGGCATCATCGACCGCGCGGCGCTGGAACCGATGCTGGACGCGGAAGCGCTGCTCTGGCGTGGCGACCATTCGCTGCTGGCAACGCTTGTGGCAATGGAATTATGGGCGCAGCGATGGGTGTAGCAATCCGGTCAACCGATAGCCGATCGGTGAGCCAGGCAGATATGCGCTGCCACATGTCGCGGATATTGCCGGGGCTGCGCACGCTATGCGCCTCGCCCCAATAGCGCAGCAAGGTGACGTCCCGCCCGGCGCGGTGCAGCAGCGCAAACATGCGCTCGGCATTGATCGCAAGCACCGCGTCGATGTCGCCATGGATCAGCAGCACGGGATCGCGGATGCCCTCGGCCTGATAATAGGGGCTGCTCCGCCAATAGCGTTCGGGCGCCGCCTGCGGCCCCGTCAGCATGTGCCCCTGCCCGCCCTCGGCCCATCCGAAACCCGACGTCAGTGGAAATCCTTCCTTCATGGCCACGCGGTCGGGCGGCGGCAGCGCGCCATGCTGGATCGCAAGGTCCGCGGGCGCGGCGCTGGCAATATAGGCGCGGAAGCGGTGGCTTTGGGATGCGATCTTGAGGCTCGTGTAGCCGCCGAAACTGTGGCCATAGACCGCCATGCGCTTGCTATCGACCAGGCCCGTGGCGAGGACCCGGTCGACCGCCTGCTCGACCTGCGCGGTCAAGCCGGCGCCGCGGTCCATGCCATCGTGCGCGTCAACGAGGCTGGGCATGAGCACCGCATAGCCCATGCTGGTAAGGAGGAGCGGATTGACCGGTGAGGCAACAACGTCCGGTGCGAGCACGGGAGGACGAGTGTTGGTGAAGGTCGTCCCCGGATAGGGGATCACGACCAGAGGGTGCGGCGTGGGGCTATGTCCCGTTGGCAGGATCAGCCAATCGGTCAGCCCGGAGGCAGGATTTATCAGGGGACGCATAGTCGGCAGGTCAATGTCGGCCAGATGGCCATTGATCCGGTCGATCTCGCGAATGCCGACCGGCCCTGAGACCATGAGCCGGCCGACACCCCTTATATCGCGCGCGACCCAAAGCGCGATGCCGTGCCGCCCGTTGCCTGCGAGCAGACGGGTAATGGGAGAGTCTCCTGTCTCGATTGCCCGAGACGGCGTGCCGGGCCAATCCAGCTGCGCTACCCTCCCCTGCAAGAGGGCAACGGGGGTGTTGTCGTTGATCGGCGTGATCGAGCGATGGTTAGCACGAATGCCGACGTCGAAACTCTCGCTGGCCGGGCGAGTTATCAGTAGCGGTCCGCCCGCTATGATCCGCTCGACGTTGCCCGCCCGATCGATCGACCAAAGCCCATCCGGGCAGGCGAGGAGCAGTCGGGTGCTCCCCGCCTGCAGCGCCGGCGGCTGGCAGGGCAGCCGGGCCAGCGCCTTATCGATAGTTTGTGCCGCGCGCGGAGCCGTCCAGCGATCTTGCCCCGCCCCGCGTCGGCCATAGAGAAGCGGAACTTCACCCCACCACCCCGCGCGCGCCAGACGGACGCCGCTGTCATCGGGCGGCAGATACGGCGTGACCTGCTCGAACGCAGCGCTGCTTTGCCCGCTCCCTGTATTGAAGACCCGAAGCGCGCCCATCGCCCAATCGTCGCCGGGCTTGCGCGCGAAGAATAAGAGCTTGCTCCCTTTGGGCGCCCATTCGAGGAACCCGGGCTGGATGTCGCAGTTCGAACAGGCCTGATGCTCCAGTCCACCATTAATCGGCAAGACCGACAGCCGATATTGCCGGTTCTGGTCACTCGACCGCACGGGCACATTCTGGGGGATGACCGTTTCCGGCCCCTCGCGCAGCAGGGCAAGCCAGGCCCGATCCGCCGAGATCGCAACATCGACGATCGGCCCAGTCGCAATCTGCCGCGTGTCCTTCGTATCAGCGTTCACCAGCAGGAGTTTGCGTTGCGGGTCCGGCGCCGCCTCGCCCTTTCCGCCGATGACCGAAACACCCGGCTGCGCCCCAAGCGCCGTTCGCGCCCAGAGCGGCGCGACCTCCGCCTGGAAGCGGCTGCCGGCAGCGAGCGGCCAGGGCAGAGCTGGGCTGTCCGCTTCGACCAGCAGCAGGTGACGATCGTCCAGCCAGTCGGGCGCCGGATGCAGAACCGAGGTCGCGGGATGCTGCGGAAGCCACTTCACTTCCCGCGCCGCCATGTCGACGATCCCCAATGACAGGGTTTCATCCTTCAGCCGGAACACCGCGAGGCGCTTACCCGAGGGCGAGAGGCTGGCGATCCAGTAGCCCGCGCCATCATCCTGTGGGAACAGCGGCTCGAGACGGCGGCCATGCTGAAGATCGAGGCGCATCACGACGCCCAAGCCACGGCGGTTGAAGCCATCATAGCGGTAGCTCGTGCCGCCGTCATAGCGGCGGTAGCGATCAATCACCGCCCACCGGGCATCAGGATCGACTAGCGCCTGCCCGTAGCTTTCAACGCGCAGCATATCGTCCACGCCATAAGGGCGTGCCTCGGCGATGCCGGCCGCGGCCAGGCATAGCGCCGCCAGCCATGGGAAACGCATGGGTAAGAGTCCTGATCTTGGAAGGGGTGCGAAAGGCGGCTCAGCCGCGCCGCGCTACCATCGCTTTTTTATCTGCATCGACAGGAAGCGGCCAAGCACGTCGGCGTTGGCCGGATCATAGGCAAAGCCAAGATTGCGATCGACAAAGGGCGGGTCGCGGTCGAAGAGATTCTGCGCGGTGAGCGCGAGGCTGAGGCCCTTGCGCCAACCCTCTGTCGCTCGCGGCTCGTAGCGCAATTGCAGGTCGATCCCCGTCCATGAGGAGATTGGCCGCGCCGGCACGCTGATATTGTCGGTATAGGACCCGACATGGTTGACCGAGAGCGTGGCGCCGACATCGCCGCGCGCCCAGTCCAGGGTGCCTCGCGCACGGAAGTCGACCGGATTGCCGAGCGTGCCCACCCGTTCGATCATGGGCGAGGCAGGCGTCAATTGATCCTTATAGTCGATGAGGATCGTGCTGTTGATCGACAGGTTCAGCCGGTTCGAACCAAGGGTGAGACTTTGGCGCACCAGCAGATCGACGCCCCGCACATCGACCCGCGCGGAATTGACATAACGCCCATCGATGATCGCACGGAAGGATTCAGGCGCGAATGTCGTCGGCACGCTCGACCCCGGCACGGCCAGCAGCGCCCGGACGCGCGCCAGATCGGCGGCATTATGTGCAGGATCAATTAGCGTCACATAGGGCGCGTAGATCGGATTGGTGAGCGCTTGCAGGATATTCTCGGTGACCGGCTGGCCAATCCGGTTGGAAAAGCGGGTCTGGAAATAATTGGCCTCAAAGCCAAAGCCTGGCGCAGCCTTGGGTTGAACCTTGAAGCCCAGGGACAGCGACTTCGCCTTTTCCGGTTCCAGATCGCGATTACCGCCCCGAAGCGAAAGGACGGGCAGATTGCCGCCGCCAGTCGTCGGGAGCTGGGTATAGGAGACGCGGAAGGGATCGAAGATTTCCGGAAGAGCGGGAGCGCGGAAGGAGGTGCCCCAGCTTCCCCGCAATTGCAGGCCGTCGGCCGGCTCCCACACCAGCCCGATCTTGGGATTGGTGGTCGAGCCGAAATCGGAATAGCGCTCATGGCGAACCGCCAGCAACAGGTCGAGGCGCTGAACGCCGGGGCGCGCATTCTCTGGACCGACCAGCGGCACGGCCAGTTCGCCGAAGACCGCCACGATCGTCCGGTTGGCCTTGGCCGCGACCGGCGCAGGCGGGGTCACGCCAGAGGCAAAGGTCTGGATCGAGCGGCTGAAATCCTCCTCCCGTGCCTGCGTCCCGAAGGCGAGCTTCACCGGGCCGCCTGGCAGATCGAAGATCGTGCCGTCAGCGATCAAACTCCCGTTCAGCAATTCGCTGCGGTAGTGCTGGCGAATGAAGCCGCTGCCGATGAAGTCCGTGATGACGGAGCTATTGCTGCTGCCGTCGCCAAAGGGATTGAAATAGCCATCCCGTGCCGCACTGAAAGGCGTTGCCGGATTATCAGCGGTGAGGCCCAGCGCTTCGTTGAGCGCGGTGCTGTTGAGCAGATGGTCGCTCAACTGGCGGTCGACCTGCCGGGCATGAGACAGATAGGCGTCGACTTGCCAGTCACCGCCCAGCTCCGCTCGGACCCCGGCGGTCACCGAGTGGCTGCGCACCCGTCCGCTGCTGACGATCGGGCCAATGTCCCGACCGAAATCATAAGCAATCGCAACCGACGAACCGCCAGTGGGCGAGACAAACCACGGATTGGAGCGGGTCACGCTCATGATCGTGAGCGAAGGCTGCGATTTCGCATCGAACTTGCGATCCGAATAGCGGCCCTCGACATAGAAGGTCAGGCCATCGGTCAGCTCCTGCTCACCACTCACGAACAGGCTGTGTCGGTCCTGCTTCGAGAGCAGATCGACATGGGCCCGCGGGCTGGAGAGGCTTGCTCCGGGGATGAAGTCGCCGGGAGCAAGGTCCGTCCCGTCCTGCCCATCGGGAATCGCATAGGCCGGGACATAGGTGCGGGTGACCGGGTCCAGCACGACGATCGTGCCCGGCACCGAGAAATATTGGCGATAATCATGCCCGCCCAGCGGCCGCAGGTCCGCCGAGCGCGTATATTTGCGCGCGGAGCCGGGCAAGCGGCCGCGATGCTGATATTCATAAGCAGCGAGGATATGGCCGGTCGACCAGCGCGCGCCCACGACCTGGCCTGCAATAATGTCCTCGCTGCCGCCACGCGTCACCGTTCCCAGCCGCATCCGGCTTTCCGCTCCTTCGAAGTCCTTGCGGAGCAGGATGTTCACCACGCCGCCGATCGCATCCGAACCGTAGAGCGCGGAGGCGCCGTCAGCCAGCACCTCGACCCGCTCGACCGCGACCGCCGGGATGCTTGAGAGATCAGTGAAGTCCCCTTTGCCGCCCGCGCCCGCCGCGCGGCGGCCGTTGACGAGCGTCAGTGTGGCGTCGGAGCCGAGGCCGCGCAGATTGATGCTGGAGCCCAGGCCCGGATTGATACTCACCCGGTCCGAGCCGGTGAGACTGGTGTCCTCATTGGCCATGCCCCCGAAATTCTGCGGTAGCAGCGCCAAAGCCTCAGCGACCGTGCCGGCCCCCGATCGCGCGATGTCTGTCGCCGTCATGTTGATCACCGGAGAGGATGGCGGGGCTGCCGAGCGGATATTGGTGCCGGTGACGGTGACGGTGACCTCCGACGCCGCCATGTCCGGTGCCCGGACCGGCTTTGGTCGCGGTGCGACCAACTGCGGCGCGCGCTGGGTGCGAGCCGGGGTTTGCGTCGAGGCACGGGGTGGCGGCGAAGCCTGCGGCGAGAGTATATAGACATTGCGCCCCTGATGGCTGACCGCAATGGGATAGCCGCCAATCAGCTTGCGCAGTGCCTTGTCAGCATCCATCGATCCCATGACCGCATGCGCGCGGCGCCCTTCGACCAACTGGCTGCGATAAAGCAGCTGCCGTCCCGTCAGCGCCATATAACGCTGCAGAGCCTGGTCGAGCGATCCGGCCGCGATGTCGAAATTTTGCCGGGCTTCCTGCGCGCGCACGATAGGCGCAGCGACGGGAACGGTTGCCAGCGCCCAGGCCGCGCAGGTCAGCAGTCCACTGCGGCAGAATCCGACCGCGCTACGCTTCCCTCGCTTATCTCGATGGACGATCTTGACTTTCATGGTTCCCCTTCCCCTGCTGGTCCGGCGGACTGAGGGGCGGGCTCGCACCTTCCCCTGTCGCCTATCCCTGCAACGCAAGGGATTGGGGGTAACCCTGGCAGACATGTTAAATTTTTATGTCAGGAGCGCGCGGGGTCAAGCACCAGACGGATCGCACCATTGGGTTCAGGCTGGGCGCGCAGGGGATAAAGCGCGATCACCGCACGGATGAAGGCATCGCGATCGCCCACCGCAAATCCACCATTCACATGCTCTTCAGCAAATTCCGGCGCTTCCAGGATGATCGGCGCCTCACAATAGCGATTGACCTCGTCCACAGCGTCGGCGAGCGCACGGCCTTCAAAGAGAAGCCGACCGCTTGTCCAGGATGTGACCGCCTGGATGTTCCCGCGCTCCTTGGGACCAAGCCCGCCCTGTCCCGCCATCATCATGTCACCGGGCAGCAAATGGTCGCTGCATGCGTCCGTGGAGCAATCGGTGGAATCCACCCGCACCTTGCCTTCAATCAGCAGAATCCTGGCGTCGAACTGTTGGCGATCGATTTCGAAGCGTGTGCCGAGCGCGCGCACCGTTGCCGCGCCCGCATCGACATCGAACGGGCGGCTCTTGTCATGCGCGACATCGAACAGCGCGCGGCCACTGATCAGGGTCAGCCGACGGTGGCCATCAGTAAAACGGACGTCGACGGCGCTCGCGCTATCGAGATGAAGGGTCGACCCATCTTCCAGCCGCACAAGCCGCTGCTCACCGATGCCGGTTTCATAATGGACTGAAAGTGGCCAGAGGAAGAAGGCGCCCAGCGCGAGTGCCCCGGCAATGACCCCGCCTGCCAACCACAATAGCGGCCGCCTGCTACGTGTACGCGAGGCCGATTGCTCCAGGGTTTCCCCGACAAGTGTGGCGATATCGGGATCTTTTCCCAGCGCCTGCGCTGAGCGCCAATGCTGGTCGATCCGCTCATACGCGGCCGCATGGCGCGGGTCTTTCTTCCAGGCGAAGAACTCGTGGATCTCGCTCGTGTCCGCTACGGGCGAATTGAAGCGCGCAACCCAATGGGCCGCCTCCGCCTCTATCTTTTCTTCCTCTTCCCTGCCCATCGTCATCCTCGCCCTCAGTCAGAAAGCCATTGCGCACAATGTGCCAGTGCCTTGCACATCCGCCATTCCACGGTCTTGACCGAGATCCCGAGCCGTTTTGCAATATCCGCATTCGTCATGGGCGTGAACCGCGACAAAAGAAAGACGCTGCGCAGGTCCTGCGGCAAGGAGAGGATAGCCTGTTTGAGGTCCAGCAGATATTCTTGGTCGGCGCAGACCGGAATGTCCCAGGACGGATCGGGATCATTGGCCGCCACCGGCGCCGGGCGGATCTTGTTCCGTCGCATCTGGTCGCGGGCGAGATTGACGCCGATGCGCAAAAGCAGCGCGCGGGGATGGAGCTGCGTCGCTTCCTCGCTGTAGCGTGCGACCCGCATATAGGTGTCCTGCACCAGATCCTCCGCTTCCAGGCCCATGCCCGCAAACCGGCGTTGCAGTCTTCCCAGCAGCCAACCGGCATGACTGCGGTAAAGCCGCTCGATCATCCCATCTTGCCGCCTGTCCCCTGACAGCCACGGCCCTTTTCCTCGTTCGCCGGTCATGACCCGCGCCTTTCCTCGACATATGGCGGGCGCGCCGTCCCAAAGGGACGGCGAAGGAAAGGCTCCATGCCGGCGCGTCACGCAAAGGCGCGCGCTAGTGATCAGACACGTCAGTCGTATCGACGGAGCGGCGCCCGATCTCGGTACAGGGGTTTCCACGCCCCGCCACCGGCCTCCCGATGGCAGGCAGGAAAATCCCGCATCAGGACTCCGGCTGCAAGTGTTTGCAAAAAGGGGTCGGGTGTTGGAAATCCCTGTTGAGACCCGCTATTTGAACATCGCGCCGCTGCCGACCGACCAGGCCAAAAGCCCGCCGATCCCCCGGCCCATGGGACGCGCGTCCTGTTTCACGGCACCCGACATTGTCTCCATAGCGCAGCGGTCGCTGCTGTCTAACTTCGGTTCCCCAAAGGCGAAAAAAATATCCGCTTTCCGGTGGTTACGAAGAAAATTGCGCGTTTTACGAAAAATTGCTGCCGAGATTCGGCAATTTCTTTCGCAAATCGCGCAGCGAATCTTCGGACGCGAGAAGAGCGCCGCATTTTACGGTTGAGCATGATTCGCGAAGAGAACGGGGGCGAATGCTCGTGTTGGCGGGGCTGGCGACGCGCAGAGCCATGCCAATCCCCGTCCCGGCCTCATCGCGAGGTGCATATTTTTCTTGGCTTTTCCGCGCCGAGGAACGACTCTGGGCGCTATGAAGACCTCTCTTGATCATCTGCCTCCCCGCAAGCGTGCCGAACTGGAAGAGGTAGTCCGCATTCTCTTTGAGGAGTTCGAGGACGCACTGGCCGGGCGCAATGCGCCGCACCGAAAAGCGGGTAAGATATTGAAGGTGATCCTATTTGGCTCATACGCGCGCGGCGACTGGGTCGAGGATCCGGTTGGCGGCTATTTCTCGGACTATGACATCCTGGTGGTCGTGAACCACGAGGAACTGACCGATGCTGTGGAATATTGGACGCAGGCCGAAGATCATCTGATGCGGGCGCAGACGATCGTCAAAACGATCGACACCCCCGTCAACCCCATCTACCACAGCCTCACCGACATCAATGCGCAGCTCAAGAAGGGCCGGCCATTCTTCGTCGACATCGTTCGCGAGGGCATTGCGCTCTACGAAGCGCCAGATAATCCCTTCAAACAACCAATCAAGCTCCCGCCAGAAGAGGCACGAGAGGAAGCGCAAAAATCCTTCGACAAATGGTTTCCAGCCGCAGAGAGCCGGTTTGATGGCGCAAAATATCATATTTCGAAAGGCCATCTGAACGATGCTGCGTTCGACCTTCATCAAACTGCAGAACGGCTATATCATTGCGTTCTGTTAGTTCTAACACTGTATTCCCAAAAATCTCATAAGCTAAATTTCTTACGTTCTCAGTGTGAGGGACAGGACGCGCGGCTGATTGCCGCCTGGCCGCGCGATACCCGCTTCGCTCAGCGCTGTTTCGAACTGCTCCGCAGCGCCTATGTCAATGCGCGTTATTCCGATCATTACAAGATCAGCGTGGAAGAACTGGATTGGCTCTGCGAGCGCGTTAGCCATCTCCAGTCACTGGTGAAGGAAATCTGCGAGGAACGGCTCGCAGACTGATTGCGGCAACGCATCTGATCGGGCGGGGCTGGGTTTAGCCCAGCCCCGCCCGATCGTCACCAAATCCTGACGCGGTCTTCCGGCGGCAGGTACAGCCTGTCCGTCGGCTTCGCCTGAAACGCTGCGTACCATGCATCGAAGTTGCGCACCGTGGCGGCGCGATATTGCGCGGGAGAATGCGGGTCCGTGACGAGCCGCTGACGAGCAATCGCTTCCCGATATTTCATCCGCCAGACCTGCGCCCAGCCCAGGAAAAAACGCTGATCGCCCGTCGTGCCATTGATGACCGGGGCCGGCTTTCCGCCAAGCGAGGTGTGATAGGCGTCGAGCGCGACGGCCAAGCCAGCGAGATCGCCGATATTCTCGCCAAGAGTGAGGGCGCCTTTGACATGGCTGCCTGGGAAAGGCTCATAGTCATCGTACTGCCGGACCAACTGCTGGCTCAATTTCCTGAAAGCCGCGACGTCCGCTTCGGTCCACCATTGGGCTAGCTTGCCGGATTCGTCATATTTGGCGCCCTGATCATCGAAATGGTGACTGAGCTCATGACCGATGACCGCGCCAATGCCGCCATAGTTGATCGCCGGGTCGGCATGGGGATCGAAAAAAGGCGGTTGCAGTATCGCCGCGGGGAACACGATCTCGACCTTGCTGAAGCTGGCATAGGCGTTGATCTCCATGGGGGTCATGCCCCATTCCCACCGATAGATCGGCTTGCCGAGCTTTCCGACATTATAGTCGAATGCGAACTGATTGGCCCGGACTGCATTGCCGAACAGATCGTCGGGCTTGATCAATAGGCCGGTATAATCGCGCCATCTGTCAGGGTAGCCGATTTTCGCGGTGAACGCGGTGAGCTTTGCTTGCGCCCGGAGCTTGGCCGGCTCGCTCATCCACTTCAGACGATCAATGCGCCGGCCCATGGCGGCGATCACATTCTTCACCAACTGGTCCATCGCGGACTTGGTCTGCGGCGGGAAATATTGGGCGACATAGGTCTTGCCAACCTCCTCGCCAAGCGCACCCTTCATAAAATCGAAGCCCCGTTTCCAGCGCTCTGGCCGGGTCGGAGCACCGGTCAGCACCGTCCCGTAAAATGCGAAATCCTCCGCGCCGATTCGGTCGGGCAGAACATCAGCAAGGGCGTGAAGGCTGCGCACCAACAGTGCATCCTTGAGGACATCGAGCTGCGCATTGCCGATCACCGCTGCCTCGCCAACAATTACGCTAGGCTGGGCAACGATGAGGGCCGTGGCGTCGATCTTGTTCGCCGCGAAGAAGGCGCGAAAGTTGAAACCCGGTGCGGTCTTTATCAGTTCGACCAGGGTCATCTTATTGTAGATTTTCTCGACGTCCCGGCTGTCGACGCGCGACCAATGGGTTCTGGCGATCTCGGTTTCCAATCCCAGCAGAGCCTCTGCCCTGCCCCTCGCGTGGGTCTGCCCGGCCAGCGTCAGCATTTTCTCCAGGTACCTGACATAGGCCGTCCTGATCGCAGCCATCTTCTCGGACGGGTCCAGATAATAGTCACGATCCGGGAGCCCCAGACCGCCCTGGCTTAATTTCAGGATATAGCGATCGGGGTCCTTGTCATCCTGGCTGATGTAGATGCGGAAAGGTCCGGCAACTCCGGCGCGGCTTGCCTGAGCGGCGACCCTAGCATAGCTCTCCCTGTTTTTGATCGCCGCGATTTCCATGAGCCAGGGCTGGATCGGCGTCATCCCCTTTTCTTCGACGGCAGAGCTGGCCATGAAACTTGCGTACGCAGCGCCGATCTTGGTTGATGAATCTTTCGCGGCGGCTTCCAGAATGGCGCGGGTTCGCTCCCGCGACAGATCTTCCAGTATCGCGAACGCCCCGTAGCTGGATCGATCGGCAGGAACGTCTGTGGTCGCCGCCCAATGTCCGTTCGCATAGAGGTAGAAATCATCTCCCGGCCGTGCTTGTGGGTCCATGCCCTCGCCGTCGAAGCCGAACGCACCATAGGCCGGTCTGTTTGAAACTCCCTGTGCCTGCATCGGCCCAGGCGCCGCTGCCGAAAGTGCAAATGGAAGCGCGACCATCGTCACGCGACGTTTGTTCAGTACCATACGAGAATTCCCCTCTGCGAATGTGAGAGGACATTCCACGCGTTATATCGTGATGGCTCTCAGGGGCGAGCCGCCAGTCAAAAATTAGCCCGCTCGATCACACAACGCGGCATGCCTCAGCGATATGAACGAATTTATGGCACTCCCACCCTGGCGACCGCCGGCAAGCCATCAGATGATTGGCGCTTGAATGGTTCGAACGGTCAATTTTGCGCCCAGGCTGCTTGCCACCGTGCGAATTCAGACGGGCGCACCTGATAACGGGCAAAATTGCCTTCATGCAGGCCCAACAACTCCGTTTCCGCCACCTCGACAAACTGTTCCTGGTCTTCGGTCGGTATCTGATTGCTCACGAAGGACGTGAGATGCGTGCGCGCCGCCGGTCTGCCGCTCGCCTCACGAATGATATTCCGGATGATCTGGCGCAAAGTGTCGCGGTAGCGTAATCGGAATGGGTCAGGGTCGCCAAGGGACTGACGAACCGCTGCATAACGTGCGGCCGAGCGTTCATAGGCCCAGAGATAGACATCGCGTAACAGCGCAATATCGGTGCGTTCATAAACGCCCAGCGTTGCCGTGATGTATAGATCACCCGGCACATCGGTGAATGATAGTGGAGCAAGGTTAGCCCTGATCATCGGGATATTCGCGGCCAGACGCGAAACACGCTTGTTCACGTCATCAAAAGGCTGAAGATATGGCAGCTGCACCATGAAGAAGAACGATTGTTCGAACGGGTCGTTGATCGCTTCAGCCGTGGCCAGGAGCTGATCAAAGCATTCTTCGATCATCCCGGGCACTTCGAGCGGATGAAAGGTCGAGCCATCAATGCCAACAACGATATGCCGCAATCGCCCGACTGCAACGGGATCGGTCAACAGGTTGTTCGCAAGGAGCGCATGCAGGTTGAGAATGGTGTAGCGATTGAACCCGATATCGTCGGCCGCCGCGACCAGGAATTCAATGGCGTCCTTGTGATTGAGGATCATCTGGGCTTCGCGTTGGCCGTGGCCAGCAGCAGCCTCGCCAAAATCGAGCAGTCGCCGTGTGTCCAGCAGTGAATAGGTGTTTCCTTCGAGCCGGCTCGAATTCCACGCGAGGTCAATCAGCAGCCTGCTGAGGATCTGCTTGGCATAAGTACCTGCCGGAGCCGCCTCGACGCGCGGCTTTCCGAGACTTGCCAAATGCGCACGCTGCTCTTCCGTCAGATAGAATGTTTCGTTCGGGCGGTAACCGTCAAGGAAGGCACGAGCATATCCAACCGGTTTTCTTGCGGCCACGGGCTGGCGCACATAGGCCAGGAGCGCCTCTCCTTCTGGCGATAGCGGAACAATGTCGGTGATGACTGGTTCGGTGACGCTGCTGTGTTCCACAACATGATAGCGAGCCGTGCGCCCTTCGCCGCTCAAGCGCAATCGGCCGGTATCGACTAATGTCCGAAGGCGATATTGAAGGGTGCGGCGGGCGCCGGGCGTGGCAAGCGCTTGTGCGATCTGTGCAACCGAAGCTCCGCCGCCACGGCGCGCGACAATCGCCAGAATTTCATTGAGATCCGCCTCGGGTATCGGCCGCGCCATAATCACTCCTTAGTTGCGCGAAAACCTGAACCGCGCAACTAAACAAGTCAATGCGCAATTATTCCCCGTTTCGCGCAACTAAACTCATTTTTTTCGCAGATTCTTGCGCGAACCTCAACGCGCAAAATGCAGCATCAGTGAATTCGAACTTCACAGATAATCGAACGCGCCTTCCGCCACTCGAACGACCGCATCGATCCGGCCTTTTCGCAGCCACTCGATCGGCTCGACATCGCCCGTGTGCCGGTTCCCCCCGCGATGACCTGGTCGCAGGTCTGCGGACGCTGACATTTGAGCGTCGCTTATTGATCGCTTATAACATGGACGGGAAGGTCGTCACCATTCAGCGCGTCATCAACGCGTTTCGCGACCTGGCACCGATTCTTCAAAACTCCTGAAATGTGCAGCGGTCATCGCCGCGAGACATCCCCCGTGGCGCTGCATTCGGAATTGGCGCATGGTTACCGCTTCTGCCGTCGACCCTTTGCCGCCATTCAGCCGCCAAGTTTCCGTTCCCAGCTGCGGTCGGTCTGCTTCATCACTCTGCACGCCCAAGACTGGCCAGCAGGAGACTTTCCGGTCCAAGATATCATGGATCCTAAGCAGACGTTCGATATCGAGAAAATCTAGCTTTCTGTATCCACTAACGCGTCATCATCGAGTGGACGCCAACTATGAATGAATAATCGGGGATCGACCATACCGCCCCGCGAACCGCGGCTAAGTTCGGCTCTGACTTCTATTGGTCGGTCACGCGGGACATTGATTCCGGGGGCTACGCCGTTGACTAAGGCGGTCCCGCCCCAGTCTAATTTGAACTGCAGTCCGTCAACGTCTTCAGACAGCACGCCGGAATAGGTCGAAAGTTCGGGACCAGGCGCAGAAGACGAGATGGTTGCTGCTTCCTCTCGATCAAGCTCGCGCCAGTCGTAGATCTCGAGCTGCTCGCCGTCGGTCAACGAAGCTCTAACCTCGACGAGCGCACCCATCGGCACCCATCCGAGCGTATCGTCTGGCACGACAGGGGCATAGTGCGCGCCATCGGTGGTTTCGAAGGTGACGGCGCGTCCGTCATGAACCTCGATCATCCGTCCGACGAAGCTTCCTATCGGTCTGTCGCTGCGCGGCGCCCATCCTTCGATAGCGTAGGTCTGACCGTATTTTGCGAGCGGACCGCGCAGGCGGAAGTCAGCGACGCGGCCCTCGGGCGGTGTCTCGCGATCGTTATCGAGTTCAATATCGTGGCTGCCATCAACGGTGTAGACCTTTGGGACGCCGTCGTCGTGATCAAACAAGCCGACAACGTCGAGCTGAGGAGGCTCGTATTCGGTGGAAGGCAGAGGATCACTTGCAACAAGCTCAGGCGCATTTCCGGCTTGAGGCGAGCCCTCTGCAAAGTCGGACGAGAATTTTCCGGAAAAGGGTGCCGCTTTTTCCGTCGCGAGCGATTGTAACTTTTCGATTGCGGGCATGGCGTTGCGTTCGACGAGGAATTCTTCCTCCGAAGTCCGGAACCCACAGCGGGCCGCGCCGCTTTCGACGCAGGCCTTCGCAATTTCCGTGGCGAAGGAGCCGTCACTGTCGCCCTTTAGCATATCCGCGCCACTGAGTGCCAAGGCCGCAAGAGCGATCGCTGTGCCGGTTGCCGGGTCGCGGAGAATGACCATAAGACGGGCGCGGAAGCTGCCGCGACCGAGGTGGACGATCTCAGTCGCTTCGAGCTCTCCCTCCGCGAATTGTGATTGAATGAAGAGTACGAATTCTGTGCCCAGCGCAAGCGCCCGCTCTGCGCTTAGCCGGCCGTTGGTCTCAATGAAGAATTCGATCTCGGCGTTGGAAAAGGGCTGCATGATCATACTGTGCTAAAAATATCCCTGCGAGGTATTCATTTCCAACGCATAGGCCTACTTCAGTACGCTAAGAAAGTGGAATGTCTGCAGACCAAACAATAACGGTAGCTTGACCATTGCCTGCAGTAATGACCAATTTTGGGAAGCCTGTCCTTGTCCGAGAACGACGGCTCTGGGCGCGCGTTGCCGCCATCCCGCCGTCGACCATCTTCCGCCGTTCAGTGGTCAGGCGCGAATGGCCGAATATGCTGGGAACTGCCGTTCGCCTCAGGTGGAGGCGTCGGCAATGCCAACTTCCAGCTTGCGCCGTTAGCCAGCGTTACCGACGACAGACATGGCTCGACGGACTAGAGGAGGCTAAGTTGCTGGGGTTGCTCGTTGAGCGAGGCTCGAAACAGGTTCTGTTTCGTGGCCGCATTTCTGAAGAGGCGGTAGGTCGAGATATTCGGGCGGTCCTTGACGAACTCGGCCAACCGCCGCTCCGCCTCGGGGATTAGAGGGCTGACCTGGTCGAAATCGAAGATGTCGATGTTGGCGCGGTCCGCGAGTTTTCTGACTGCGAAGGCCAGATGATACAACCCCTCGACGATCCAAGCAGATTCGATTTCCTGCTCCGCGACCAGCTTTGATGCCCTACGCGCTTCCTGCAGCTTGGCGCGGCGATGCTTCTCGATCTCGGTGTAGAGGCTCCACACCGCTATCACGCGCTTCGCATCCATCTCAGAAGGATCGAAGACCAGCGGGAAATACTCTCCGAATATTCGATCCGAAGCCGTCTTCGCCTTATCAGGTTCAGCGCGGACGTAGGCTAACCAGACCTGCCCGAGCTTCAGGGCATCTATGCGTTTGCTTTCGTCGATCTTAGAATGCTGGTCGCGCTTTCGATCCAGATGCCACTCGTGCTTCAGCAGCGACGCCTCGAGGCGAACGAGTACGGGATCGTTCGATCTCAGGTCGCGGCTTCGTATCGGCGTCTGGCTGTTCGTTGCCTCGGCGACCTTCGCATAGAGGCTCTTGTCTTGCGTCTCAATAATGCGGACGAGAAGCCGAACGCGCTGCACGGAAGCGAAGCTGGTTCGCGATGCCTGGAAGAGCGCGTGCGAGGTCTGGCCACCGTTCACCACCTGAGGATTCAGGAGGCGCAATGGCGCATTCTTGAAGCCAGGCTGATAACTGAACCGTTCGCAGACAATCGTAATGCCATTGTTGAAATACCAGAACATTCCGGCTTCGTTGGACACGGCGGTATCGTAGATGCGCCGGTTTATGTCGTTCTGTTCACCAAGGTAGACGCGGACGTTCTCCTCAAACAGATCGGGGTCGAGCTGCGTCGGCTTGGTGGGATCTGTCAGCGCCGCGATAAATTCGTCGCCGCAGACCGTTCCGATGACAGCCCGCACGTTGCCGTCCGTGCGCTCATAAACCTGTTCCTCCACGATCCGGAGGTGGATCTCCCGCTCTGTCGCTGTCCGGTGGGAGACCGTGTCAGACAGGGAATCGAGATCGGCTTCGTGGAGCTGGAAGAACTTGAACCGAGCAAGCGATGATTCAAAGCGAGCCTTGTGGTCGGGGATGAGCCGCTCCCCATTGGAGCAAAGGTGGACTTCGACCTTGCACGCCCCCGAATTCACAAAGTCCCAGATGTCCAACACCTTCTGCCGCAGCAGCGGATTGCATGTGTCGAGAAAGCCGTCGACCTGTCCGAAGCAGTCCCCGATGAAGGCAAGGAGTTTGTCAATCTCAGTCGACGGGAAGTTGCGGTTGCTGCCGTTGAATTTGCTGTGGCACTTGAACTGGAAGAGATGGATCACACGGAGCCCGAAGCGCTCGTCGAGATAGACCGCGTCAACGCCCCTGTCCTCTCCTCCATCGGTGATCGAGCCCCTCGCCTCATCGAAGTCGATGCGTAGTAGTGATGTCACGCAGAGGAGGGAGAACGCTTCCCGCCGGGTTTCGAGATTGAGAGTCTTCTCAATCTGAGCGGCAGCCGCGTCTACGTTTCCCCAGTCAAGAAGTGTTGCCATGCAATACCTCTTGCCCTGTGGCCCCGCCCGTTTCAACCTTTCCGCCGATATAGTGCGTCAGCCGCCTCTACGGGCACCCCTGCACGGTGCCGAAAGTCGCCACCTTGCCATGCCGACCCGTTGTCGACCCGTTGTCGACCCTTTGTCGTCATTCCCGCGCGAATTCGCTATGCTCCAAAGCGGCCATTAAATTTGGCTCCTTTTCCCCGCGAGTCTGGCCGAAAGCGGAAGGTTGCCTTTTGCCGGATAGAAAGAAAGTTGGACGCTCAGATTCAGTAAAACCAACGTCGCTACAAGGATTGCTGGCAGGTTGAAAGCTGCCGCTGCTGTTCGGCCTGCTCTTCCTTCCTCAGCGCCTGAGCGACAGGCTGTCGCGACGGCCCGCGTTGACCGGCGCCGTGGCGATGAGCCTGCTCCCGGTGGGCGTCCTGACAATCATGCTCTGGCCCGAGACAAGCGCGCCATCACAGCTATCTGGACGGCACCAACTGAGCCGGCCCGACCGTGGACAAGCGCACGGGCCGGCTGATCGTCAATATGAGCCATGTGCCCAATTACACCCGTCTGATCCCGCGCAGGCAGGCCGACGCGATGGGCGTGGAACCGGTCTACCCCGGAGGCAAGGGAAATTTCGCCGTCATGGCGCAGATGGGCACGCCCTATGCCGCCGCCAGCAAGCCTTTCCTCTCGCCCTTGGGCGCTCCGTGCAACCAGCCGCCCTTCGGCCGGATCGCTTCCATCGACATCCGCACGGGCAAGTTGCTGTGGGCCAAGACGCTGGGCACGACGCGCGACGCAGGCCCCCGGGGCATCGCGTCCCACCTGCCGCTGCAGACGGGCATGCCCAATACGGGCGGCGCCATCTCGACCGCCGGAGGACTGACTTTCATCGGCGCGACGCAGGACCGGGCGATCCGCGCCTTCCAGAGCACAACAGGACGCCTGCTGTGGACCGCACGCCTGCCCGCTGGCGGACAGGCAATGCCGATGACCTACCTATCCGCGCGCAGCGGGCGGCAATTCGTCGTCATCTCGGCCGGAGGAAACAAGCTGCTGGGCAGTAAATTGGGCGATCAGATCGTCGCCTTTGCCCTCCCCAGCAAATAGGATGGCAGCCTGCCCGCCGCCGGTGAGGCGGCGGGCAGAAGGCTTTCAGTCGATCACCCGCTCGATGACCATGGCGATCCCCTGCCCACCACCGATGCACATGGTGACAAGGCCATAGTGCCCCGCAATCCGCTCCAACTCATAGAGAGCCTTGACCGTCAAAATCGCGCCCGTCGCACCGACCGGATGGCCCAGCGAAATGCCGGACCCGTTGGGATTGACCTTCTCGGGATCGAAGCCGAGCAGATGGGCGACGGCACAGGCCTGCGCCGCAAAGGCTTCGTTCGATTCGATGACATCGACCTGATCGAGCGTCACGCCAGCCCGCTCCAGCGCGATCGGCACGGCCTTGACCGGCCCGATGCCCATGCGATCGGGCTGGACCCCGGCATGGCCCCATCCCAATATGCTGGCTCTGGGCTTCAACCCCTTTTCCCTGACCGCCGCCTGCGAGGCGAGAACCAGCGCCGCCGCGCCATCATTGATGCCGGACGCATTGCCGGCCGTGACCGTGCCACCCTTCTGAAACACGGCCTTGAGCTTGCCCATATCCTCCACATTCGCGCCACCGCGGACATGCTCGTCCGTGTCGAACAGTTGCACGCCTTTGCGGCTCCTGATCTCGACGGGCAGGATCTGCTCCCTGAAGCGTCCTTCCGCCTGCGCAGTCGCCGCACGCTGGTGGCTGAGTACCGCCAGTTCGTCCTGCATCTCGCGCGTGATGTGATGGTCGGCGGCCACATTCTCCGCCGTCACGCCCATATGCATGCCTTCGAACGGGTCGGAAAGCACAGCCGTCAGCGCGTCGACCATGACGGCATCGCCCATTTTCTGTCCGAAGCGCGCGGCAGCCATATGATAGGGCGAGCGCGTCATCGATTCGGCGCCCCCGGCCACGGCAATACCGCATTCCCCCAGCGCGATCATCTGCGCGGCGGAAATGATGGCCTGGACACCCGATCCGCACAGCCGGTTGAGCGTCAGCGCGGGCGCTTCGACAGGCACGCCCGCCTCGACCGCAGCGACGCGGGCGAGATAGGCATCCTTGGGTTCGCTGGGAATGACATTGCCCATGACGACATGCTGCACCGCATCAGGCTCCAGTCCCGCGCGCCGCACGGCCTCTGCAATGACCAGCGTGCCGAGGCGAGCGGGCGGAATGTCCTTCAGGCTGCCGCCGAAATCGCCGATGGCGGTACGAACGCCCGACAATATGTAGATCGGTTCCATAATCTCACCTCTCACCGCGGCGTCATGCGCAGCGCGCCGTCAAGGCGCACCGAAGCGCCGTTCATGTAGCCATTGCCGATCAAGAACAGCACGGTCTCGGCATATTCCTCCGGCTTTCCCAGACGCTTGGGAAAGGGCACCGTCGCGGCCAGCGAATCCTGAACATTCTGCGGTAGCCCGGCCAGCATCGGGGTGCCCAATATCCCCGGCAGGATGACGTTGCAGCGAATGCCGTCGCCCATGAGATCGCGGGCGATCGGCAGGGTCATGCCCTTCACCCCGGCCTTCGAGGCGGCATAAGCGGCCTGGCCGATCTGCCCATCCTCGGCGGCGACGGAAGCGGTGTTGATGATGACGCCCCGCTCGCCATCCTCGAGCGGATCAAGCGTCAGCATGCCCGCCGCCGATTTGGCGATACAGGCAAAGGTTCCCACCAGATTGATGCTCACGGTGCGCATGAAGGCCGCGATGCGGTGGGCGACGGGGGTGCCGCTTTCCCTGTCGCGGCTGGCCGTCTTTTCGCCCGACGCAATGCCCGCGCAGTTGACGAGAATGCGCTCCTGCCCCTGCGCATCGCGCGCCCTGGCAAAGGCAGCGTCGACCGATGCCTCGTCGGTGACATCGACGGCGCAGAACAGGGCGCCGATCTCGGCCGCCAGTGCTTCGCCGCGCTCGGCATTCACGTCGAAGATCGCGACTCTGGCCCCCGCGTCACGCAGCGCCCGCGCGGTCGCCTCCCCCAATCCCGATGCGCCGCCGGTCACGACGGCGGGCATGTCCTTGATCCGCATTTTCTCTCTCCTATGGATATGGCTTCAGGTCTATGCTGGCCCAAGCCTCAGCGGCATGCACATGACGGCCACGATCTGCTCCATCGTGTCCTCCAGCGCTTCCTCGAACGTCTCCCCGAACATCTCCCCGTCCGTGCCATGATGGCGGACCAGTATGTTGAGGAACATGAGACTGATGCTGATGAGCCGCCGCTGCGCGACATGCGGCGGCAGATAATCGACCCGATCGCGCAGCAGATGGAGCGCGCGGGTCAGATGGGGCGGCTCCGATCCGCTGAAATCGCCAAATTCCGGAGAACGGCTTTGCAGCAGATACTGGCTGAGGAAGCTGGCATAGCTATGGTTGCCATCGGCGTCCTGAAGGTCGAGCTGCGGCAGCAGGATGATCTCCAATATGGTGCGCGCATCCTTCAGCCGCCCGCCTGCTTCCGCCCGGCGCAACAGGGTGCCGCGCGCGTCCTCCATCTGATCCATGCGAAAGTCGAAGATGGCGCGCACCAGTCCCTCACGCGATCCGAAATGATATTGCACCGCCGCGTGATTACCCTGCCCGGCCTGTGCGGCAATCTCGCGCATCGAGGCACCATGGATGCCTCCCTTCGCAAACAGCCGCTCACCGGCGAGGATGAGGCGGGTCTTGCCGTCGAGACTTTCGGTCGCCGCCCCATCCTCCAGCTGGTTATCCATGCCCGCCACCCACATTCCTTATTACATCTGTTTTAGAAATACCCGGCATTGAAGGCGGGCTGAAAAATATATTTCCAGAAACCGCCCCTTCCCAACCGCCGAAACCGATCGCAGAAAAGTGGGCATATTGCAAGAATTTTAGCGGCATTTCGGCACAATATGTCGACGCACCGCGCTCACAGCCTCTGCGCGCCGGGCCAAAACCCTACCCCAGACGCGAAATACACTTGACTTAAATTCCCGCGCTGGATTATCCCTAATCACCGTTAGACAGCCCTGGCCCATATGCCGCCCAAAGACGGCAGCCATCGGCTCGTTGCGATTACGCTCAAGGAGAGACTTTCATGGCGATGGAAACCGGCCTCATCTTCCACCCCTATATGCGCCCGGGCCGAACGGCGCGGCAGACCTTCGAATGGGGCGTTCAGAACAGCGTGGCCTGCGACAAGGCAGGCTTCACCTCGATGATGATTTCCGAGCATGCCTCGCAGATCTGGGAGAATATCCCCAACCCCGAACTCATCATGGCCGCCGCCGCGTTGCAGACCAGCCAGATCAAATTCGCTCCGATGGCGCACATCCTGCCCCACCAGCATCCCGCCAAGCTCGCCATCATGGTCGGCTGGCTGTCGCAGATTCTGGAAGGCCGCTATTTCATGGGCATCGGCGCCGGCGCCTATCCGCAGGCCTCCTACATGCACGGCATCAGGGAAGCGGAGCCGCAGATGCTGAACGACATGGTGCGCGAATCCCTCACCATCATGGAGAAGATCTGGAAGCGCGAGCCCTTTTTCTACGAGGGCAAATATTGGGACGCCGGCTTTCCCGAGGAAACCCCGGCGGAAACCGAGGAAGACGAACAGCATATGCTGGCCGATTTCTCGCCCTGGAACGGCGCCTTTCCCGAATTCGCCGTCACCGGGTTCAGCCAGAATTCGCCATCGATGAAGCTCGCAGGCGAACGCAACTTCAAGCCGGTATCGATCTTCTCCGGCCTCGACGCGCTCAAGCGTCACTGGGAAATCTATTCGGAGGCCAATATCAAGGCAGGCTTCACACCGAACCGCCAGCGCCATGCCGTCTCGCAGACCGTCTTCTGCGCGGATACGGATGCAGAGGCCAAGCGGCTCGTGATGGAGGGGCCGATCGGTTATTGCTTCAACAAATATCTGATCCCGATCTGGCACCGCTTCGGCATGATGGATGGCTTCGCCAAGGACGCCGGCATCGATCCCAAGGACGCCGACCTCGAATTCCTGGTCGATAATGTCTTCGTCGTCGGCTCGCCCGACACCGTCGTCGACAAGCTCAACACGCTGTTCGAACAATGCGGCGGTTGGGGCACGCTCCAGGTCGAAGCCCATGACTATTATGACGATCCGTCGCCCTGGTTCTATTCGCTCGAACTGCTCGCCAAGGAAGTCGCCCCCCGCGTGAAGCTGCCGGGCACGCGCGAAGCGGTGAGTGAGGCGGCGGTCGCCTGATCTTCGGATCGCAACGCAAAAAGGGGCGGGAGATCATCGATCTCTCACCCCTTTTTTTGTGCCTGAAAAAGCGATGCGCGCAGTACGCGCCTAGCCCGCCTTATTCATGAGGTTGGATGTGAGGGGTTGACGGGAGTGGCCTAAGCGCTTGGCTTGCTGTAGGAAATTGGATGTCTAGACCAACCTGCAGCGAGGCAAAAAATGCCACAGGCCACTCCCGCCGGGAGCGACGATAGTGCGGCGGTGATTTCGTTTCCAGCAGTGTCGCGCAAGAAAGTGGCAGGCGCCTTCGATGGAGGCCGGTTGACCTCGGACGGTGGGGTTCTGCTGCTGGCTCAGGCCGAGCGCGCAATGGGTATCTGCCGGCAGCTCGCGGCCTGCATTGCCGATCCGCGCGATCCTTCGCGGGTCACCCATAAGCTCGATGATATCCTGCGGGCGCGGATCCTGGCGATCGCCTGCGGCTACGAAGACGCTGACGGCCTTGATGCCCTGCGCGCCAACCCTGACATCGTCGCCGCCGCCGATGCCTGTGCGGTCAAGCGTGCCGAGAAACAGCGCGTGGTCCTGCGTAGCTATGCCGAGATCCGCTATGGGGCGAAAAGCTGGAAGTGTCAGCGCCGCGTCGTCGCCCGGATTGAAGCCAGCACCCTGGGCATGGATATCCGCTACGTCGTCACTTCCCTGGCACAGGGCTCCGCCGAACATATCTACGACAGCCTTTATTGCGCCCGGGGCCAGGCCGAAAACCTGATCAAGCGGCACAAGAGCCAGCTCAGCAGCGATCGCACCTCGTGCCGATCGGCCAACGCCAACCAGATGCGGCTCATTCTGCACACCGCTGCCTATTGGTTGATGTGGCGCATCCAGCAGGCTGTCCCCAAAGCAGCAGCCCTTGCCAATGCCGAGTTCGCCACCCTGCGCCTGCGGCTCCTCAAAGTCGCCGCCCGCGTAATCGAAACCGCAAGCCGAATCCGCGTCGCCTTCGCTTCCGCCTGTCCTGATGCCAACACGTTCCGGGCTGTCGCCGCCGCGCTCAGGTCCGCGCCGACATAGCCCACGCGGCCGTGCCGCTGAACCACACAACCCGCTCCTTCAACCCGAAAGCCTATCAAACATCCGCGGTGAAATAGACGCAGCACGATCGCTCGTCCCGATCATACAGCAGATAGTGTAGTAGGCCGGCCACCGGCGGAAAAGACATCGTCACGAATAAGATGGGCTAAAGGTCAGGGACGTTCGACCGCGAACCCGTGGAGAAGCAGATGGGCCGCCTGTTCGGCAATCTGCGCAGGCCCCAGCTTTCCCGGACGATACCAGGACGAGCAGGAATCGAGCATCGCAATCAGGAACTTGCGAACGACAGTGGCGTCCAGAGCCTTGGCACCGCTGCCGTCGGCCTGAGCGGCGACGATCAAATCGCGCCAGTAGTTATCAAAGCTGGAATAGGCCGCCAGCACGCGCTGACGCATCTCATCGGGCAAGTCATCGAACACGCGCGACACAGCCGAGGAATAGTCATCACCCGTCAACAGGAAGTCGACATGCGCGACAATCGCCGCGCGCAGGCGCACCATCGGCGATGCCCCCGGTCCCAGCCCTTCCACGCGCGCCATGATGTGGCGGTTGTTATGATAGATGCCCTCCATCATCACTTCCTCGACCAGATGGTCCTTGGACGGGAAATGATGATAGATGCTGGGGGCCAGCATGCCGGCCCCCTTTGCAATGTCGCTCAGCTTGGCGCCGGCCAGCCCCTTTTGCCGCAGGATCGCGGCGGCGGAATCCAGAATGCGCGTTCGGCCATTATCTGCTTGTGCCATGAACCCTCTTAACCGCTATTTCAGCGAAATACAGTCCTTTCGCCTATGGCGAGCCTATCCGGCGAAAGGCGTGTTTGGGACGCCTGCGGCGGGAGGATCGAGAATCTCGAACAGACCACCGGCCAGCGGCTGCTGCGCGAAGATTTCGGGCGTGAAACCCTGCGAACCGGTGATCAGGAACAGCCGACTATAATCTGTACCGCCAAAGGCAGGGCGAAGACCGCGCCGGACCGGCAGGCGCCGCTCCTCCAATAAGGTGGCATCCGGCGCAAAGCGACGCAACATCCAGCTTTCGTAAAAGGCCATCCAGATACAGCCTTCGACATCGACGGCCATGCCGTCGGGATAGCCATCCTCCGGCTTGAACGTCAGGAAATCGCGGCGGTTGGACAGGGTGCCATCCTCCGCCAAATCATAGGCCCAGCTCACCAGCGGCATGGAATCGTTCACATAAGCGATCCTGCCATCGGGGCTGAACGCCGGGCCATTGGCGGTGACGATATTGCGTTCCTGCGTGCTGACCGTTCCATCGGCATCGAGCCGGTAGAGTTCGCCCGTGCTGCGGACCTCGAAATTGCCAAGCGTGCTTTCCTTATCCTCAGCCGTGGTGCTTTCGTCCCACTGGCTGGAATCGCAGGACCCTGACCAGTAGCGCCCCTTGCGGTCGGTGACGCCGTCATTCAGGCGCGCGACTTTCGGGTTGGGGATGGGATGGATGAAGGGCTGGTAAATCCCCCGCCGGGGATCGATATGGGCGAAACCGTCGGCGCAGGAGGCGACGAAGCCGCCGCTTGCCCGCGGCGCGATGGCGCTGATCCAGGCTGGCGCGTCCCACCGGCCCTTCTCGCCGCTCTCCAGATGATACCAGTTGACGCTCGGCGCTTCGATATCGACCCAATAGATGCAGCCGTCCCGATCGTCCCAGATGGTGCTTTCGCCCAGGATCGCCTTCGCATCCCACAGGCAGCGCCAGCCTTCGCCTTCCATCATAGCCTCATCCCGTCCTTCTATCAGAGCTTCACGATCGGATCGCCAAAGGGTTCGTCGCGTTGCCGCACGGCTTCCTTGAGGCCCTGCGTCCGCACGGTTTCGTTGAAGCGCGTCCGGCTCGCCGCCAGATGCCCCCGCGCATCCATTTCCGCCGCCATGCGCTGCAAGGTGCGCGCGCCCATCAGTTCGAGGCCGATGTTGACGATCCGCTTGTTGGCGCTCAGCAGATCGGGATCGATCAGCGCCAGCCGCGCCGCGAGCGCTTCGACCTCCGCCTCCAACTGGTCGGCGGGAACGGCCTTGAGCGCCAGGCCGATCCGGGCCGCATCCTCGCCCCGAATGGAATCCCCGGTCAGCAGCAATCGCTTCGCCCATTGCGGCCCCGCCAGATAGAGCCACATATGGCTCGGCAGCGACCCCTGCGACCGCGCGGGCGGAAAGCCGAAGATCGCATCGTCCGCGCAGATCACCATGTCGCAGAGCAGGGCCAGATCGGTCCCTCCCGCCAGACAACGGCCATGGACCTGCGCGATCACCGGCTTGTGCATGTCGAACAGCGCCATGCGCAGCCGTTGCGCCCGTTCCTGATGCCAGCTGTCATCGTCGAACTTCGCCCGCCCGCGCCGGTGATCGACCTGTCCGGGGATCGGCTGGTCATATTTCTGCAGGTCATAACCCGAACAGAAATCCGGCCCCGCAGCCTTCAGCACCACCGCATGGACGCGAACATCCTCATCAGCGTCCCACAGCATCGCATTCAGCTGCTCCTGCAACTCCTCGCTCAACGCGTTGCGCTTTTCGGGCCGGTTCAGCGTAATCCACGCCGTCCCGTCACGCACATCGTACAGGAGCAATGGCTCGGTCATCCTGTCCTCATCCTCTCAAAAGGCGCCGATCCTGATCGGCCGCCGCATCATGCCAAAGTCTGCACGCCGACCGGAGCGACCGGCGCGGACACATCGATATCCTTGAGATGGGGCAGGACCTTGCGCGCAAAAAGCTCGTAATTTTCCCGACCCACCTCGAAGGGCATGTCGCCAAACTGGGTATAGATGATGAAGCTGCCCACGTCGAAGCGATCGACCATCGCCTTCAGCTTTTCCAGCACCTCTTCCGGGCGGCCCCATATCTGGAGATCGGCGAGGAAATTGTTGAATTTCTCGATGCCGTTCTTCTCCACGCTGGCCGCCAGCGCGCCATAATATTCATAGCCTTCGATCGACGCGAATTCCTTGTTGCCGAACTGATAGAAGGAGGAGGTGGAGCGGGCATATTCGACCAGATATTTATCGCGCATCTCCTGCGCCTTCGCCGCATCCTCATTGACCGCGACGAAGGCGACGACCACCGGCTTGGGCGCGGGACGGCCCTGCATCGCGAAGAAACGCTCGCGATAGCTGGTGATATCCTCCTCGACCCGGTCCCAGGGCTTCTGCGCGATGATCATCAGCCCGACGTCCAGATTGGCCATCAGCTTGACCGATTCCGGCGACACGGCGGAGGCGAACACGCGACCCCGATAGCTGGCATAGGGGCGCGGACGCAGCTCGACGCGGGGCTGCTTCAAATAGTCGCCGTCATATTCCATGACGCCGGTTTCCAGCGCTTCCAGCAGGGCTTCGGCATATTCGCGGAAACGCTTGCGCGCCTCGCCCATGGGCACGCCGAAGCCGTCAAACTCCTCCTTGCCCAGACCCCGGCCAATGCCCAGAATTGCCCGCCCTTCGGAGAACTGGTCGAGCAGGAGGAAGCTTTCCGCGATGCGAACCGGGTTCTGCCACGGCAACACGGTGACGGTCGTGCCGAGCTTGATCCGCTTGGTCTGGCCCGCCACCCAGGACAGGAACTGGGGCACGTTGGGCGTCATCATATAGCCGGTGAAATGATGCTCCGGCGTCCAGACGGAATCGAAGCCCTGATCTTCGGCGCGCGCCGCCAGCGAGAGTTCGTGACGGAACACGTCGATATCGCTGACCTTGTCGTTCAGATTCTGGAACGTCAGCCCCAATCCCACATCCATATTCGCCTCCAAATCGCATCTCTTGGAATTAAACTAATTATAATTAGGCTGATTTGGCAAGCCCCTTCGCACGGCAAAGCTGCCCACGAGGCCATTTTCGGCCACTAAGAAAGTCGGAAATCCGCTCAAATATTGCTATTTTATCTCATTATATCTGCTACTTAAATGATATTTCATTTTCCCTTTAAAATCGAAGGCAGAGACGGGAAACGACAGCGAAAAACCGTCGCCCTTGACGAACATGGCGTAAATTTGCATCATAACAGAAATTAGGCAGAGGAGATTTCGACCGGTGAGTGAGTCCATCGCAGCGCGGCGCCAGGCCATGGCAGACCGGCATCCTGTCTGGCAGGAGATGACGCTGGACGCTTATCTCAGACGCGCCGCCGAAGATTATGGCACGCGCCCCCTCGTCATCACCGATGCCGAAACGCTCGATTATGGCACGGTGGAGGCGCAATCCCGGCAGATCGCGGCAGGCCTCGTGGCCCTCGGCATCCAGCGCGGCGAACGGGTGGGCCTGATGATGGCCAATTATCCCGTTACCGTATCCCTGCTCTTCGCGATCTGGCGCACCGGGGCCATCGCCGTAGCGATCAACACGCTCTATGGCCCCAAGGAGCTGGAATATGTCATCCGCGAAGCCGGATGCGCGCTGCTCGTCAGCATGGCCGGCTTCGGTTCCCGCCGCTTCGATCGGGAACTGGACGAGCGCATGCCGGGATGGCGGACCGGCGACTATGCACCCCTGCCGGAATTGCGCCGGGGCTTGGTGCACGACATCAACGCGCCGCAGCATTTTTTCGATGCGCTACCGGCCGGGGAGCTGCCCGAACAGGGCGCCGAACCCCATGATGCGGCCGTCATCATGTTCACCTCCGGCACGACCGGATCGCCCAAGGGCGTGATGCAGACCCATGATAATCTGCTGCGGGCCGCTTATGCCGGCGCCTATCATCAGGCGTTCGAAGACGGCCGGCGCGCGGTCTTCTCGCTGCCGCTCTATCATTCCTTCGGCCTTGTCGTGGGGCTGCTGTCCGGGATGATCGTCGGCGGCGCCATCATTCCCCTGCTCCGTTTCGATCCGCACGCCCTGCTGACGGCGACCGAGCGCCACCGCGCGACCTATCTCATGGGCGTCCCGACCATGACGATCGCCATGATGGAGCAGGCGAAGACGCAAAGTTACGATCTGTCCTCCCTGACCGCCGTGCACAGCGCCGCCGCCCCGACGCCAAGCTGGGTCTGGCGCGAGATACAGCGGGTCTTCGGCTGCGAGGAGATTTTCACCAGCTACGGCCAGACCGAAGTGACCGCGACCATCGTGTGCACAAAGCCGGGCGATCCCATCGAGATCGTCGCGGAAACGCAGGGCTGCATTGTCGAGGCCGGTGTAGCCGGAATCCCCGCGCTGGGCGGCAGGATTTGCGAGTTCAAGACGATCGACCCGGAAACCGGTGAAGATCTGCCGCACGGCGCCGCGGGCGAATTGTGCACCCGCGGACCGATGAACAGCCTCGGCTATTTCCGCCGTCCGGAGGAAAGCGCGAAGCTCTTCCTTCCGGGTGGCTGGATTCGCACGGGCGACCTTGGACAGTTCAGGCCCGACGGCAATCTGTTCCTGACCGGGCGGTCGAAGGAACTCTACAAGAGCAAGGGCGAACTGGTTTCCCCCAAGGAGCTGGAGCAGCTGGTCACCGCGCATCCGGCCATCGCACAGGCCTTTTTCATCGGCATGCCTGATGATCGCTGGGGCGAATGCGGTTGTGCCTGGATCGTGCTGGCCGATGGCCAGTCCTTCACCGCCGAAGAACTGCTCGCCTGGCTCGCTCCGCAAGTGGCGGGCTACAAGCTGCCGCGGGATATCTGGTTCATTGCCGACAATGAACTGCCCAAGACCGGCACCGGCAAGGTGCAGAAGAACATCCTCAAGGACATGGCATTGGCACAGCTCGCTGCGGCGAAGGGCGCAGCCTGAACCAACAGGCAAATGGAAAGAAAAACAATGAGCACCGAAGGCATCTCATCGATCGAAGACATCATCCAGGATGCCATCGACGGACTCCCCTATATCTTGGTCGACGCCGACGACCGCGAAAATGAGGGCGATGTCATCATCCCGGCCCAGTTCGCGACGCCGCGCCAGATCAATTTCATGGCGAAGCATGCACGCGGCCTCATCTGCCTCGCCATGACGCAGGCGCGGGCGGAGCATCTGAAACTGCCGCCGATGACGGTCAACAACCAGTCCGGCCACGGCACGGCCTTCACCGTATCGATCGAAGCCCGCGAAGGCGTGACCACCGGCATTTCGGCGCAGGATCGCGCCCATACCGTCGCCGTGGCGGTCGATCCCACCAAGACCGCCGCCGACATCGTCTCGCCCGGCCATATCTTTCCGCTGACGGCGCGCGACGGCGGCGTGCTGGTCAGGGCCGGGCATACGGAGGCGGCCGTCGACATCTCGCGCCTCGCGGGCCTCACGCCAGCGGGCGTCATCTGCGAGGTGATGAACGACGATGGAACCATGGCGCGTCTGCCGGAGCTATTGGTTTTTGCGAAAGAGCATGGCCTCAAGGTCGGCACCATCGCCGACCTCATCGCCTATCGCCGCCGGTCGGAAAAGCTGGTGCAATGCGTCGCCAGCGCGCCATTCCACAGCTTCTACGGCGGCGACCTCACCATCCATGTCTATCGCAACCAGATTGACGGTGGAGAACATGTCGCGCTGGTGAAAGGCGAAGTCCGTCCCGATCGGGAAACGCTGGTCCGCGTGCATCAGGTGGACCTGACGGCCGACCTGCTCGGCTGGTCGCAGGCGCACCCCGAATATGTGCCGCAGGCCCTTCAGGCCATGGCCGCGCATGAGGGGCAGGCCGTCGCCGTTTTCGTCCGCGATCCCAGCCCGGATTCCATTTCGCAACGCATCAAGGGCGGGCGAAAGACCTATCACGACACCAATGCGACCCGCGATTACGGCATCGGCGCCCAAATCCTGCTGGATTTGGGCGTGCGCCAGATGACCCTGCTGACCTCCAGCAAAGCCAAGCTCGCGGCACTGGAGGGCTTCGGTCTGACGGTGGTAGGACGCGTTCCGCTGCGCAGCCCCGTCGAGGGATGATATCGCTCACCAGCCTGGGACCGATAGTTTCGGCCCCAGGCAAACAGGATCAGATCGGCATGACCCGGCCATAGGCGCCCTTGTGGAACAACAGGGGCGCGCCGGGATGGTGGGCGTCGAGCGCATGCACCGCGCCCAGCACGATATGATGATCGCCCGCTTCGTGCACGGCGTGGATGGTGCAATCGATCCAGGCGAGCGCGCCATCCAGCACCGGCGACCCCAGCGCAGAGAGATGATGCGGCACGCCCTCGAACTTGTTCGGGTCCTTGGACGCGAGGATGCGGCAAAGCCCCTCCTGCCCGTCGCCCAGCACATTGACGCAAAAGCGTCCCGCCGCTTCGATCTTCGGCCAGCTCGACGACCCCTTGTCGGGGAAGAAGGCGACCAGCGGCGGATCGAGCGATACCGAGGTGAAGGAGCCGACGATCATGGCGGCGGGAACGCCGTCCGGCTGGACCGCGGTGATGGCGCAGACGCCGGTCGGATAGTGACCCAATATGCGGCGGAAATCGTGCGGGTCGATCGTGACGGTCATGGGAGAATCAGACTTTCCAGACGAGAGGGACATTTTCAACGGCTGCGACTATGCCTGCATGATAGGTCGGCGCCGCGCCCTCTTCCATAGCGAAGCCCGGAATCCGGGCCAACCATTCCTGCAAGGTGACGATCACCTCCATCCGGGCCAGATGCATGCCGGCGCAGCGATGCGGCCCCTGGGCGAAGGTGGAATGGGCGGCGACATTGCGACGCGACAGGTCGACCTTCATCGGATCAGGATGCTCGCTGTCGTCCAGCCCGTGCAGGGCCGTGGGCAGCAGGATCAGGTCACCGGCCTTCAGCTGCGTGCCGTGAAATTCCATGTCGGACACGACATAGCGCGCGTCGGACACCACGGCGAAGCGGCGGAACATCTCCTCGACACCGCGTTGCAGCTTCATCGGGTCGGACCGCAATTCCTCCACCGTCTCGGGATGGCGAGCGAGATAGATCATCATGAAGCTGAGGAGATTGACCACCGTATCGAGACCGCCCAGCAGCAGCAGCGAGACAAGACCCAGCATCTTGTCCTCCGGCATCGGCTGGCCGTTGATCTCGCTGTTCACCATCATGGTGATGAGGTCGGTTCCGGTGCCGCCGCGCCGCTCCTCGATGATCGGCGCGACATAGGCGAAAAAGCCCTTGTTCGCGGCCTCCAGCGACCGGCCCTGCTCCTCGGGCGTGTTGCCCGAAGGACGCGTCATCTCCTTGGCCAGCGCGTTCAGCATCGGCGCATCGTCCATCGGCAGGCCAGCGAGCGCCAGGAACACCTTGACCGGAAAGACCCCGGCATAATCCCGCGCGAAATCGCACCCGCCCTTGTCCGCGAACCCCTCGATCAGCTCGACCGCGACGGCGCGCACATCCGCCTCCAGCTTGCGAATCTGGGCCAGATTCAGCCCCTTGTCGATCGCCTTGCGGTAGGGCGTATGCTCGGGCGGGTCCATCTTGGTCGGGACCATCTCATAGGCCTCGCCCGCCTCACGCGGCACCCAGATGACGCGGCTGGAGAAGCGGTCGGGACTGCGATAGACCTCGTCGATCACCGCGCCGCGCGTCGCGACCCAATGGCCGCCGGTCAGCGGCGTCCAGACCAGCGGCGGCGTGCCGGGCTGCTGCACGCGCTTCCATGCCTCGTGAAAGCCCTCCTCTATGCCGTCCAGTCCGTAGATATCGATGTCCCGGACCAGTGCCGGCGGCACATGATCAGGAAGGGCGACGCGCGGCTTCGCGGGGGCCGGGGTCAGCAGATCGGTGTTCATGGCCGCATTCCTTTTCAACGGATGGTCGGGTCGATCACCGCCTTGGTGGCGACGCCGGTTTTCGTGACATGGAGGGCCTCGGCCGCCTGATGGATACCGAAGCGATGGCTGACGAGCTGGCCCAGCGGCACCGCATCCTGAACGCGCGCCGCAAATTGCATCGCCTGATAGTAATTTTTGGGGGCCGGGAAGGAAGCACCCCCGACCGTCAGATTCTTCAGCGTCAGATCCCGCGGGGAAATCGGCTGCGTGCCGATCGCACCCCACAGGCCCAATATGATGTAGCGGCTGTGAATGCCGCTGAGATCGACGCCTTCGGGAAAGGCCGGCAGCGCGCCAGCCGCTTCGATGACAATGTCCGGACCCTGACGGCCGACACGGTCGTAAATCATCCGCTTGCGCTCCTCGGCGGGCAGGTCGAGCGACACCGTCGCCGTCGCGCCGAGCGACTTCGCAGCCTCCAGCCGTGCCGGGGCGCCATCGATCACGATCACTTCGCGCGCGCCCGCCTGCGCCGCCACCAGCGCGGCGGACAGACCCACCGGCCCTGCCCCCTGAACGACGACGGAGTCGCCGAACCGCACCGGACCGCAGCGGTCGAAGCCGCGCAATACCGTCGGCAAGGCACATCCCAGTGCCGCGACCGCCTCCGGCCGGGCATGGTCCGGCAGGCGATAGAAGGGCATGTTGTTGGGCAGCCAGGCATAATCGGCATAGCTGCCCCAATTGGGCTTGGCCGCATCCTCGAAATATTGGCTGTTCTCGCACGGCGTCTGTTCGAGGACGGTGCAGGAATAGCAGCGGTGGCACAGCGCGATGGGCGACCAGATGACAAGGTCGCCGGGCTTGACCGGCACGCCCGCATAGTCGGTCGACACACCGGCGCCGAGCTGCTCGATCTGTCCGACGCCCTCATGGCCCAGGATGATCGGAAAAGGCATCTCGCCCGCCTCTCCGCTCAATATGTGGACGTCGCTACCGCATACGCCGCCCAATATGGTGCGGACCAACGCACCACCCGCCTCGGGCGCATGGATGTCGACGTCCCAAGTTTCGAGGCGGTTTTTCTCCACCATCACCGCAGCTCTGCCCTGCATCCCTCATCCTCTCAGCTTTGCCTTCGTAGCCGTCGCACCGGCGTTCGAACGGCTTTTAACTCACTTGCAGGGTCGACGTCCCCGCCATTGAAACGAAACTAATCAAAATTAGCCTGACGATGCAAGAGGCGATTGCAGGCGACATCAAGGAGTACCCCGCAAAGACAACCTTAGTAATTTCATAAATTACTGTTTTTACGTAATATTTTTTTGAATATTCGTATTGAATCTCCGGCACCGGAACAGCCGGATCAATCCCACCCTATTGACATTTACGCGCCAAGAATATTCAATAACCAACATTAGGCAAATGAAGAATCGCGAAGGAGAGCATATGGGTCGTCTGGCAGGCAAAGTGGCCATCATCACAGGGGCTGCTCGCGGCATGGGGGAATCCCACGCCCGCATGTTCGCGCGTGAAGGCGCCAAACTCGTCCTCACCGACCTCAACGTCGAAAAGGGCACGGCCTTGGCCAAGGAAATCGGCGAAGCGGCAATATTCCTGGCGCATGACGTGACCAAGACCGACGACTGGGCACGCATCGTCGCCAAGGCGGTCGAAACCTTCGGAACGATCGACATCCTCGTCAACAATGCCGGCATCCTCGGCCCGATGGCCAATACGGTCGACCTGACGGAAGAGAGCTACCAACTCGTCTGCGCGGTCAACCAGCATTCGGTCTTTTACGGCATGCAGGCCGTGCTGCCGACGATGGTGAAGGCCAATAAGGGCTCGATCGTGAACATCTCCTCCATCGCTGGCATGGCGGCGAACTATGGCTTCCCCAGCCTGGCCTATGTCGCGAGCAAGTTCGCCGTGCGCGGCATGACCAAGGCCACGGCCATGGAATATGGGAAAAATAATATCCGCGTGAACTCCGTGCATCCCGGCTTCATCCAGACGCCGATGATGGTCGAGGCGACCGACGAAGTCGGCGGCGAGGCGCTGGCCCAAATCCCGCTGGGCCGCATCGCCGATCCGTCCGAAGTGTCGAACCTCGTGCTGTTCCTGGCTTCGGACGAATCATCCTACATCACTGCCTCGGAACATCTGGTCGACGCTGGCATGCTGGCCCACTGACCGGGAGGGAAGCGCCGTGCCAACGGTCGAGTTTCACCGCAGCGGCCATGTTGCCGAGATACGGCTTAACCGGCCCGCCTCGCTCAACGCCATTGATGATGAGATGGACCGGGCACTTGCCGATGCCTGGGAACATGTGGACGGCGACCCGGATATCCGGGTCGCTGTTCTCTCCGGCACCGGCGACAGGGCCTTTTGCGCCGGGGCAGACATAGCGAACCCACCGCTGGGCCATGACGGCCTTTCCTTCGGCGGCGGCCTGACGGGCATAGGGGGGCGGCTGAACGCCTTGCGCAAACCCCTGATCTGCGCGGTCCAGGGCCATGTGCTGGGACTTGGTTTCGAGCTGGCCATGTGCGCGGACATCATCATCGCCGCCGAGGACGCTGTGTTCCGTCTGCCAGAGGCGCGGGCCGGCATCATCGACCATTGCGGCGTCGTCCATCGCGCCATCCGGCAACTTCCGCATCATGTGGCCATGGCCATGATCATCGCCAGCGAACCGCTGACCGCGCAGGACGCATTGCGATTTGGCCTGATCAATGCCTGCGTCGACCGCAGCGCATTGCCCGCGGAAACCACTCGCTGGATCGCGAAGCTGCTGGAATGCTCGCCACTGGTGTCACAAGCGGGCAAAGAGGCAGCACTGGACGGGCTGAGGCATTCGCTGCCTGACGCCTTGTCGGCCTCCTACCCCCAGATCAAAAGCTATCAGGCGGCACGGGACTGCGCGGAAGCGGCAGTCGCATGGAAGGAACGGCGCGCACCCCAATGGCTCGGGCGATAGAATCGTAATCCTAATTGAAATTCGAAATTTTTTGCCAAAAGCGGAAAAACCTTTCCTCAGGAAGCGCGGGCACCGATTTTCCTATCGCGGTCAGCACCGGGCGGCCAATTTCGTAAGCGGGGCAAATTTCCGGGCAGGGGGACTGGACAAGGTTGGTTTGGCGTGATTCACACTGCCGATGACTTCGGGCAACGACATTGGCGGTACAAGAGGCGAGGAGGATATTCGTCGGGTTGTTGCTGCGCTGGTTGAGCGTTGCGACCGTCTGGAAGCGACGAACCAGGATCTGCTGATCGAGAGGGCGGCTGACAAGCTGGAGATCCAGGCATTACGGGACGAGATTGCGCGATTGAAGGGCGATCCGCCGCGTCCCCGCTTCAAGTCGAAGCCATCGGGGATGGAGAAGTCGACGTCACCGACACCGGGGAAGAAGCGGAGCAAGCGGAGGCGTGGGGCGGTGCAATCGAAGCTCACCGTCAGCCGGGATGTGACGCTGAAAGCGGCAGTTCCTGATGGCTCACGTTTCAAGGGTTACGAAGACGTCTTGGTGCAGGATCTTCGGCTTGAAGTTGACGTCATCCGCTATCGTCGCGAGATTTGGCGGGGTCCTGATGGTAAGCGGATCGCAGCAGAGTTGCCGGCGGGCATTTTGGGAGGCTTTGGCCCCGAGCTACGGCGCTTTATCACGGCGGGTCATTTCCAAGGTCAGATCACCAGCGAACGGCTGTGCTCGATGTTGAACGGGATGGGTTTGGCCATTTCCAAACGCCAGGTCGTACGACTGCTCAGCCGTGGGCTCGACGATCTGGTTGCCGAAGATCGGGCGATTTTAGCCACGGGGATTTCCACGGCGCAATGGATCAATGTCGACGACACTTCCGCTCCGCATGCTCGCAAGAATGGGTATGTCACCCATCTTGGGGATCGGCGCTTCGCGGTGTTTCGCAGCAGCTTTTCCAAATCGCGGCGCAATTTTCTCAATCTTCTTCAGGCGGGCATCAGCCATTTTGTCGTCAACGACGAAGCGCTAGCCAAAATGCGCGAGATGAACCTCGCGTCCGAACCGATTGCCGTGCTGGAAGCCCACGAAGCCAAGCATTTTGAGAGCCCCGAGGCGTGGCAGGCGCATCTTTGCGCGCTGGGCTTTGACAAGTTGAGCGTCACGCCCGATCCCACCAAGGTCGCGACCGAAGGCGCGCTATGGGGCGCCCTTTGCGAACAAGGTCTGCTCGGCGACACAGCTATCGTCTCCGATGGCGCCGGTCAGTTCCGCGTCGGCAGCAACCATGCGTTGTGCTGGGTACATGCAGAAAGGCTGGTCCACAAACTCCATCCCCGCTCGAAGAAAGATCGTGAAGCGCTCGAACTCATCCGCACGTTGATCTGGTGGTTCTACGCCGATCTCAAAGCCTGGCAAAAGCATCCGGATCCCAAACGGGGCCGTGCCCTCAGGGTTCGTTTTGACCGGATCTTTGCCCGCAAAACCGGCTTTGTGATGCTCGATCGGCAATTGGCACGCCTCTACCGCCAGAAAAACGATCTCCTGCGCGTTCTGACACGTCCCGAAATCCCGTTGCATACCAACGGTTCGGAAAACGATATCCGCAGCTTTGTCACCAAGCGCAAAATTTCCGGTGGCACCGTTAGCGAACAAGGACGGATCGCTCGCGACATCATGCTCGGCCTGATCAAAACCTGTGCCAAGCTTGGCGTCTCCTTCTACCAATTCCTCGGTGATCGCTTCGCCGTTCCCGGCGCGCCATCCGTTCCATGGCTGCCGGACCTCGTCAGCGCCGCTCCCGCCTGACCGCCCGGGAGTTTGCCCCGCTTACGCCAATTTCCTGATAATACCATGTTTTCAACGATTATTTCGCATCGACCACGGCATTCTTCCGCGATAGCGACGAAAATAAACAGCGGAACGAACCCAACACGCACCGCATAATCCCTCTTGCACGTTGCCCTAATTTGAATTAGGCAAAGCCTGCAGGCGTCGCAGAGCGCCGGTCGATGAACCTGTCGAGACAATCGCGCCCGCAATCATGGCGCCCAGCGGCTATCAACGAACAATAATCAGGTGAGGAGTAGAATATGAGGCAAGACGAACTTCGGGCCTATGATGTCAGCCAGGCCGTTTCCCCTCTCTATCGTCGGATATTGATGGCATCGGCGGGATCGGCCGCCATCGCCCTGTTCGGACTGGCTGGCAATGTCGCCATCGCCCAGTCCGCATCCAGCGCCCCGCAGGCGGCCGAAAGCACGCCCCAGCCCGCCGACACGTCCGACATCGTCGTGACCGCGCAACGGCGCGAGGAATCGCTGTCGAAAGTCCCGCTCTCCGTCGCGGCGCTCAGCTCCGAAACCTTGCAGAACCGGGTGGTCACGAAGGAGCAGGATCTGGCGGCGCTCGTCCCCGGCCTGATCGTCAAGAACGGCCAGAACCAGAACCAGCTCAGCTTCACCATGCGGGGCCAGACGCTGGACCCCTTCTCCGGCGCCAGCCCGGCCGTGCTTACCTATCTGAACGAAGTCCCCTTCACCGGCGGCAATTCGGCTACGGCCTTTTACGACTTCTCGTCGGTGCAGGTGCTCAAGGGGCCGCAAGGCACGCTGTTCGGCCGCAACGCGACCGGCGGCGCGGTGCTGTATGCATCGGCCAAGCCAGGCGAGAATTTCGGCGGTTTCGGCACCATTCGCGCGGGTGAACGCGATCTCATCCAGCTACAGGGCGCGGTCGACATTCCCGTCATACCGGGCAAGATCCTGCTCCGTATCGCTGGCGACTATCAGAAGCAGGACGGCTATGTCCACAACCTGCTGACCGGCAATACGCTGGGCGATGTCGACAACCGCTCCGGCCGCATCACGGCAGTCCTGCGCCCGACCGACACGATCGAGAACACTACCGTCTTCCAATATAGCCGGTTTCGCGGCACGGAATCCAACGGCCAGCTCTATTCCTATTATCCGCTCGGCTCGACCAACACTTCCAGCCAGACCGGCATCACCTATAACCTGACGGCGACGCTGGACGCGCTCTACGGCAACGGCTTCTTCCCCGGCGTAGGCGACGGCCCGCCCGGACCCGGCACCTTCCCCGGCGCGGTTGCAGGCTATCTCGCCTGGCAGAAGGCCCATCCCTACGAAACCTATCTGTCCTACGACCTGCCCCACAAGGCGAGCAGCTATTTCCTGTCGAACACCACGACTTTCGAGCTGAACGACAATCTCACGGTCAAGAATATCTTCGGCTTCCAAAAGACCTTCGCCCGGACCGCAGGCATATTGAGCGGATCGCCTTTCGCCTCGCTCGACCTCTATAACAGCTCTGGTAACTATACCGGCCCTCCGGGCGGACAGGTCTTCCGCAACAAGAGCATTTCCGAAGAACTCCAGCTTCAGGGAAAATCCGCCGACGGCAAGCTCGAATATATCATCGGCGGCTTTTACAACTATGCCACGAAGGAAGAAGCCATCCCCGTCATCGTCGGGGCCGAACTCCCGACCCCGGCAGGCGAGGTTCTGTACCACACCCACGGCACCACGCGCTCACGCGCGGTTTACGGGCAGGCTACCTACGACCTGTCGGACGCCGTGCTGGAAGGGCTGAAGTTCACCGCTGGTGCCCGCTATACCTGGGAAACGGTCGGCATGACATCCTATGACGATCATGCTTTCTTCGTCGGCTTCCCCGTGAAAAGGCGACGCTTAAAGCGCCAAGCTGGGTCGGCACTCTGCAATGGCAGGCCAGTCCATCGAGCCAGTTCTACTTCACGCAACGCGGCAGCTTCCGGGCCGGCAACTTCAACGGCGCCGTGGTGCCCTATGGTCTCGCGAATTTCTTCAAGAATGAATATACCCATGATTTCGAACTGGGCTACAAGTTCAGCGGGATACTGCTCGGTCAGCGCGCTCATTTCAACGTGGCCGCCTATAAGCAGATCGTGAAGAACGCGCAGCATTCGCTCTACGCCGTGGTGGCCGGCGCGCCGTCCGCCTTCACCGTCAACGTGCCCGAAGCGCAAGTAAAGGGTGTCGAGATGGACGGCGACATCATGCCGGCCGATTGGCTGAAACTGGGCTTTTCCGGCGCCTATACTGACGCGAAATACACCAAGAACATCGTCGATCTGTCAGTGCAGACCGGTACGCCCGGCTTCGTCGTTCCGTTCGATTCCTATCCCGACGCGCCCAAATGGTCGGGGTCACTCTATGCCGATCTGACCCTGCCGACACCGGCGCAGTGGGGCGAAATGCATTTCCGGGTCGACAGCTTCTCGCAAACCTCATCCTATTTCTCGAACAATAATTATTCGATCACGCCGGGCACCAAGATCAAAGGATACACGACCATTGCGGCACGCCTGAGCTGGAACGAGATCATGGGTAGCCCGCTTTCGCTGGGCATCTATGCGAAGAACCTATTCGATCGTCAATATTATCAGTCTGGCTATGTCCTTGGCGCCTCGGGTGGCATGAATACAGTGATCCCTGGCGAGCCTCAGACCTTCGGTGCCGAAGTTACGATGAAGTTCTGATTATATTCAGGCAGTTATCCATAACGTTTTCGTTTAATTGGCACCATTCGCCGATGCCTAGATTGATGAGCCAAAAGTGCTTCAATATGGCTGATGGAGTAGAATTCTGATTACAGGAACTCGGCTCACCCCCAAGAGGGTGAACCGAGTTCGCATCGTTTGAGCAACCTGAAAGGACTGGTTTCGGGTTACGCAAACCTGCGCCGAAACGACCGACTATGCCGCTCACGAGAAACTCGAGGCAAGCAGCTATAGCCAGTTGCCTTCTCCCAAGCAGATAGAGCAGAAAGTCCCACGGCCAGCTCGTCAGGCCAGTCGACGCCCGACTTCCGCGAACAGCAGGTTCTAGGATCGGAGACCAGACCGTTAAGTGTCCGGCTTTGACGCTTAACAGAAATTCGATGTTAGCCAGCCAACGGCAGCTATTGCCGGTTGCCTCCTCTGAAGCCGACCGTCACGAAAGTCCCAATCCTTGACGAAAAACGGACGGCAGAGGTGCTTTCACTTTTGGCGAAAGCGTTCTGCTGATCTGCCCAAAATCCTCTTGCCGCCGTTAGTCCGTAAGGCGCTAAGCGTACAGGCGCGGAAACAACGTATCGAGGGTCGCACTGGGAAATCTTAGGGAAACTGGCCCTTTCGGCGTATCGGAGGCAAGAAGTCCTTCGTCGATCAGTTGCTTGAGCACACGACGGGCCGATCGCTCCGGCATCTGCGTGATCCGTTCGGCTTCCCCACGATCAATCTCGCCGCGCATCAACGCTTCCTGAAGGAGGCGCGCGCTCTCCTTGGGCAGCGTTTCGCTCAAGGCGACATGGCGATCCAGACGCTTGGACAGGGCATCGAGTTCGAACAGGTCCGACATATAGGTCAGTTGATCGATGCACACGCGCAGGAACCAGCCGGTGAAAAGTTCCAGCCCCTTGAGCGACAAATGGCCGCGACCATCGCGGTCACCCTGTCTAACTTCATCCGCCCAGGCCATATGCTGCTTATACTCACCACGCCCGTCTAGGCCAGGCTGAAGACCGCGCGCCAGTCCACGAGATATCGACCAAAGGCCATGCGCGCCTATGCCGCTGGCATGCGCCATCGCATGGCTCATCAAGCGACTGACACGACCGTTGCCATCGGGAAAGGGATGGATCCAGTTGAAGCGATGATGGGCAGTCGCCGTGGCAAGAAGACGCTTTGCCTTGCCCTTTCCCACTCCCTGAAGCACGCGGCCGGGAGCAGGATCGAACGCAAATCGAAGGTGGAAATAGTCCATGAACGCAGGGACGCACGCACTTGTCGGGGGCAAATGCCTGCCAACTTCCACATCCTGCTCAGCGACGGATCGCCATTCACCCGGTTGCATGGTGAAAGACCGATCACCGCTTCTGATCGTCAGCATCTCGACCGACGCACCTGCATAGAAGTCGCGATGCAATTGCCGGATAAATTCCGGGTCAGCGGGATCGGGAAGTTCGCCTGACGCAGCCTGCCGATCGATGCGTTCCTGCAACCGATAATGCGCCACCGCTTCCTGCTGCAGGTCTCGCTGCCCCTCGTCTCTAGCGCCGGCAAGCGCCCGCTCTATGTCGCGCGGCCTCGTATTGTGGCCTTCGATGAGATTGCTGTAATAGGTATTCATCAGGCGAACGAGATCCGACAGGTTCGCCGCGGTTTTTGGATGCAACGAATGCCCCAGTCGCTCAGCCTTTGCCGCGACCTCTGCGACGAGATCAGGTAAATCACCGCCCAGCGTGTCGATACGGGCTGGTTCAATTCGGGATGGCATTTCTTCAAGTCTGGCTTTCATTGGCCGATCTTAGCGCAAGAACAGATTTACGCAATCATCCGATTTTCTGCAGCTACAGCTACCGGGTAAGAAAAATTTGGCCGATCTTTTGGCCGATCCTTTGTTCGGCCCTGCCAATTGGTTTCCAAGCAATTGCTGACACTCCGCCATAGGCCAGGACAGATCGTGAGAGCAGACCACAAGTAGGCATCTTCCCTCCCCCTGACACTCCGCTCTCATCAAACCCTCTGCCTCTATCGCTACTCCAACAGCCCAAGGAGCCGCGCACGCTCTTTCTCCCGGCGTACGCCTTCGGGTGCCCATGACAGACCACCCCGGGCTGTGGGCTCCCGGAGATCGCGCGAAAGCCATGTCGCGAGTTCCCGCAAAGTCACATCGGGATGCGTGCGAACCCGGTCGGCAATCAGCCTCGCCACCCGCGTGTCCGGCGGCAACCGGCCTGCCTTGTCGAGGATGACCGCATCTGCATAGCCGGCCTTCACCAGCGTCCGCTCGGAAAAGGACCGCACTGGCCGCGGCAGCGCCTGCAACTGCCGCACCACCAACTTCCAAGGCAAATGCGGGCGGAGGCGCTCGACCGTTGGCAGCCAGCGATGGCGGCCATCGAGCAGTTCATTGAGATAGCGCTCCCGGTGGCCATAGCGAATGTCAGCGATGGCGCGGGCATCCCGCGCGCGCATCTTGGGATTTCCGGGCTTGGCCCCCCGAGCGACGGCGGCCTTCAGACCGGATCGGGTGCGCTCGCGGATCAGCGCCCGTTCAAACTCTGAAAATGCACCCAGCATCTGCATCGTCAGCATACCTTGCGCGCTGCCGGTATCGATCGGATCATTGATCGACCGGAAATGCGCCCCCTTCTTCCGCAGCGTCTCCACTACCTCCAGCAGATGCGACAGCGAACGCGCGAGGCGATCGATCCTCACCACCAACAGCGTGCCCCCTCCCCTGCCCGCACGATGGCCCGCGCAAGCTGGGGCCGCTCACGGCTCGCTCCGCTGGCCTTATCCTCGAAAACGGTCGCACACAGCCCGCTGCGCGCAGAGCATCCTGCTGCGCCGCCGTATCCTGCTCGTCCGTCGAGACGCGCGCGTAGCCAATGATCGCCATCCGGACCCCGATTTTCCATTGGAGGTCAATTTGTCACAAATAAGCTAACGGGATCAATCGTTCGGTTGCCCCCGTTCAATCAAAAACTTGAGACGGTCGAGCACGCTCAAACGCGCGGCTGTCAGGGCGCATCCCAGACCGCCGGCCTTCCGGTCTATCTCACGACGACGGACAGCCCAGGTCGCCCGATACTGATTCTGTGTTGTCTAACGAGATTGCCGGTCGGGCAGGGCTGTGATCGATAGATCGACTTTTTATCGATCATCCCCGAGTTCTGTGCCGATCCGCAGTAAGTCGACATAGGCAGCGTAGGCAAAGCTGCGATCCCGGCGCCTGCCGGTTGTTTCCGTCAGAATCCCCGTAGACATCAGCGCCTCGATCGCCCGGATCGCTGTTGGTTTGCTGATACCCAGCAAGGTCATTGTCGACGCAACCGTGACGATTGGATGATTGGGCAGTTCCTCAAACAGCCTGACAGATGAAACGGAAGCGGTGTCGCTCGCCAGCAATCGGGCGCGATCTTGGCCGACGATCCCAAAGATGTCCCGCGCCGATGTCACTGCCTCGTCGGCGATAGTTGCCACCCCGTCGAGGAAAAAGTCGGTCCATCCCTCCCAGTCGCCTTGCGTTCGCACCGCATCCAGCCGCCGATAATATTCGGCACGGTGACGTTTGAAGAACAGGCTGAGGTACAGCGAAGGCGCGCGCAGCAACCCCCAATGCTGGAGCAGCAACGAAATCAGCAACCGGCCTATGCGTCCGTTACCGTCGAGATAGGGGTGAATCGTTTCGAACTGCACGTGAACAAGCCCTGCGCGAATGATTGGAGGCAAGTCATCGTCTGCATGAATGTATTTTTCGAGCGCGCTTAGCAATTCCGGCAGGCGCGTGGGCGGCGGCGGGACGAACACAGCATTGCCGGGTCTGCTTCCACCAATCCAGTTTTGGCTGCGCCGGATTTCGCCCGGCTGTTTGGTTGCGCCCCTAACCCCATCCATCAAACGGCGATGCGCATCATTCAGGAGACGTATGGAAATCGGAATGCCCGACGGGTCCGCCAACTCCTGCTGGACGTGGTTCAAGGCGTCGAGATAATTGCAGACCTCCTCCACATCGGCATCGGGTGCTTTTGCCTCTTCCGCCTCAAAGCTCAGCAGATCGAGCAGCGTCGCCTGCGTTCCCTCTATCTGTGATGAGATCACGGCTTCCTTCCGGACGAACCCGTACAGAAACCAATCGAGCGATGGGACCATTTCGGTTGCGAGATCAAGCCGCACCAAGGCTTGATCTGCGGCCCGCAGACGCCTGTTGAGTGCCTCAGAGATGTCAAAAGCTGGATCGCGCGGCGGCAACGCGTAAGGCAAAAACGCCAGGACCTCCTCCCCGCCCGCTATCACGTTTTCATATTCGCCTGTGGTTCGTTTCGTCATGGCAACCTGCTGTTCGGTATGGAGACAAGAAACGAGGTCGTGCCTTGCTCCATAGGATAATAACGATTTCGTGATTTGTTCTGCACAAAAGTCAACCATTCGTTACTAATGGGATCTGTGCGCGGGCAGGCGATGGTGAGAAGTGGCCTCAAAACGGGGAATTGTGACCGGACACACGTCGGCTGCCAGAGTTCACTTCAACGGCCGATTCCGCCAGCGGGGAATCCTGCCAAAATTGACGGCACAGCCTATTGTGTACAATTGACGACGCTGATCGCATTTGAGGTCGGCGGTGATCGACGCCTTGATCGTCGGGGCCATCGCCGCAACCGCCGCTTCGAGCGCGAGCTGGCTCGCCTGTTGTCAGCCGATAGCCATATGATCAGACTTTCTTTAAGCGCTCTTCCGTTTAATTACGCATCATAGTAATCAGATTTTCCGGAAGAATCTGAGATCAATCATTATCCGTATGACCGACCCTGACAGCCTGGTTTCGCACCCGTTTGAGCGCCTCTTGCCGGCTTATGCCGACGCCCAGGCCTCACTTGAGCGCATCGAGGAGCGTCTTCGCCTTAGCCCCGTTCGCCGTCCATGGAAAGGTCGCATGGCGATCGCCGAAAGACAAGCCTTGGCGAGGGTTGACGGTGTCGATTTCGATCTCGCCAATGTTACCGTCGACGGCCGTGGAACGGTCTCAAGCTCTGTTTATGATCTGACGAACTGGAAGCGGGCGATTGGCAGCCCCCTCACCCTCGAGGCGATCCTTAGCGATCCGGAAGCCTTGCTTGATTGGTTCGGGGTTGCCGATATTGATTATGATTCGGCTGTTGCTCATCGGCAGCGAGCTGAGATCATGCAGAGCCTGGCCGCCTGGGTGCGTGCTGTGAAGGGCCTCCCCCCCTCCCCTCCCCTGCTCCACGGAGGCCGGTTGGCCGCGGCCTGGCGACAACACGCCCCTCTTGGCCGGGGTGACACCGTTGCAAGCCTGCTCATCGGCGATCGCTGGGGGGCAGGTCGCTGGAACGGATCTCAAGGAGGATTGACGGCACTTGGCCTCACACTGACCGGAGCGGCATGGAAGGTTGCACAGGGTGAGGTGTTGGACCGCATCTGGCTTGCTGCAGTGACGGCGGGTGCTCAGACCCACCTTCAGATGGAAGTCAGGTTGCGAGGCTATGCGGCCCGTGCCAGTCAGAAGCTTGCTGCTCGCCGCCGTCCAGGTCGGTTGAAGGATTTGCTCTTGCTCGCGATGGCCCGCCCTTATGTCACAAGTTCCCATGTCGCGAGGTCCCTCGAACTCACGTCGGCGGGTGCGATCAAGCTTTTGACGATCGCGACCGAAGAGGGACTCCTCCTGGAACGGAGTGGCCAGGCAAGCTATCGGAGCTATGCGATACCCGTCAGCGAGCCGGTCTCGTCTTCGACTGCGGGGAGTAGGTTAGCCGCAACAGCATTCGAACCCGATTTTTGGGGCGAAGAGGGTGAAATCGAGGTCTCCCAGGAGCCCTTCTGAGAGCGATTCCAGGCCCGTCCGGCCCCAGATGATGCCAGGCAAGTTCAAAGCACCTGGTGAGCCTCTGAGCAGCCCTGAGACCTATTTCGTGATTTGTTCTCATTCCGGGTCCGGTGGGCATCCCGGTTTGAATTAGTGACACTGACCTGAGCTGTAACTTATCGGAAGGATGGGTGAACGTGCTGGGCTTGACCCGCTCCAGCAGTCCGTCGGCAAACGCCGGACGTAGATCCGCCTCGAAAGAAGGTCCTCCGGTGCGAGCCTGCTCGCGCAACGCCCTAACTTGAGGATCTCGTTTGGGTTGCTATCTGCCAGTTGATCATTGTCCAACTGCGAGGCCTCCGAGTTGTAGAATTCGGAGTTGCTCAAGCCACCCCATGCCCGCTTCAAATGCTGAAGTAGGTTGAAGTCCCACAGCGTGCGGTGGTCCGATCATCCTTTCCTGTCACTGCCGGTACCACCCCTCAGTATTTGTGTGTCGTCTTCAGACGCACCATCCGGGCGCGGTTAATGCGGTCGGGCTGAAGCGGGTGTGCGGCGCGGTGGGAGCTCTGGCGAGAGGACCAGAATTCAGTTGCGACACCAGGTATCGTCGGGCTTTCGCTCCACACTCTGCTGCAACTTCTGCGGCGGGAGTCAGGCTGCGTCCCGGTTCAACACCATCTATCCATCCAAATCTTCAAATCGAAATCTCAGCGCCGCAGGCGCCATGGGTTATGATATTATGTAGAAGTTAGAGAGTTAAGAGAAATCAGGCTGGATGCGAATCGTGCTGACTCCACGATTCGCAGATTTTTGGACCGGCGTGATGGCACGACAGACGATCCGTGATGGCACGTTTGGCGCGGTGCGATAGCACGATTGCGCATTCCTGATAGCACGGTTGTCCAGGATCGAGTGATCCACCAATGGTTCCGATAGAACGATGAACCCTTGTCGTCTCGGACCGTCGATCGCGCCTTAGCCCTTGCTTCGAATCCGTTTTCCGGGGTTTCTTACGATCTTCATCTGTTGCCCAAGGACTCGAGAAAGAGTCCCGACGTGCTATCGGGAACAGGCTCTGCACTGGTGCGGAAATGTCGAACTGTTCTTGATCGTGCTATCAGGCACAGCATCCGCATGGCGCGAGATTGTCTTTTTTTGGCCCTGCCCCTCCCTTCCCCTTACATGGACTTGATTTCGTCAAGCGCTTCTTGCCCGTGCATGACTGCAGGGACTGATTACGATCACTCCGAGAGCCTAGCGCTCCGATTTCAGTGGTACGCGATACCGCAATGAATGAGGGAGCAAGCTGGTGCCAAGAGGTAGGATCTTCGCGTGTAGGCCATGCGCTCGGCTCTGGTCGGCCAATTGACGATGACCGATTTCCACCAGCCGTCGACCATTCGATCCACCGTGCCGCGTGAAGACTATTTAGGCGCTACCGCAACGCGCAATGGTCTTTTGTCCGGGTGGGTTGGGATATCGGGATCTGACACGAATGGGGCGCCTAACGGCGCTTGATCCGATTACATCCTCTTGCTTGAGATCCCTAGCGAAGCTGGCAGGGGCATGCTGGTGCGGACCCGGTAGGGTGAGGGATTGCGGTGTGTCATCGGATTGCAGATGAATCGACGGATTTGTTGGTCAGGCAGGCCACGGGCGGTGTTATGCGGTTCGCCTAGAATGGTTGATAGCAAGCATCCTCTCGCCTGATGTCGGCTTACCGGCGCGACGGACCAGCGCCCTCCCCCTTCCCTCTCCTGAGTTTTGAAGTGACTACGTCCATTCGCTTCCATTGAAGACGGGATGGTCCACCCCCTGCTCCCGTCATGCCATAAATGATTGGCCGATGTCAGACGAAGTTTGGCAAGGCATAGAGGGGGAGACGATGGCCAGCTTCGCGGCGGGAGGCAGCGCGCCTTTCCTCGTCGGAGTCGCTGCGCGGGAACTGTCCTTCAGGATCGCAGCCGCTTCGGCTTGCGCGGAGGCCGAGTTATCAGTCGCATGAGGCTCCATCTTCGCTTGGATAAGTCCTCGCGAGAGGCCCCGTTTGAGATCAGGAGCGCTTCGAGAGGAACAGGGGCCCCTCCGACCTAGCCGAAGCTGAAGATCAGAATGTGATTATCAAAGAGGTCCGCAGCGGGGCAGGGGAGGGGGCTTTCATCTGATCCTTTGTCGGTGCCAGGTTGCCGTGATACCGCTTTGCGATGGAAAGCGATTGCCTACGTTACTTGCGGGCCGGTTGCGAAACCCCCGAGTAAGGCGACGGGATGTCACTCCCGCGGCGAAGGAGCGAGCAGGGGCAGATGTTGGCGGAATTGAGCTCTTCTGTTGCGCAACTGCTTGAGCGAGCCTTTGCCGATATGAAACCCCCCAATGCTCACTTCGAGCGATAGCAGCCCTAGCGGGAGTGGAGATGTTGCCGAAGGCAACATTCTTAGTAATTGACTGATATAAAACGATAATATTGAAATTTGCGCGTTGCTGTTGGTGCACAAGGAGCATCGGCCCTTGAGGACGATCAATTCTTCCACTGCGGGATAGAAAGCATTGCAACCGGCTTCCCGGCATGATCGTTCGATGACAACGCTTAACGTCCGCAGAGGTTGTAAAGCCGCATTCACTTACCGCAAATTGTGCAAACCAAGCGTGCCCTTCCCCAAGCTTAACGTGGTACATGGCAGGTGAGGGGGGCCGATGGCGCTGCGCCTGGCCGTCATGGGACGCTTCATTTTCTTACGGGCTTTCACCCGCGCCCGTCGTGCTATCAGGCACGACCTTGAAAGCTGCCGTCTCCGAGATAATTCCCAGTAGGTGACGGGGTGAGCCAGTGATTGGTCAGGGTCAGATTGCGATCCGCGATAGCACGATGAACGGCGAAACCCTCGAATGCAGCAGGCTGCTTGCGAGTGTCTGCGAGCTAGGGGCAGAGGTACGAACGGAGAGCCGCGAGACGGGACTCGCGGCGGCATCTATCATGCGGATCGGCTAGGTCAATCAGATGCCCGGCAAGCTGTGCTTGTTCCGCTGGTGATGGCTCTTCATGAAGAAATAGAATCGCTTGGAATAATTTGCCGGAAGCTCGGTAAGGTTGTTGGCGATGTAATTGTCGAACCTCGACATCAGCACGTCGAGGTCCCAGCCGGGAAAATCCCGGCGAATGGCGTCATATGTCTCGCGATCGATCACGTCCTCCGCCCGTTTACCCCTGCGGCCGAGCGCAGGTTTTCTTGAAGGAGGCGGGGAGGGGGACCTGGTCCCGTCCGATACGACCCGAAAGCCATTTGCAGTGCTAGCGACAAGGGCGGCCATATCGGCAGGGGAAACCAGATCTTCCGGATCGATCACCGGTTCGGTCGTGGGTTTCACGGGACTTGGCCGCAACGCAGCGGACGCAGCTGCGGGTTTGGACTCGACAGGGGGAGGGGGTGGTGGTGAACGGTCCGGCTTTGCCTTCCCATGCCAATCCTTGCGCATGACCATCCAGAGCTTGGGATTGGATGATTTCTCGTCAAGCACCTCGATATGGAGTTCGGGCAAGGCATCGGCGCGAGCGATCGCCAGTAGCGATGCTTTGAACTTGGCTGACGTCTGTTCGCTACCGCTCTTCTGAAGCAGGGTATCAAAACCGATGGTAAAGCCTTCGGGGCCATTACCACCAGCGTGTTTGCGAGCGGCGCGATAAAGCCAGCGCTCGATCCCACCCTTTAGATCGAAATAGGCCGGGTCGACTGAAAGCACTGATTTCTGATCTAGGACGCCGTCAAAGAACCATTTGGCAAGCGTGACCTCGATGCAGAGTACCTTGTTGCGCCGTTCATCGATCAGCTGTGTCCAACTGTCGATCCATGAAAAGGTCACCTCCCTGGACTTACCCTTTGCGCAGATGTTCGTTTTAATCGTCGTCGCTTGCAACCGGTCGAGCGCGTCGCGCAAACGTTCATAGGCCCTGCCTGACGTGTCACGGCGGATCAGCTTCATGATGTCCGCAGGATGGACACGGATCGTTGGAGACAAGTGGTTCGAGCGCTGCCGCTGTTCGTTCAGATAGGACGCGAAGAAGATCATGATGTCCGCGTCCCATATTGTCGCCATCCCATAATGCGGGTTGGCGGAGACATGGACGCTCACCTGGCCGTTGGGACTGAGATACTGGATCGGTTTTACGCGCTTCTTCGCTAGCGAGAAGAAGGGGCGCTGCATTGTCTCCTGATAGTCACGCAGCGACATGTCCCCAAAATCAGGCAGGGGCGTGAACATCTCAAAGCTGAGCTGGACCTGCCGGCCGAGACTGGGGGGGGATTCTGCCATTTTTAACCCGCTCGACTTGTGCAACCGGTGCGATGTTGCCGAAGGCAACATTCACACGAACATAATGATTTTGAACGGAAAAATTGCCGCTTTGAGCTTTTGAAAGGCGCGATGAAAGTACGTGTCACACCTTGCCCTTCGACCAGATGCGGGCGCGTTCGATGGTTGCCCTCAAGCTCTCCATCACCTCGTCGATCGAGCTTTCCGACGGAATGATCTTGATCATCAATTCAGTGGCCCGGTCGCGTTCGACCAAACCGAACTCCTGCCCAGACTGGGTCCGCAAGCTCTGCTTTTGACGCCGAGCCCGGGCTTGCACGTTATTGGCCGCAGCTAGCAAGCGCGTCACGACTTCACTGGCCTGAATGACCGCCTCGTCGAAGCTCTGCTTCAGGCTCTGTTCCTCGGCGATTGCCCGCGCTGCCTCCTCCATGCGTTGCCGCTTCTCATGGTCGTCAATTAGCGGAAGGAGGGGCTTGGCGAAATGAAGCGTCAAATCGCGCGGGGAACCAAATGCGGACACGATGGTCTGAGGCATTTCTGCGAGGGCGACATAGCGCGACAGCGTGCCGGGACTCAGCTTCAGCCGCTCGGCCATGCGTCGTTGCACGCCATCATAATGGGACTTGAGGGCTTCGCGATAATTGATCGCCCGTTCATAGTCGGAGATATCTTCCCGCTCCCGGTTTTCGATATCCGCGACGCGGAATGCAGCCTCGTCCGTCAGATCCTCGATCGACGCATAGAGACTGATCTCGGGATGATTGTTGGCGTTAAGCCACGCGACTGCCCAATGGCGCCTCGTGCCCGTTATCAGTTCATAACGCTTTTCACTTCCCGGAGTCGGTCGAACGATGACCGGAATCCGGTTACCATTCTCCGCAACCAGGGAATCGATCAGCGTCTGGACCCGCTCTTCGGTCAGGGCCGAATAGTCCCGCGCATTGCCCGGCCAGATCGACACCTCGTCCGGCTTGAGCGAAATCGCCGGCTTTTTCAGGATTTTCGCAGCTTCCTCGAATGTATCGAGGCGCCGTGTGGCAAAATTCATTGGCTTGCGGGCGCGGGGGGCAACAGTGCCCTCAGCGGCCGGTGCACTATCGCCCTGCTCAGCGGCAGCGTTGGCAATGACCTCATCGAAAATTGCGCGCTTGCTCATGCGGCCTCACCATCCAGCACATTTTGATCGCCAAAGCCCGTCAGGCTGGTCGAAGGCCATTGCTGACGGATCACATGAAGGATTTCAGAAAAGACCAAATCGAGATTATCCCGGCAGCGCGTGAAGGTCTTGTGCGAGGAGATCGGTTTGTCGGACTCATAGACCGACCGGAACTCCTGCACCGAATTCTTGATTTCCTCGGATGCGAGAATGGGATTGGTCAGCATGTTCGTGCCGCACATCTGCTGCAGAATACGCAGCATGCCCGCTTCACCATCGGCGGACCGCGAGTAATTGGAGGCCACGACGCGGATGAAGTCGTAATTCACGCCCATGTCATGCTCGTGAAGGGATTCCAGCGTATCGGCGATGTTGGTCATGAAGTGGATCGTCGAGAGAAAATCGAGCTGCCGCGCCGGGACTGGGACAACGAGACCGCTCGCCGCAGCCATCACGTTCATGCCGAGGAATCCCATCGCTGGCGGTGGATCCAGCAGAATTACGTCAAATTCACGGCGGACCTGGCTGATACCGGCCCTGAGCAAACCGAACCGGCGCATGATCTCCTCGCGTCCTTCCGCGCCGGCGACCATGTGCCACTCGATCTCGCCCAGACCAAGGCTCGAGGGCACGATCTTGGTCGTGGGCCAGGCTGTATCGCGGATAGTGCGTCGAAAATCGTTGAGCGGCGCGGTAGGCGCCAGGAAATGCGCGAGTGTTTCTTCGCTTTCCCACAACTCTTGCTGGTCTACGTCGAACAATGAACTGGTTGACGCTTGAGGGTCGCAATCTACGACGAGTATCCTCAGCCCCTGCAGCGCAAGATAGTCGGCCAAATGCTTGGTGATAGTGCTCTTGCCCACGCCCCCCTTGAAGTTCTGCACCGCAAGGACGACTGCGGGTTCATGCGCCTGCTTTCCTGGGGTGATCCCGAGAACCTGACGGATCAGCGTCAGATCTTCGAGCGTGTAATAGCGCCGGCCGTTCGAGCCGATCTTGGGCGCAGGTAGGCGACCCTTAGCTTCGGCCTTGGCCAAGGCCTCGGGAGTACGGCCGATCAGGTCCGCCGCTCGCCCCGGACCGAAGGTCAATTCCAAGTTCTTCCGTATCCGCGGTCGGAAAGCGACCTTCTTTAATTGGGCACTGAGGGCCTCACCATTTTCGACCATGGCTTTGAGGTTGGAAACGGTATCGATCATAAAAGTGCCCCAAGCCGAATCACGCGCGAAGTACGGTTACCAATAAAATATGAAGCGCTGCTATGGTTGTCAATAAACTGTATTTTTGGAGGTTTTTTTCCAAACTCGGTTCGCGATGGTACGGCGGAAATTAACGCCATCCTACGAACCTCTGCGATCATTGCGCATCTCTTTCGCAATCAAAACTGTGTAGAATAACCACGCAGATCGATCACTAAGCACGTTTGATCGAGACAATTTGCCTACCGAATGGCGGTTTATTACGAAGGATACAGATGGACTGTTGAGTGTATAGCGAGCCTACTTCTGTCGTGCTATATGTTGGTTTCGCTAACTCAGGAGGCTGTCATGACCGCATATCGAGGCCGCATCGTGTCGGGCGGCCGACTTCAGATTCCGGCGGACGTTCGGAAGGAACTCGGCCTTTCCGATGGTGACAACGTACGTCTCGAGGTCGTCGATGGCGAACTGCGCGTTCGCTCTTATCATGCTGTGATTAAGGCCATTCAGGCGGAGGTGCGCAAATATGTGCCTTCAGGCGTTAGTCTTGTCGACGAGCTGATCGCAGATCGCCGGGCGGAAGCCGCGCGTGAGTGAGGTGGTGCTGGATGCCTCGGCCTTGCTGGCGGTGTTCAATGGAGAGCCAGGTTCCGATCGTGTGATTGAGGCGCTGCCGGCGTCCGTGATCAGCGCGGTCAACCTTGCTGAGGTAGCGACCAAGCTCCAGGAGCGTGGAATGCCCGATGATCGGATCCGCGCTAATATTGACGCGCTTGAACTAACCGTCATTCCGCTAGAAATAGGGCTCGCAATCGATACCGGCCTGCTGCGCGCCGCCACCCGGTCGGCGGGCCTCTCACTGGGCGATCGGGCTTGCCTCGCGTTGGCCGGTTCACTGGGCGCGACTGCCGTGACGACTGATCGCGCTTGGCAGGCCCTCGACATTGGGATCTCCATCGAACTCGCCCGCTGACCATGGCAACTGATCCCTTTTCGATTTCAGCGACCCAGTCTATGCCTGAACGCGCGCGCCTGGATCATCTCGATCATCCGATGTCATGTCCCTTTATTGCTGTGTTACCAGACAGGATCGTCGTTTCGAGCTTTGCCAGGAACTCATTGGCCGTCTTGTGCTTGTAGACACTCTGGAGCGCAGCAAAATCTTTCTTCCTGAGCGAAAGCAGCGCGTCGTGCTCGATCCGCATCCCCGCGGTCAGCCATTCGACGCCAGACCATTGCGCCTTCCGGAACGCGACCAGATCCATCAGCGCACGCAAGGGGTCGGCGATGAACGCGGTGAGCCGCCCGAATTTCGTGCGAGATACGGCGGCCAGAAGGCGATAGTCATAAATGGCGAGAGGGTGGAAGCTGAATTGCCCAAGTACGGGGCTTTGCTGGACGACGGTCTTTCGCCCTGGTGACACACTCGCCGTCTTGTATACCGCTTCGGGAATCCAGCCCATGATAGGCCAAGGCGGTCTCGAGCGAAACATAACTTCCGGGAAGGAGCGCCTGTGCGACCGCAAAGGGATGAATGGCTTCGCTGCGGTAACGTTTGTCGAGCATATAAATGCCGCTCTTGAGGCGGATCAGGGAGCCGTCCTTGAGAGCCCGGTTAACGAGGCCGTAGCGACGGGCGTCGCCACCGCCCAGCATTTCGCCGAGCTGGCATTCGTTGAAAACGCGGTCGGCCAGCCTACCCTGTGAAATCTGATCGGCGAGTCCGGCCATAAAATTCTAGATACTTCCAAAATCTGGAAGTATCTAGAATTTCCGGAGGCTGCTGCGAACTTGTCACATTGTCTTTGCTGCGCGATCAACCAGATCGATAAGCTCTCCATCCCTCGCGCTCTATTTGCCGGTGATCTGTCCTCGAGGTCGATGGGGCTGCGGTACTAGCCAAGGTTCCCGGCAGCCTGTCTCAGAAAGGTGTCGTTGACGGCGCATTCAGACGGATGGTGTTTCCGGTGCGCGCATCCTCCACTGATCATTGGACGCGCAGCGGCTGCCCGTTGGGATAATCCATAAGCTGGTCGACGCGGTTTGCAATGGTCAGTCATGTTGCCGCGCCGACCTTATCGCAAACGCGGGATAGAGTCTTAAAGCGCCTGGCAGCATCAAAAAACCTTAATAAGGAGGAGGGAAGCCGACCCATATTAAAGCTTATGCTTTCGGTCGTCTGTCAAATTCACCAGATGCCATTCGGCCCAGTTCGATCCAGCCCTTGTTGAGGTTGTTGTTGCCGTGGTCACGAAGGTTGGACCAGCAGCGACGGTCCTGCATTATCGCCCCCTCGCGTCCGACCGAAAGGCGGCGCACCGGCTCGATCGCGCTGAGGGCGATTTCGAGCGAAATGATACCGTCGCCATCGGCAACTGCCCGCAACTGCTCCCAGCGGAGGAAGGCGTGGCCATTATCTGGCCGACGGTCATTCACCAGCCGGATATGCGTAACGAGGTGCCAGTTCGTCGGAACATGCCGCCGCTGCGGCAGATGTTCGAGAATCCCCCCGGAATCTCGCCTCCGATATACCATGGCATGAGAAGCGAGCGGAATCCGGGGCTGCCTGAAGGCCTTCAGATGGTTCGCGAGGCAGCCGAAGGAAAGGGGAGGGGGAGCGAGAGCATAAGCCGGAGGTACGCTTATGCCGCTTGTCGCCCATACACCATCGCCCAAACTGATCGCCATCGTCAGCAAGCTCGGAGGTGACTGGCACGGTAATGTTGCCATGTGCCGGTGCCCTGCGCACGCCGATAACCATCCAAGCCTGTCGCTGCGGCAAGGTGATCGGGGAATCCTCGTCCATTGCTTTGCCGGCTGCCAGGTTGAGGACATATTGCGCGAACTGGGACGGCTTGGCGCGCATGGCCCTGCAACTCCACCATCAACCGCGCCTCGCCCCCAGGTTGGAAATCCTCACCGCATTTGGGAGGAGGGGAGGGGAGTCAAGAGCACTCTGGCCGAGCACTATCTGTTTTCGCGCAGCTTGCCACCGGACCTGCCGGATCTCCGCTTCCATCCCCGCTGCCCCTATCTCCCGAGGCCGCGAACCGTGTTCCTTCCCGCGCTTCTCGTCGCCTTGCGGGAGGGACAAATGTTGCGCGCAATCCAGCGAATTTTCCTTGATCCCCGTACAGCCAGATACACCCACAAGCGCATGTTAGGCGTGCCGGGCAACGCCGCGTGGCGGAGCGCGCCGGCAACAGACGTTCTCGCGATCGCGGAAGGATTCGAAGACGCCGCCGCTTTCAGTCTCCTCCATTTCATCCCCTGCTGGGCGGGCATGGGGACCGAGCGCCTCATCCAGATGCAGATCCCCCTGTCGGTCAGAACCTTGCTGATTGCAGAAGATGACAATGGCCCAGGCCGTCTCGCCGCTGGCAAGGCCGTGACCCACTATGCCCGACCGGGTCTCCAGATTTTCCGACGACCGCCACCCCGCGGATTCGAAGATTGGGCCGAGGCCCGAGAAGCGGGGATGCGATGACGGCCCGGTCCTCATCCGAGGCGAGAGGAGAGGGGGAAGGGAAGTGATGCTGCCGATTGGGCAGCGAGACTTCGGAGATCCCAATGACCGACCTATTTGAAGCCGCTTCCCGGCCACTCACAGATCAAGTGCGCCCGCGAAATCGAGCCGTTGCTGGGCCCCTTCGCGCCGTACCGCTCATCAAGGTGCGCAACCTGGCCTCGATCCGAAATGTGATCGGCCTCATTCGAAAATTGCCTCGGCAGGGTAGGCAGCAAAGCGCAGATCGATCTGCCGGCCTGATAACCAGAATGGCGCTCCCGCTCCCTCGCTGAGCCCTCCGCAACCCGAATCAAAATCCAGCCGCGGGCAATGGATGCGGCTGCGTGGAGTCACGCCCATGGCACAGTTCCAAATCTTGCACCCCTACTCGCAAACCGAGTGGCGCCCGGTGACGACAGAATTCATCTGGGCGCCGAGAGACGATCAGCAATATCTCTGGCCCTCCTTCGAAGAGGCCGAGACAGCTCGGCAGCAGCTTCTATCGCGCGCGCCCAATGCCCAATTTCGCATAGCGCTTGCTGGCACCGAAATCGGCGACATCGACTGGCAAATCCGCGAGAAGTTGCGATTTGCAGATGGCACCTACTCGCCCACCCCTTGGCACGACGAACCCTGGTACCAGGTCAGGCATGGTGAACATTTCTGCCATATCTCCAAGGCCCACGCGGGCAAGATCGCCTATACCGAAAATGCGGCAAAGGGGCAGGTCGACCGCCAGCTGGTGATCTCGCCTGGCCGCTATCTCAATCGCTTCTTTTCCGAGCATCTGGACAATAATGCTATCGAGGCATGGTGCGCCCGGCTTTCTGTGCTGCTGGAGGAACATGCCCTTAAAATCACCCAGGACGCGGACGAAATTGAAGACGTCTATGTCGGCGGTCCCAACAGTTGCATGGCGCACGAGGCTGACCATTTCGAGAGTCCATGCCATCCCGTTCGGGTCTATGCCGGGCCCGACACTGCGCTCGCCTACATCGGTTCCCGCGAGGATGCCACAGCCCGATGTGTCGTCTGGCCTGATCGTCGAATCTACACCAATATTTATGGCGATGTATCGCGCCTCAGATTGCTGCTCGAAGGGGCGGGATACAGGTCAGGAGAACTGAACGGCGCTCGTATCGGGCGCATCCCTAAAGGCGACTATTTCGTCGTCCCCTATATCGACCAGGGTGGCGATCTTCGCGACGACGGCGCATATCTCATTGTCGGTCATGGCAGTATCTCATCCTGTAGTACGACTGGCCTCGCTGATATTCCCTGGTATTGCCCACGGTGCGACTGTGATGGCGAGCCTCATGAAACGGTCCATATCGCAGACGGCAGTGCCGAAGAATGGTGTTATGGCTGCTTTAATGACCACGCCACCTTCTGTGATCATAATCAACGACATTACAGCGATAATGAATCCTTCATCATAGTTTACAGTGACGGTGGCTCCCATACCGTACTTGAGGAGGACGTCGAGGATTTCGATGCGGTCTACCTCGAATATCGCGATGAATGGTGGGACAGCGACTGCTGTCGTCAGTGCGACGCCTCTGGCGAATGGTTCCATAGAGACGATCTCACCGAATATCATGGCGAATGGCTGTCCGAAGAGCATCTGCCTGAGCCATTTGACGATGACGAAGACGGTCTCCCCAACGCCCATATTCTGACTTACCGCCAGTTCCACGACGAGATGGCCGCCATTCAGGCCGAAGTCGCCCAGTGGCAGGCCGCAGGAGCGCGCGCGCGTGATGAGCGGTTCAGGCGCGAGCAAGACGAGATCGACCAGTTTCGTTTCGCGGTGCTGCGTCATGACCACCGTGAACCCCATGTAGGTGTGCGTTCGCAAGGCGCTCAACACGAGCCCACCGAGATTTCCGAAAATCTCCTCACTGCCATCGCGAGCGCGGCGCCGATCCAGGCCGCGAACGCCTCCCACGCAGGAGTTTGATCCCATGACCTATGATGTTGCGGGCCGCAGCGGCCTACTTGAAATCCTGTCTTGGGCACGCCCCCATGACAGCGCCATTGAGCGCGCTTTCTGCCGGGAATATCTCGATACAGTTCCTGGCATGACCGCCGACGCCTTCGGCAATCGGATGCTCACCATTGGTGACAGACCTCGCGTCCTGTGGAGCTGTCACGTCGATACCGTGGCGGCTCGTGGCGGGCGACAGGATGTCTGGATTGACGAGCGTGGCATCGTTGCATTGTGTGACGGCAAGCCCGGCATGTCGCTTGGTGCCGACGACGGCGCCGGCCTGTGGATCATGCTCAACATGATCGCGGCCGACCGCCCTGGCCTTTATCTGTTCCATCGCGGCGAGGAACGCGGCTGTCTCGGCTCAGACTGGATCCGACGAAATAGTCCTGAAACGCTAAAGGGCATCGACGCAGCCATTGCCTTCGACCGTGCAGGCTTCAGCGATGTCATCACGCATCAAAGCTACGGGCGAACCTGCTCGGATGCTTTTGCGGTCAGCCTGGCATCAGGACTCAACGATCTCAATCCAGACTTCCGATATGAAGCCGATAATACCGGCGTCTTTACCGACACCAATGAATATGCCGGCATCATCCCCGAATGCACGAACCTGTCGGTGGGCTATCACGGTCAGCATGGACCCAGGGAGACTCTCAATGTCGAACATTGCGAAAAGCTTCTTGAAGCCATGTTAAAACTCGACGCTTCCCTGCTCGTGATTGAACGTGATCCCGCAATGCAGGAAGATGATCGCTGGACTTGGTTCGAAAGCTATCGCGGTCACCGCTATGATTTGGTGGACGCGGTTGCAGACCATCCGTGGTTGGCGGCACGCATGCTCGAGGAATGCGGCATCACACTGGACGAATTCCAGATGACGGTTTGGGCGGAGGAAATGGCCGACGACTCCGGCTACCGCCCGCTCATGGCATCATGACGCCTTCGGGGGGGGCGTAGCGGGGTGCTGCTCGATCTGGACGTCATATTATTGCAAGCGATCTCAGGCAGCGGCGATCGGTTTGACGCCCGAAACGTCGCCTTCTTGACAAGGTAAGGAAATTCCATTACCTAGATGTAGGATTAAGTTGGGAGCCAGACATGGCTGCGTTGCTGAAAGAAGAAAGCACTATCACCGCCAAAGGTCAGACCACCGTCCCCAAGGCCGTTAGACAGGCCTTGGGCGTGGATTATGGCGGGCGCATCGCCTTCTTTGTCGATGATGCGCACCGCGTCTATGTCGAGAAGGCAACGGAAGAGGTGAGCGATCCGGTCGTCGATAGCTTCCTCGAATTCCTGGCGCGCGACATGACCAGACATCCGGGCACCTCCATCGCCCCGCTGCCCGCTTCGCTGCGTGATCGCATGGCGGCACTCGTTGGGGATATGGATGTTGACCTCGACGCAGAGATCGACGGGGATGTCGCAATCTAGCCATGCTCACTATCAATGGCTGGACCATATTGGCGCATCCTCTCTTTCTTGATCAGTTGGAAAAGCTGACCGAGGCCGTCGAGGTGTTGAAGGCGAAGAAGCCCGACGAATATCGGAAAAACGCGAATACCAAACTCTTGGCCGCGTTGAGCAAGCTCGTTTTTGAAGCTGTCCCGGCTGATCCAACGGCAACGACATATCGGCAGGGTTCGACACTCGGTGAAGCTTACAAGCACTGGTTCCGGGCGAAGTTCGGGAATGGCCGTTTTCGCTTGTTTTTCCGCTATGACTCGACCGCCAAGGTTATCATCTTCGCGTGGGTCAACGACGAAAAGACCCTGCGGACCTATGGCGCGAGGTCCGACGCCTACAAGGTCTTCAAGGGGATGCTGGACGACGGCAATCCGCCCGACGATTGGGCCGCACTGCACAAGGCGGCTTGCGAAGCCAGCGCGGTTAAGCGCCTGGACCTCGCATCGCCCACAAAGCAATAGGCAGAGAACCAAGCGGCCGGAACAGTGAGATGAAACCGTCTTCGCATGAAGCGATGAGCATACACCCTATGCCAGCAAGAGGTTATGTCATGTCTGCTCTGCCTGAACCCCTCTCTGCTAAACGCCGGGCGCTTTGCAGCCGTGAGAATGCCGAGCGGGTCGCCTCGCAGATATTCGACCAGGGTGTCCGGCCCGTCAGCATCATCCGTACCGGCAACGCGTTTCAGCCTTTTCGGGTATCGATCGCACCTGCACGGGATGATCATGTCGAGGTCGAGCTGATGTGCTGAAGCCAACCAGCAGCTTCAGAGGGTCGGCCGGCTCCACAAACCAGCATAACTTCTCGCCGAGGCCGAGGATCAGCGCCGCAGCGCCTCATCCATCCACCAGGATGAGCCCTGCGTGAAGTCCCGATCCATCGCGATCATCGGGCCATCGGGTTCATCGGCCACATAGGCTTGCGCCATCGGCAGGGTGGGGATGTTCATGCGAAGCTGCTCGCTCGCGATGCGGCCCCGGCGCTCCAGGAGGTCTTCCAGCCATTCGAGATCGTCAAGCATTTCGACGATGCCGCGGCCCGCCAGGCTGAAATAGATGCAGCGCTGGAAATCGTCACAATTATCGTTCGACAGCACCGACATGAGCTTCGCCTTGCCGGCTGGCTCTCCCTCATGGACCCATTGTGCCGCCTCGCGCAGCTCTCGCACGGAATAATAGGCGTCATTGGCCGACATGCCGATGCAGGCATTGGCGATCATCCGGCGCGTGGGACGGATCTCAGGATCAAGCGCTGCGTCGCGCAGCATGATGTCGAGATCGAAAAAGCGGCGGATTTCCTTCTCATAATTCACGGACAAATCTCCTTCGTGAAAGAACATATAATGAACGATTGGACCCGTCAATTTCGCGTGGCCCGGGTTTGAAAGGGAAGGGGGAGTGGAAGGGGTGAGCATGAGGCTCGCCGGAAAGAAGGCACGCAGCCGTGAGCAGGCATGCCGTTCCGTTCCATAAGGAGACCCGCCTTGACCCTATCGCGCCCCACCGGGACTGCCATGGTCCCACTCTCTCGCATCACTCCCGGTTACAATCCACGCCGCTATTTCGACCGGAAGAAGCTCGACGAACTTGTCGAATCCCTTCGCCTTCGGGGAATGATCCAGCCCATGTTGGTGCGGCCGGCATCGGCGTCGGATGACACATACGAGATTGTCGTAGGTGGGCGCCGGTACAAGGCCGCGCTCGAAGCCTTTGGACCCGAAGCGGAAATACCCGTCGTCATCCGTGAGATGACCGACCAGGAAGCGCTCGAAGCTGCCATCGACGAAAATGATGTGCGCGACGATGCGTCCGAAACCGAGCAGGCCGATGCCGCTGTTCGCGTCCTTGCCGCCTGTCACAATGATCGCGCCGAGGCCGTTCGTCGCCTGGGTTGGTCGCGCGCAAAGCTGGATCGCCGTCTCGCGCTTGCAGGCCTCGCGGACGCGGTCAAACTGGCGCTCGATGAACGGCGGATCAAGGTCGGGCACGCCGAGTTGCTCGCCGCCGTTCCGGCCGACAAGCAGGAAAAGGCCCTCGATACGATCCTCAAAGCCGGCCTCGACATCGGCAAGACCCGCGAATTGCTGATGCGCGTCACGCAAAGCCTCGCCGATGCCTGCTTCGACAAGAGCGAGTGTACGACCTGTCCGTTCAACTCGGCCGCCCAGCGCGCGCTATTCGAAACCCATGTCGATGATGGCTATTGCACCAACGCCCAGTGTTTTGCGCTCAAGACCGACGCGGTAGAAAAAGCCCAGCTCGAAGAGCAGGAGAGGGCAGAGGCCAAGGCGGCAGGCGATGACGAAATGGACGAACCGGATAGCGAGAGCGATGCGTCGCCCGAACCCGGAGATCATCCGGCAGGCACAGCAACGTCTGCCAACTCCAGGCTCGGGAATCTCGCGCCCGGATCCCCTCCCATGTCGGCACCGCTGCGACGGAGACAAAAAGGAAAGAGGGGAGTGGCCTTCCGGCTCAACAAGGGAAGGCAAAGCCCATGTCCATCACATTCCGCATCGCCACCGACGCCGATGACCGGTCAGGTCCAATGGCCAAGATCACGGCGCCCCAACTCGGAGCATTCCAACGCTATCTGCGCGCCCAGGGCGACCGGCTGGGCATCGTGCTGCTCCATCCAGACGCGCGGGGCGATGACTATCTCTGCTATCATTTCGAGGCGCGCATTTGTCCGCTCGCACTCGCGAGCGTGGCGTGGGTTTTCGACCATGATGCAGATGTCCTTGCAGTCCTTGAAGAGGCCCAGTTCCGTGGCCGGCGCGTCATGGTCTACCGTGTCGATGCCGATCGCAGCATCCGGATGCGCGTCGCACTCACGTCGGACCAGGGGCTGGAACTCAACCTGGCAAATGGCAATGCCTATGCGCTGCTCGAAAGCCTCGGCCTGCATCCCCATAGCGTCGGGGAAATCGCTATCGCGGACATCCGCGCGCGGATCACCAACCCTGCCGTCAAACGCCGCGGTCAGGAGACGGGCGTCGCCGATTACCTCGGGCGGCTCGACCGGCTTCTCCAACTGGGGAACGCCGATGCGTCTTCCCGCCTCGAATGGGCTTAACTTGCAGGACAAGACAAGCTGACGCAGCTATGCAATTCAGTGGACCCCAAGGGAAATGTGTATGACTGCTGCCACAACCATGACCATCAGCATAAGCGATGAATCCGCCGAAAAGCTGGAGCGGATCGCACGCGCGATGCGACGGGACAGGGCTGCTCTCGCAGCAGATGTGCTGACTGCCTATGTCGACAGGGGAATCCGCATCTTTGAGGCTGTTCAGCAGGGACTGGCTGATGTCGATGCCGGGCGGACTATCCCTCATGACGAGGTTATGGATCAGATTGACGCCATGATCGGGCTCAAGGACTCGTCCAGCCGGAAACAGTCGTCTTCGATCAATCGACTTTGCCGCGAGGTCGAAAGCTGAATGGCTCGCTCGCGTGCCGCACGGCCCCTTCGGTCCGCGCGTCGCTACGCATCGGCCGAGTCTCCCGACGAGAGGAAAAATCTCACTGACTTCCCATTGTGCCAGGCGGAGCGGGGCCGCGTGCAAGGAGGAGCGGTCCCGCCAATTTTCACAGGGCCTCCACTGCGCTTCGCTCCGTTCCAACCCTGAGAAAATCGGTTCCCCCACTCCCCGCTTCGCGGCGCGGGCCGGTGGCCCGCGTCCTTGACCCGACCCCGCTCCGCCCGCGCGCACTGACCCTGTCATTTCAAGACAGGAGGATCATGATGCAGACGATCACGAACCAGTTCCGCGCCGATCACGCCGCCTATTTCGCCGCGTGCGCCAATGCCGAACGCCGCGCGATGCACAGCTTCTTCGACCAGCATGTCATCGTCGACGAAGTGGTCGGCTATCTCGTCCTCGACGAGGGCGATCATGATCCGCTGCCGATGACCGTCATCGACCGGATCGTCTATACCGTCACCGGCAAACTGCTGGATGATTATTGAACGACAGGGGAGGGCTGCGGCTCTCCTTTTTTTGCTGTCGGACATGTGGTCATGACGGGCATCGAGCCCGCCATGACCAGGCGCGGCCCGATGCCGCGCCGTGGTGGCTTCAGCTTCCCAATCGCTTCTGGACTTCGTCGATTCCGAGCGTCCTGATCCGGTCCATGAGGCTGGTCAGCCTCTTCCCCTCGACCTTCAGCAATCCCGACCTCTCGACGGTCGCAATCGCGACCTCACGCTCCTTGTCTTCAAGCGCCTTCATGCGACCAGCCAGCTTCTGCTGCTCCGCCTCGATCGCGGCGCGTTCCTGTTCCAATGTGCGTGCCATAGTGGCGTTCCTTGTCCATGAGATAGGGCTCCGGACACCCCCTCTATAACCCGCGATCGAGCTCCATGCCAAGTCCACGGCATCGGCTTCTCGACCACCAAAATCTCCCACTGTCCATACGCCACGAACCGGGCGTGACGGCCTTCGGCCCTCACGCCCGGCCGTTGCTGTGGCGATGGGGATTGCCGCCTCGGCGCTCGCTAATCGAGCTGATCAAAGGGAAAGGCTGGCGGCTCGGCGGTTCGTTCCTCACCGCCGACCGGAGCTCTATTCGCTTGGGCCTCCGACGCCCCTTTCAGGGACGCCGTCGACCCAGGCTCACGGAGCCAAGGCGATGCCTTGTCTCCGCCCTGCCGGGTGTCGATCCCCTGCCGGACCGTCGGTCCTGGAGGCCCGACGGATGACCCGCGCTGGGGCTTTTCTCTCAGCGCTTTTTTGCGCGTCAATGGCCTCGCCATTCACCTGTCAGCCGCCCTTATCTTGTTCCGCCCGTCGGGCGGAACCTTGCCCCGCCGGAAGCGCGAACCATCCCCCTATGAGCCACGACCAGCACGACCAGAAGCCACAGAATCATCCCCAAGGCATAAGCACACCCCACGCACCATATGGTGCATGTATGGAAAAAAGTTCAATAAAACCGCCATTTGAGTTCCTCGACCTGCCCGCGGGTCCGGCTGCTCCCGCTGGCGATTGGGTCCCCCAAAACGCCCTGTTTCCCGAGACTTTCGAGGCGGATTCGGCTGTCGATGATGGTCTTATGGTCCCCAACGGGCAAAAGCTTGGGTGCCGGGCCTATCTCGACGGCAATTTTGCGCGGCGAAAGCTACCGCTCCGTACGACGGACTATTGCATCTGGGATACGGAATTGCCGGGCTTTGGCCTGCGTGTCAGGCCGACGGGCCGCTATTATTGGTGTGTCCGCGTCAGGCATCGCGGAACCCGGAAGCGTGTCTCCCTGGGGCGTACCAATGAAGTCGATGCGGATACGGCACGGGCAAAGGCGCGGCGGTTGCTGGCGGACGTGGCGCTGGATGGCTTACCCAAGCGAACGGTGATCAAGGCCAGTCCGACGATGGCGGACTTTGTTGCCACCTATTGGTGCGACATGATCCGGCTTTGGAAGCCGTCCACCGCCAAACGCAATCACGCTGCCTGGCGTCGGGATCTAGCACCCTATTTCGGGAAAATGCACCTAGCCGACATTGTGTCGGCGGATGTCAGGCGTTGGCGGGATGAGTGCGCAGGGTGCCGAGAGGCCAGCTACAATCGCGCTGTCCCGGTCCTTTCGGCGCTGCTCGACTATGCTGAAGCGCTTCACTTGCGGCGCAAGGGCTCGAACCCGGCGCGGGGGTTGCCGCGATACAAGCGGGAGGCCTGCGAACGCTATCTGTCGCCCCTCGAATATCGTCGCATGGGGGCCGCATTGCGAGAAGCCGAGGCAGACAATCCCGACGAAGTCGCCATGATTCGCCTGCTGCTATATACCGGCGCGCGGATCAGCGAGATTCGCGACCTGCAATGGCTATGGGTGCGGCCGCCGCATCTGGCGTTGCCCGACAGCAAGACCGGTCCCAAGACGATCTGGCTGAACAGGCAGGCGCTTGCGATCCTGGACATGCAGCCTCGGGTGGAAGGTTGCCCCTATGTTTTTCCCAATCGGGATGGGTCGGCGCCGCTGGACCCGAACAGTTGGTGGTTCAGATTTCGGCGGACTTGCGCGTTGCCGGATGTTCGTCTTCACGACCTGCGCCATAGCTTTGCATCTACCGCCATCATGGACAATGTTCCGTTGGCGACCATCGGTGCGTTGCTCGGTCATCTTCTCCCCGAAACCACCGCCAAATATGCCCATCTATCCGATGATGTCATTGCCGATGCGGCGCAGCGGATTTCCGGCAATCTCGCCCAGGCGATAGGGCTTCGCCCATGACCGCGCTTGCACTCAAGCAGGTGGTCCGCGAGGCATTGGCGGAGGTGGGCGTCGCATTCGACTTCACCCGCCTGCCAAGGGGCAAGGCGCGGACAACGACCTGGCTTGGCGGGCAGGGGTTTGGCATCCGCCATTATCCCTCCGGCCGCAACGTCTATATCGTCCAGGCCCGAATGGCTGGTCGCCTGCGGACGGTCACCATTGGTCCGGCAACGGTCCTGTCCCGCCACCAGGCGACCACCGTGTCACGGCGGGTTATTGCCTACGCACAGCTGGGCCTTGATGCGGCAGCGGAACGCAAGAGGATCAGGTCTGCGCCGGGCTTTGTCGATTTCCTTGAGGAATATTGGACGCGCTGGTCTCCGCGCTGGAAGCCGTCCACCCTCGACACCCACAATAAATATCGGCGGCTGTATCTCGATCGTGCCTTTCCCGACCGGACCATCGATGGACTGGATGAGGCCGATGTCGCCAGCTGGTTTTCCGACCTCAACAACCGCCTTGGTCCCGGTGGGGCGAACCGGGTGATGACGATCCTCAGCAGTATGATGAACAAGGCTGAGGCGTGGGGCTATCGGCTTGAGAATAGCAATCCCTGCAAGTCCATCCGGTTCAATCGCACGCGCCGGTGCGATCGGTTCCTCAGCCATGAGGAGTTGCAGCGGGTCGGTGCTGTTCTCGCCAGGGTACGGGCCACTGACGAGGCGGTTCGGCCCATCGCTGCGACCGCGATCACGCTCATGCTGCTGACGGGTTGTCGGGCTGGTGAGATCATGGACCTGCAATGGCGCGACGTTCGAGGGAACAGGCTCAAGCTGCGGGACAGCAAGACGGGGCCGCGCACGGTCTGGCTGGGGGATGAGGCGCGGGCGCTGATCGACGGCTTGCCGCGCTATATGCGGAGCCCATGGCTGTTCTGGAACCGCAACTATGGGCGTCGGCTAAAGGCCGTCGATTATTATTGGACGGAATTCCAGGCCGAAGCGGGTCTTCGCCGCGTTCGCCTGCATGACCTACGGCACACATTCGCGAGCCATGCGGCCATGAGCCAAGAAACCTTGCCCATGATCGGACGCTTGCTTGGCCATAGCGAAATCCAGTCGACGGCGCGCTATGCCCATCTTGACGATGCCCATCTGCTCGATGCTGCGGAGCAGATTGGTGCTGCTATTGAGCGGATGTTGGGTTGAACCGGCTATAATGCGCGGCCCGTACTGTATGGCGTCACTTGACACCGAACGACTTTAAAGAGTAGAGGTCGATATGAAGATCAGAAACGTGATCCACAAGGGATTGCGCCGACTCATGGAGGACGACGATGAAAGCGGGCTGCAACCCGTGGTCATCGGCAAGGTCCGGCGTATGCTGTCCTTCCTCCAGGATATGGAGCGGGAGGACGAATTGCGCACCGTGCCGAGCTGGAAGGCGCACCTGCTGACCGGCGACCGCAAGGGAACATGGAGCCTGTTCGTCACGAAAAATTGGCGGATGACGTTTCGGATCGACCGTGATGAGATCGAGATCATCGACCTTGATTATGAGGATTACCACTAGGAGGTGGCCATGAGTGCGATTGCAGGCATTCGTTTGAAGAACCCGGCCCATCCCGGCGGTTTTATCAAGCATGAAATCATCGAGCCGCTGGACCTGACGGTCACGGCGGCGGCCGAAGTGTTGGGTGTGACGCGGGCGACCCTCTCGACCCTGCTCAACGAGCGTGCAAGCCTTTCGTCGGAAATGGCGCTGCGCATCGAGAAAGCGTTCGGCGTGTCGATGGACACGCTCATGCGGATGCAGAACAGCTATGACATTGCGCAGGCTCGCAAGCGTGAGGGCGAAATCAAGGTCATGCCGTTCAAGGGCAAGCCGGTGGAGCCGCATACAGCGGTCTGAGTAAGCGGGGCAAATTTCCGGGCAGGGGGACTGGACAAGGTTGGTTTGGCGTGATTCACACTGCCGATGACTTCGGGCAACGACATTGGCGGTACAAGAGGCGAGGAGGATATTCGTCGGGTTGTTGCTGCGCTGGTTGAGCGTTGCGACCGTCTGGAAGCGACGAACCAGGATCTGCTGATCGAGAGGGCGGCTGACAAGCTGGAGATCCAGGCATTACGGGACGAGATTGCGCGATTGAAGGGCGATCCGCCGCGTCCCCGCTTCAAGTCGAAGCCATCGGGGATGGAGAAGTCGACGTCACCGACACCGGGGAAGAAGCGGAGCAAGCGGAGGCGTGGGGCGGTGCAATCGAAGCTCACCGTCAGCCGGGATGTGACGCTGAAAGCGGCAGTTCCTGATGGCTCACGTTTCAAGGGTTACGAAGACGTCTTGGTGCAGGATCTTCGGCTTGAAGTTGACGTCATCCGCTATCGTCGCGAGATTTGGCGGGGTCCTGATGGTAAGCGGATCGCAGCAGAGTTGCCGGCGGGCATTTTGGGAGGCTTTGGCCCCGAGCTACGGCGCTTTATCACGGCGGGTCATTTCCAAGGTCAGATCACCAGCGAACGGCTGTGCTCGATGTTGAACGGGATGGGTTTGGCCATTTCCAAACGCCAGGTCGTACGACTGCTCAGCCGTGGGCTCGACGATCTGGTTGCCGAAGATCGGGCGATTTTAGCCACGGGGATTTCCACGGCGCAATGGATCAATGTCGACGACACTTCCGCTCCGCATGCTCGCAAGAATGGGTATGTCACCCATCTTGGGGATCGGCGCTTCGCGGTGTTTCGCAGCAGCTTTTCCAAATCGCGGCGCAATTTTCTCAATCTTCTTCAGGCGGGCATCAGCCATTTTGTCGTCAACGACGAAGCGCTAGCCAAAATGCGCGAGATGAACCTCGCGTCCGAACCGATTGCCGTGCTGGAAGCCCACGAAGCCAAGCATTTTGAGAGCCCCGAGGCGTGGCAGGCGCATCTTTGCGCGCTGGGCTTTGACAAGTTGAGCGTCACGCCCGATCCCACCAAGGTCGCGACCGAAGGCGCGCTATGGGGCGCCCTTTGCGAACAAGGTCTGCTCGGCGACACAGCTATCGTCTCCGATGGCGCCGGTCAGTTCCGCGTCGGCAGCAACCATGCGTTGTGCTGGGTACATGCAGAAAGGCTGGTCCACAAACTCCATCCCCGCTCGAAGAAAGATCGTGAAGCGCTCGAACTCATCCGCACGTTGATCTGGTGGTTCTACGCCGATCTCAAAGCCTGGCAAAAGCATCCGGATCCCAAACGGGGCCGTGCCCTCAGGGTTCGTTTTGACCGGATCTTTGCCCGCAAAACCGGCTTTGTGATGCTCGATCGGCAATTGGCACGCCTCTACCGCCAGAAAAACGATCTCCTGCGCGTTCTGACACGTCCCGAAATCCCGTTGCATACCAACGGTTCGGAAAACGATATCCGCAGCTTTGTCACCAAGCGCAAAATTTCCGGTGGCACCGTTAGCGAACAAGGACGGATCGCTCGCGACATCATGCTCGGCCTGATCAAAACCTGTGCCAAGCTTGGCGTCTCCTTCTACCAATTCCTCGGTGATCGCTTCGCCGTTCCCGGCGCGCCATCCGTTCCATGGCTGCCGGACCTCGTCAGCGCCGCTCCCGCCTGACCGCCCGGGAGTTTGCCCCGCTTACTCAGTCTGACGCGTAACCCCTTGCTTTGCAGCGCTTCCCTCGACAGTGTGAAAATGTGATGCGAACCGACCTTGACCATCTTCCGGCACCCAAGCAGCAGGAGCTGCAAGAGGTCATGCGTATCCTGTTTGAGGAATTTGCAGCCGTCATTGGCGAGAGCACCGCGCCTTGGAAAAAGAAGGCGCGCATCCTCAAGGTCATCCTCTATGGCTCCTATGCGCGTGGCGATTGGGTGGACGATCCCATCGGCGGTTACAAATCCGACTATGACATTCTGGTCGTCGTGAACGATGAGCGGTTGACGGATGTAGTGGATTATTGGGCCTCGGCCGAAGACCGGCTGATGCGCGAGATGACGATAACGGGAACCCTCAGCGCGCCGGTGGGCCTAATCGTGCATAGTCTCAAGGACCTGAATAAGCAGCTCGAACATGGGCGTCCCTTTTTCGTCGACATCGCCAAACAGGGCATTGCGCTATATGAGGCGGAAGGCTTTGGGCTGGCTACGCCGCAGAAGCTTGCGCCCGAAAAAGCCCTCGCGGAAGCTAAAGAATATTTTGATCTGTGGTTTCCCAAGGTTTTGAGCGCCGTGAGGGGTGCCGCTAGATACCTTGAGGACGATGAGCGCAATGACGCTGCGTTCACGCTCCATCAAGCCGCAGAGCGGGCATATCATTGCGCGTTGCTCGTGTTGACGCTCTATTCGCCGAAATCTCACAAGCTCAATTTCCTGCGCGGCCATGCGGAAGAAATTGCCCCCGAACTGATTGAGGCGTGGCCGCGCGATGACAAGTTCAGCCGCCGTTGCTTCGAGTTGCTACGCCAAGCCTATGTGAACGCAAGATACTCGCCTCATTACAAAGTAACGGACGAGGAATTGAACTGGCTCGGTGAGAGGCTTTTTTGCCTTCAAGGTCTTGTAAAATCTGTCTGCGAACGGCGGTTGGCTGAAGTTTGATTAGGGGTTCACCCGCAGGTTCAGCTTTATTGGTAACATGGGTTCGAATCCTTCGAGCATGTTCGAACAGAACCGCGGCACAGCTATGAGCGTGCGGATGCCCATTCTACTCCGACCGGACCACGGATCACGGACCTTCCATAAGCGCAAGTTGGACGAACATGACGTAATCGCGGGAGCACCGGCCGCGGGCCAGGAGCACGAGATTACTGGAAGGTTGGTTGCCCCCCGATAAGATGAAGAACGGGCTCACGATTTTGGACCGGGCCCAGCATCAGACGGAGGACAACCGTGGATCAGTATATCGGACTCGACGTTTCTCTAAAAGACACTTCGCTATCGGTTCGTCAGGATGGCAAGCGCGTTTGGCGCGGCAAGTGTGCCTCCGATCCCAAACTGCTTGCCGAAGTGATCCGCAAACGCGCGCCGAATGCAAAGCGCGTGGTATTTGAGACCGGACCGTTGTCGGTTTGGTTTTACCATGCGCTTACTGCGGAGGGTTTGCCCGCGATCTGTATAGACGCGCGCCATGCAAAGGCCGCCCTCGATATGGCTGCCAACAAGACCGATGCAAACGACGCCGACGGTCTGGCTCATTTGGCTGAGGTGGGCTTTTATCGGGAGGTGCGCGTCAAAGGCTTTGACAGCATGTTGATGAGGACGCTGATCAGCGCCCGACGCCAACTGATGAAGATGCGGGTACAGATGTCGAACCAGATACGCGGGCTGATGAAGACATTCGGGCTTGTCATACCCAAAGGCACCGGCAGCGTTTTTGAGCGCAACGTCGTTACGCTTCTGGAAGGCGAAGACAATCTGTCGCGCATCATCCTACCGCTGCTTAAGGCCTGGAGCGATATTCGGCTTCGGGTGGCGGAGTTGACCAAGCAGCTGGTTGCGATGGCTGGCACGGATCCACGCTGCCGTCTGCTCACCTCGGTGCCTGGCGTGGGCACGGTCACCGCTACCGCCTTTGCAGCAGCAGTGGAGGATTCGATCAACTTCAAGAACTCCCGCGCTGTCGGGGCGTGGGTCGGGCTCACCCCAAAGCGATATCAATCGGGGGAAGTTGATTATGAAGGCCACATCTCGCGCCGTGGCGACCCTAAGTTACGGACGCTGTTGTACGAGGCGGCCGCGGTCATATTGAACAGATCAACGGAGACGAACACGTTACGCACTTGGGCGCTGGCGTTAAAAGAGCGGCTTGGTTTCAAGCGAGCGGCTGTAGCTCTTGCCCGCAAATTAGCGGTGATCATGCACGCGATGCTGAAGACGGGCGAACTGTTCGATCCAAACGCCGGGACCACCGTATCAGTCTGACCCAATAAACCAACGCCATTAACAGAACACTCATCGTTTCACTGATAACGCCCTTTCAGGGCGTGCCGAGCCGTCCCTGCCGGGACGCGGCCGAGATCATTCCGCGAAGCGGGAAGCAACTGTCCTCATAAGCAGATTGCGTCACGAACATAGGAAGATCTTGCCTACGGAACCCATCCTGCGGCGATCAACTTGCATCGACCGCGTAGACGACCCTGTACCCGGCATACGCATGGCAACAGTTATGAACGAATGATTTTGCTGGCTTGACAGAGGGGCGATTAGACGACCCGCTTCGCGGGAGCTGGCGCGTGGTGCCGGCTTTGTCCAACACATTTGCGGAAGTGAGGACTGAGGTCATTTTGCCAGGTCCGGCCGCAGCCGTGACGCCATGTTTGAGGGCTCTCGAATCGGGCACAATCAGTTGGCTGTAAACACCAGCCTGATTGACCGAAGGAGTATCTCCGAAGCTACGCATCTGAAGTGCCGCGGTGCCATCGACCGTCAGCGGATGGTCCTACGGATCGAACAAGGCAAGGGGCAGAAGGACCGCTACGTCATGCTGTCCGTGAGGCTGCTCGATATCCTGACCAGCTACTGGCGCGTTGCCAGGCCCAAGGATTGGCTATTTCCCGGTACATCCGATGATCGACCAATCACCCGTCAGGCAGTAGGCCTCGCCTGCGAGAAAGCGCATGCCCGGTCTGGGCTAACCAAACCGGTAAGCCCCCATGGGATGAGGCACTATATTCCCATACTGATTATGTCGGGTAGCGCTGTCCGAACGGCGGCACATTGGGCATTTCGGCGCATCCGTGGACATACCACGCGACATAATTTCTTGAGCTACAGACTGATGAGGAAACCGAGCAAACGATCTACCGGCCGATAACGACCCAGTTTTGCGTCGTGAGGTAATGTCTTTGGCCACGCTGTTGGTGGAAGGCGATCAATATTATGTCTCTGGAAAGCCATAAGAATCGACGGATTTACGTGGGATATGGGAAATTACCCGACATAATCAGTATGGGAACATAGTGTCTCCTATCTCTTCGGAGAAATAGGAGGCATGCCTTTGCGGTTCATTTGTTCGAAGCTGGGACTGATGTGCGAACCATCCAACTCCTGCTTGGCCACCGCGCCTTGGCTACGACAGCCCAATATCTCCGTATTGCTACCAACAAGATCCCATGGGGAGTGGATAGCGACCTGTCCCCATGGGATCTTGTCTGGCGCACAGACCTTGAGATGAAGCCTGATGCGGAAGCTCGAATGAAGATGGTTCATCATTAGCCTGCGGTCCCATAGACAAGTTATGGGAGGCCGAATCTCGTCTCGCCAAACGCGCTGGCATATGCTATTGACATAGGCCAAGGAGGCGCCATGAACGCCTATCGTCACGTCAAACTGTTCAAGAATGGTCGCAGCCAGGCGGTCCGCATTCCGCGCGAGTTCGAGCTGCCGGGCGAGGACGCGATCATCCGCAAGGATGGGGATCGCCTCATCATCGAGCCGGCCCCCGTGCTGTCGCTGGCTGCCTATTTGGCCACCCTGGAGCCGATCGACGACGATTTCGGCGCCATCGAAGACACGCCGCCTGATCCCGTCGACTTCTGACCCATGTATCTGCTCGATACCAACATCCTGTCGGATCTCGTCCGGCACCCTGGGGGCGTGATCGGCGCGCGCATTACCCAACTGCCCAATGATGCGGTCGCAACAAGCGTTGTAGTGGCCAGCGAATTGCGGTTCGGTGCCGAGCGCCGCGGTTCTGAGCGACTGACCGCACAGCTGGAGGGCATCCTCAAGCGACTTCCCGTCCTGCCACTCGCCGCGGACGCAGACCGTCACTATCGCGCGCTCCGCGCCGCCCTCGAGCGGCAGGGTACGCCCATCGGGGGGAACGACATGTTCATCGCGGCGCATGCGCTTGCGCTCGATGCCACCTTGGTGACGGACAATGTCCGCGAGTTCGCGCGTGTTCCCGGCCTCAGGGTTGAGAATTGGCTGCGGCCGGCCGGCGCATGAATTGCAGCTTAATGATTTCGGCGCGTTTGTAGCAAAATTACATAGTTCTAACCGCATCCGCTAGAACCAGCTAAAACGACCTAAAAAGGACAGGGTGCCTTTTATTTCTGACCGGCCCTGGGACCTAGCCGACTTTCCGGTCTGGGGAAGAGACCTGGGGCAACCAGACATTCAGCTGGGCCTACCGGAGCGACTGCATCCGCCGACAATCCAGTCGTTCGCTGGGATTTGGCCGCTCCCAATAACTGCCATCCATTTATGTTCTGGCGTGACAGAAATAGCCGTTCTCGAGTTGGCGCCACACCACTCAGGCTGCAGCTGAGTTTCGGTTCCGACCGACGAGGGCCTTCAGCTGACGGATAGGTGGACCGTCGACAAACGACGTTACCGTTCATCCGGTTGTGCGCCCACTTCCGTCGGCCGACGCACCTCGGCGTGAAAGAGTGTCTCGTCGAAACGCGATTGGGGTGGTGCCACTCCATTCCACGAACGCGCGCGTGAACGCTTTGGTCCCGCTGAAATCCAGTATCGTCGCGACCTGGTCGAAGTGCGCGTTGTCAGCAGCCAGCAATTCTCGCGCGACGCGATACCGGATGTTGGCCTTGATTTCGCGGATCGAACCGCCCTCGGATTCCAGGTGTCTCCGGAACGTAGCACTCGACATACCGAACCGCTTGGCCAGTTCGACATGGTTGGGAAGCGGCCGGGCACTCAGCATTGCGTCCCGGTAGAGAGCCGTGACCTGGGCCGAGAGGCTCACGGTCATATCTGCGGGCAGCAGAACGTCGAAGGGGAATGATTGCAGAAACTGGCGCATTTCAACGCCGTCTCGGACCACAGGGCGGTCTAGCGCTTGCGCCGGGAAAATCAGGCCGTCCATCTGGCCATTATATCTGACCGTGATGCCGAACACCGCAGAAATTGAGGCGGATTCTTCGTCCATTCCCATCACGAGCTCATATTTGGGATCTACCGGTTGACCGATCAGCCACTCGAATAGCCTGGAGAAGACGAGAAAAGCATTCAGCGTGAAGAATGTGCGCCAACCCTCCTCTACGGGGCCGAGGTGGATCCCCATCCTCATCATATCGTCCGCTTCGATGGTATCGAGCCAGCCATATGCTCGTCCGCAAATCTCGAAGAACCGCGATTGGCGCTGGATCACCTCCCTCAACGACGAGCTCGTAACGAGCGCGTGGCACATCAGGTCGAAATCTTCGCGCGACAGACCTGTAATGCCTGCCGGAACGTACACCTGACGGATGCTGTTAACGCAATGCTGGCTGATGCGCGCGAAGTCCGTGACCGGCAGATGCCGGACTCGTCGCAAGAGGAGATCCTCAAAGGAATAGGAAAAGCGACACTCGCGAAGAATCGCGGTGGCGGAGAGTCCAACGCTCTCCGCCTTGCGCAGGAGGAGGACGAGCTGTTCGGTCGGCGCATATTTCTTATCGCTGCTCACGGTCGTCGCTCCTGGCATTCCTCAGATTTCGTCAGGAACCTTAAAGTATTCCTGATATTTTCTGTAGCTCTCGCGCTCTACCGCTGTTCGCGCGTCACCCTGGCGGGACTTCTGGTATTTGGACGAATTACCATGACCTGACTGGTGACGGCTTTTTAGCCACGTAAGCATCGAGGAAAGCACCTCAGGTTTCAGCTCGAGATGGAGATCCCGATATATCTCCTCGATCACCGTCTGGGGATCAGCGATGAAATCATAATATAGCAAATTGGCGTAATAGCCTTTGCGTAGCACACCGTTTTCGATAGCCGCAATCACGTCATCCCACATCGCCACCCGTGAGCCGATGTCCGCCCAGGCGCTCGCCGTGTCCGGATAGAGAAAAGGGTTGTCCGTCCGCCAATAATAGATGGTCCCCGATGTGTTCACGACCGAATCTGCGGTGACGATGGGATCCCGGTGGGGAAGGATGATCTTTGCGTCAGGATAGGCCTTCAGGAGTGCCTCGATCCGCTCCATGTGGGTAGGATTTTTTAGTAGCCAGTGCTTCTGCATATATTTGAACTGGAGGAGCTTCAGAATGCGCTTGTGCCAATGGAAATGGTAATCGGCCGCCTGCTCGCGAAAATACCGTTCGTAAGTCGGGATCTGAAAAGCGTTCACCCACACTTCGGAAAAGAAGGCGAGATAGGTGAACTCGATATCCTCCACCGGCAGTTCCGGGCCGGTGGGATGGACACCTTTCCATTCGGGTGAGATCGCGTCGATAATGTCGATCCTGTCCTGTGCCTTGCGTATCCGCGGATCGGTCCGATAGGTGGCCGCCTCTGGAGGCGGCGCGGGGTAGAGCGCCTCCCAGCGACGAACAGAACGAAATTGTGGATCGTGCGACAGCGTCTCGTGGAGGATGCTTGTGCCCGACCTCCCGAGACCAAGGATGAAGACGGGCTCGACAATGGCCTCGTCTTCGATCTCAGGATTGAGACGATAGGCTTCGGTGACCTGGAGCCTGGCCTCGAGATAGCTGACGAGTTCAGAGCGCGTCAGAATTCTGCCGAAGAAGTTTAGCCTGGCTTCCTCCTCGATAGCCTTGATGAGCACTCGGAAGTGCTCGATCCAGCCGTCGTCGCCAAAATCATCCAGCCCTGTATTGTGACGGGCGGCGCTGAACAGCGAATCCTCGTCGAGGGGGATGACGGCTTGGCCATCCATCTTGTCGCCAAGCTGGTTCAGCATCGTTAGCCATTCGGGTCGCGGGGCCGGCTGCCACGTCTTGCGGCGATCCTCGCTTCCGAGCTCGTTGGGGTTGCCCATGCATCTCTCCTAGGGATTCGGCAGGAGGTGTTTCCTGTCCCGATCGACGCGATGACTAGGGCGTTACCGCGCTTCTCGTCCAGACCATGCCGGAACGGAAGTGCGCATCATTGGTGCACATATGCTCAGAGGCAAGTGGCGTGTGGCGTTGTGAGCATATTTGAGGTAAGGCCAAGCAATTCTGTGATCTGGGTTGGATTGCACGGGCCAGTTTCGACCGACATCAAGGGGCCGCCGCGCGACGACGAGCGCGGGGGCGCTGCCCGAACAAAAGGAGATGGTCATGCCAATTTCTCAGCCTCCTCTCGACACATCGGATCAGAGATGGGTGGAGCGTTTGGCACTCAGAATTCTTGGCGACAGATCGCTGGCAGTGGTCGGCCAATCTGTTGCACAGCACTGGATCGCACAAATTGAACCGGACGAAGCGCAGCTTCGCCAGTTCGAACTCGAACTCGAGCGGGCGGTGTTTTGCGGCCTGCTGAACACCGCCAACGCCGATCCCGGCCGGCCTCTCATGCACGCCTTCGGCCGGCTGGGACACGAGATTGATGGAAAGACTGTGCCGGCCACGCGGACGGCGCATACCAATCTCGATTATGTCTATCGGTTCGTGCCCCTCCATGGGGCTTCTTCGCTGCATATCCGGGGCCGGGTGCGCGACGGGCAAGCACCGCTTGCGATAGAATATGCTCTTCTGACGGCGGGCCAAGTTTATCAAAAAACGCTCGCGCTCGCTGATCTAGCCTTAAGCTCCGACGGCACCTTCGACATCTACGTGGATGGCGAGGAAGCGGGCGATCGGCAAAATCACTTCCAGGTGGATCAAGACAGCTATCAGCTCCTGCTGCGCGACGTCATCGGAGACCCAAGGTCACAAATGCCTCTGGATCTTGAGATCGTTCGGACGGAGCCTCTTCCGGATCCGACCTCCATAGAACTGCCGGCCCTAGATGCCGCCGCCGAGACCCATATTCGGAAGCATGTCGACGACTTGATCTTCACGACCAGGAATTTCGCCATGGCCGGGCCGGCCAATCAGTTCGGCGACCCCGCCATCAACAAGACCGGCATTTACTCGGCGTCGCAGGCTTATTCGATCGGTCATGTCCGCCTTGACCGCGATGAAGTGATGATCATCACCTTGACGCTTGGCAGCGCGGCTTATGCGACTGTGCCGCTGACGAACATCTGGGGCGGCGTGGGCGAGATCCTCGCCGTCCGCTCGAATGTGTCTACGCCGCTGGCCACGCCAAACTGCGACGGAAGCTTCACCTTTGTCATCGGCCTCACGGATCCGGGTACCTATAATTGGGTGGAAATTGGCCCCGACGGCACCGGCTGCCTCTTCATGCGCTGGGTCGGGCTTACCGACGGCGTAGCGCCGGAAATGTCGGCGAGCATCATGAACCAGGAAGATTGGCGTCCGCCGGCCGAACTCATCAGGAATGGCGGTCCTGACGGCGCGAAGCAATTGCGACGTGAGGGTTATTGTCGCGTCATGGCATAACTCGGAAGCCGCCGCGAACTGGCTAGCCTTAGTCCCGGCCTCCATGACCGGGGGCGAACGGAAACGACTTACCTGTTCTGAGCATTTTTAGGGATCGACTGAGCATTGTTGGGGCATGTCGCTGCTTGTAATTCGCCCGGCTTCGGGCGATCCAAGATGCATAGCTGGCAATCCAATTAGTTCATCTGATGATGCGACCAAATTGTTGAACCAAATTCAGAGTGCCAAGATCCAGAAAAGCCGTTCTGATGAAAGTTCACGTTCGGACCAAGGCCATAAAAAGGCAAGCGTAACAGTAAAGATTGCGCGGAAAATATCCAAGGAGAGAAAAATGAAGGCGTGCCTTTTCCTGTCAAGTGCTGCGGTAATGTGTTTTTGCTATCCCGCTTATTCACAGGTCACGCCCCCAGCTGGCGCCCGCGTGTCGTCCGAAGCTGACAAGGCATCGGAGCAGGAAGGATCCGCAGGCGCATCTTCGGCTTACGGCGGGCTTGGTGACATTGTCGTCACCGCCCAGAAGCGGTCCGAACGGCTACAGCAAACGCCCTTGGCTGTGAGCGCGGTAACGAGCGACACGATCAGGAGCCGGGGCATCGCTTCCGTGGCCGGTCTGACATCCGTCGCGCCGAGCGTATCCGTATCGGTGGGGGCTTCGTCTGCGACCAATGTTTCCCTCTTCATTCGCGGCATCGGCGAGATCGAACAGGTCCTGACCTCCGACAGCCCCGTGGGTCTCTATGTTGACGGCATCGTCGTTGGCCGTTCAGCTGGGGCAGCGTTCGAAGTCCTGGACCTCGAGCGGATCGAGGTTCTTCGTGGCCCCCAAGGCACGCTCTACGGCCGCAATACGATCGGCGGCGCTGTCAACTTCATCACGGCCAAGCCGTCGGAGGACTTTGGCATCACTGCCCAGGCATCTTTTGGTAACTACGATCTTGCGAAGGGCGGATTCACCCTCAACACTGGTGATATTGGCGGATCAGGGCTGAAGGGTCTCGTCAGCTTCGTGCACAAGCAGCGCAGCGGTTATGTCAACAATGTGCTTAAACCCGATAATCGCGATCCTGGCGCCTATAATCTCGACGCCGTTCGCGCCGCGCTGCGCTACGAGTCGGGTGCGGTAACACTCGATTATGGGTTCGACTTTTCGGTTCGACAGAGCATCGCTGGCGCATTCCAGCTGACGGCGGTGCGCCCGGACGTCCTGGATTATTTGAACGCTTCGCCCGGGCTAGGCGGATCGGCGCCGGTCTTTTCCCGCAGCCGGCTTGACCAACTGGCACTGGCCCCGGTCGGCCGGATCAGGGATGAAGTCGAGGGCCACACCCTGACGGTCAACATCGAGCTTGGTGATGTCACCGTTCGCTCTCTCACGGGCTATAGACGCTGGCAGGGACTGAACCAGCTCGACACGTTGGGCGGTAATGCCGGTCTCGTTGGTTTCACCGTGAGCCCTGCGATCCTTGCTCCGCCGAACCCGTTCATCCCATTGGGTGTCAGGCCAATCAATCTCTTCACGGCCCAGAACGAGCGCAAGCAGCACCAATGGTCGCAGGAATTCAATGTTCTGGGCAATATCGGCGATCGCTTCAAATATGTCGGCGGCCTCTATTATTTTGACGAGAAGGCACGCGAAACCAACCCGACCAACTTCCTGCTGGTCCTGCCATCGCCAGTTCCGATCCCGCTTACGCCGGACGTCACGCTCAATGGCTTTGGCGTACCGTTGGGCAGCCTGCTTGCATATCAACATGAGTCGGAATCGCGCGCTGCCTTTGCGCAGGCGAGCTATTCGCTGACGGACCGGCTCACCCTCACCGGCGGGATACGCTATACCGAGGACGAGAAGCATCTCACGCAAACCTCGCCTTATGTACGTTCGCCGGACGCAAGCTTCAGCAAGACGAATTTTGCCGTAAGCCTCGATTTCCAGGCCACTCCGGATCTGCTTGCTTATGGCCGGGTCTCGACGGGCTATAAATCTGGTGGGTTCAACGCGCGCTCGGCGAATTCGGGCTTTGATCCGGAGTCGCTCACCTCATACGAGGCAGGCATCAAGAGTGAGTTGTTCGACCGTCGCCTCCGAATGAACCTCACCGGGTTTTACGCCGATCACAAGGACGTTCAGCTCCAGCAGACGCAGGCCGGCACAGGAGGAGCCCAGACCGCTACCGTCAACGCGGGAAAGGCGCGATATTGGGGCGTCGAGGCAGAGCTTGCTGCAAAGCCGACACCCGAGCTGACGCTTGCTGCCAATGTCGGCTATGTGAACCGCAAATATAAGCAGTTTCTTATCCTCGATCCCGTCACCGATACGTTCGTTGACGTCAAGGATAGCGCCAATTTCGTGGTCGGGCCGACAACGACCATCAGCGCGTCGGCACAATATGAATTCCCACCTATGAGTGTCGGTCAGGTTGTTGCCCGCGTGGACTATGATTATCGCGGCAAGATATATTTCAATCCGACAACCGTGGGCGCGCCCTTCAATGATGAAATCCGGGGGGACGGGCGCAATCTGGTTGGACTCCGGCTCGCATTGCGGGGCCTCCAGCTGGGTGGCGGGTCAGCCGAAATCGCCGCCTGGGGCAAGAATGTCTTCAGCGAGAAATATCGCGAGTTCGGCATTGATTTTGGTGCCTTGGGCTATGCGGGCAACATCTATGCAGAGCCAGCTACTTATGGCCTGGATTTCTTGCTGAAATTCTAGAGCGGCTTTTACTCCCTTACTTCCTCCCAGGAGCGACTGCGTCAGGTGGGCACTGCCTGCATGTGACCACCTGACGCCATTTCCTTAAATCCAGTGGCCCCTCCGACCGTTCGCTTCGAGTGCCGCAAGAAAGGATCGATATGAACAGTGATTTTCCCGAAGGCGCGGTGATGGTGTTCGGCGGCAGCGGCGGCATCGGCCAGGGTGTCGCGATCGAGTTCGCCAAGTCGCGCACCGGCGTCGCGGTCTGCTACCGCTCCAAGCAGGACGTCGCTGAAAGGACGGCCGAAGCGATCCGCACGCATGGCGTGAAGGCGTCGATCCATAAGGTCGATGTGCGCGACAAGGCGCAGGTCGAAGCCGCTGTCGCCGAAGCCGCCATGGAGCATGGCCGCGTCCATTCGTTGGTGTGGGGTGCGGGCCCGCTGGTGCCGCAGATCCACATCGTCGAGTGGACGCAGGATCATTATCGCAACGCGATCGACGTCGAGGTGTTCGGCTTCTTCACCGCGTCGCAAGTGCTGATCGAGCATTTCCGGGCGAACGGTGGTGGTTCCTTCGTCCATCTCGGCTCGGCCGGGCATGACTGGTGGCCGGCGATGGACGGGCTTTCGGTTGCGCCCAAGGCAGCGAACGAAGCGCTGATCAAGGGCATCGCCAAGGAAGAGGGCAAGTTCGAGATCCGCGCCAACTCGGTGCTCGTCGGCGTCATCGACGCGGGCATGTTCCACGAACTCACCAGGCAGGGGGTGTTTGACGAGGAATGGGTGAAGGAGACTCACAAGCTGCTCGCACTGAAGCGCTGGGGCCAGCCCGAGGATATCGGCCAGGCTGCAGTCTTCTTCTGCTCGAACCGCGCGCGATATGTGACGGGCCAGACGATCTCGGTCTCTGGCGGCTTTGGCGTCTGATCGAAAGGCGACGGCGACGGAGGGGCGCTGAAGCTGCTGATGCGGTGAAACGACTGGGAAGGCGAGGGCAGCGGCGGCACCGACTGTCGTCAGTCCGTCCGCTGGATTGAAGGAAAACGGAGATGGAAACCAAGAAGGTGGCGGTGGTGACGGGCGCAGCCAGCGGTATCGGACGCGGGCTGGCCAGGATCGCTGATGAGCGTGGTATGCAGGTGGTCATCGCCGACGTTGATGAGGCGGGCCTGGCGAGCCTGGGGGCTGATCTGCACGGCCGGCCGCTTTCGGTGGTGACAGATGTCAGCGACACGGCGAGCGTCGCTGCGCTCGCGCATCGCGTCTTTGGTGAATTTGGCCGAACAGATCTCCTCTTCAACAATGCCGGCCTTCTCTCCGGAGGGCTGAGCTGGAAGATCCCAACAGATCGTTGGCGCCGGATCCTCGATGTTAATGTCATGGGGGTGGTGAACGGCGTAGCGAGCTTCGTGCCGCGCATGATCGAAAGCAATCTGGCGTGCAGGATCGTCAATACGGCATCGATCGGTGGCTTTCTGTCCAGCCCCCTCATCGCGCCTTACACCGCCAGCAAATTCGCCGTGGTGGCGCTCAGCGAAGCGCTTGCGGTCGAGCTCCAGCTTGAGAATTCCAGGGTCGCCGTATCAGTCCTCGCTCCAGGCGCCGTCAGATCGGAAATCTATGCGGACACTCGCGGCGCTGGGTCCGAGGTCTCGGTTGACCGTTCCATCTCGGCAATGCGGGACTTTACCGAGCAAACCGGCATGGAGCCGGAAGACTTCGCACGTTGGGCGTTTGCCGGTATCGACGCCGGCCAATTCTGGTTGATCATGCAACCGGAAATTTATGGGTCGGCTATCGCCGACAGGACGCGCCGAGCGCTCGAAGGCATCAACCCGCTCCCAACCCATTACGGGGGCGCGACCGCCGACCCCGACACAAGCAAGAAGGCTCGGTAGATGGACATACCCATTCACATCGACAGGACGAAGATGGCGGCCGAACTCATCCTCCAGGAGCTGCTGAAGTGACGGACGTCGAACTCGCCCGCCACATCGCGGGGATCGCCGGTCAGATCCTCGTCACGCTCCAGAAGTCGGGCCTCTTCGAAGGTAAGGCGCTGGGCAAGGCGGGGGACCGCGTTGCCAACGCCTTCATCATGGCGGCGCTGGCCGAGCAGCGCCCCGATGATGCCGTACTGTCCGAAGAGGAGAAGGACAATTCCGATCGCCTGAACCGGGAGCGCGTGTGGATCGTCGATCCGCTCGATGGCACCCGCGAATATGGGGAGGAGCGCACCGACTGGGCGGTCCACATCGCGCTTGCCATCAACGGCAAGGCGGAAATCGGCGCAGTCGCGCTGCCCGGTATTCCGCTGACACTCTGCACCGAGCGCAAGCTCGATGCGGCGGCAGCGGAAGGAAAGCTCCGCATGCTTGTCAGCCGCACGCGTCCCGCTGCGGAGGCGGTGGCGGTGGCCGAGAAGCTTGGCGCCGAACTGGTCCCGATGGGATCGGCCGGCGCCAAGGCGATGGCGGTCGTCCGCGGCGAAGCGGAGATCTATCTCCACTCGGGCGGTCAATATGAGTGGGATAGCTGTGCCCCGGTCGCGGTGGCGCAGGCGGCGGGCTTCCACGTCAGCCGCATCGACGGCAGCCCGCTCGTCTATAATCAGGCAGACGTCTATCTGCCCGATCTGCTGATCTGCCCGCTGCAATATGCCGGGCAGGTGCTGGCTAGCATTCAGGAACTGCCCTCCGTTTGACCGGGGAAAGCTCGTTTGACCTGTCTGAGCGGTGCGAGCACGCGGCATCTGAGATGCAACAGCTGCCCGCCCAATACGTCTTTACGAAAGCGCAGGCTCGAGTCTGGCCGGTGGATCCCGCCGGCTCCCGCTAGCATAGCTGCCGTTCGTGAGTGAGGTTTGGAACCCCAAGGCAGCCGTTCATTCAGATTAGACTGCTGATCAAAAGTTTTGTCGCAGCGGCCCCAAATGGTGCCGAATTAATGTGGACGGTAACAGGCGCCGATTGACGCTCGCGCGGACGCCCGCTTAGTCCGGTCAATCAGTCGGCCGAAACGCCAATTTAGAGTCAGGCAGGAAATTCACGGTGACAATCAACGCGCAGGAGATCGTGTCGTCCACGGGAAGCGTTTGCGGACTGCAGCGAGCACATCAACGGCACCGTCCCGATCCTGAATATCGGCGGCGTGAACGAGAATGAAGATCAGGAAGCCGCATGTGTCGGTCAGGATATGGCGCTTCCTGCCTTTCACTTTCTTGCCTGCGTCAAAGCCGGAAATTCCGCCACTTTCAGTGGTTTTGACCGATTGACTGTCAATCACACCGGCACTGGGTGACGCCTCACGCCCCTCGATCTCACGCAGGTTCATGACCAGCACTGTGTTGATCGCGTCGAACCGTCGACACCGGTGGGAAGCATTTGGGCAGCAGGCGCCACACACAACCGCTCGCCGCAATGTAGAGCATCGCGTTCAGAACCTCCCGCATATCGGCGGTACGGCGCCGACCACCTCTCCTCGCTGGCGGAATGAACGGCGCTGTCAAATGCCATTCACCGTCCGTCATATCGCTTGGATGCTGACCGGCGTCACCGTCAGCCAGGCACGGGAAGACATCCGTACCGTCGATGTCGTTGCCCGTTCCGCCGGCAATGACCGGCTCGACCCGGCGCGCATCGGTGATTACACGCTGACGGGCGCCGGCGGCGAGCGCGTGCCGGTCAGTCAGATCGGCAAGCTCGAGGTGCGGATGGAGGATCCGATCCTCCAACGCCGCGACCGCCTGCCGACCATCACCGTGCGGGGCGACATTGCCGACGGTCTTCAGCCACCCGATGTCTCGACCGCGATATTCGATAAGCTGCAGCCGATCATCAGGGAGCTGCCGAGCGAATATCATATCGACACGGCGGGCTCGATCGAGGAGGCCAGCAAGGCCAACGCCGCGCTCGCTCCAATCTTCCCGATCATGATCGTGCTGATGATGATCGTCATCATCCTCCAGGTCCGCAGTCTGCCTGTGACTGCGAAATGCCGATTTCCTGCCGCCATTCGCCGATAAACCAGGGCATGGCTATGCCGACCCCCAGGAACGATGCGCGCTTTTCCGCTGAAAGACATGCAAGCTGACGATCGAGGAACGCCGCCGTTTGATCGAGAACAAAAGCCGGAACCGGGAAATCGACGGGCTGGACATGGCGGTCCAGCACTTCCCCGCGATAGTTGAGCAGGACGAACGTCAGCCGTTCGCGACCGATTTCGACGCCGACCGTAAAACCGCCATCGCCGTTCACCTCATATATTATGGAAGGCTGACCGATGCCGCCCGTCCGTTTGCCGGTGCGCACGACTAGCCGCGATGCTTCCAGCGCATCGACAATTCTGACGGCTGCTTGCGCAGAAAGGCCAGTCGCGTTGGCTATGTCCGTCTTTGATGCGCCGTTGCGCCGTCGGATTGTGGCGAGCGCCAAGCGCTCATTATAACGTCGAACACCATTCAGATTGCTGCTTCTTTGCATGGACCTCGCTTATGCCGCCAATCATGCGATCCGCAACCATACAAATGCGCTTGATCAGCTCAGAAGGAAACATTGTGGCTCGATCTCCGGCAGGCGGGTCTCGAGCTCGGCAATGCGCCGCTTGTAGAAGATGCGCAGCAGACTGCGCCGGCGACGTTCCAGATCGGGGCTGTTGATCTCGCGCATCTGAAAAATGGGCGAGCTCGTGAAATCGGGCGTTGGTCGTTGGGCCAGGATCGGAGCGCGGGGAGCCGGGCGTCCGCCAAGGCTGTCATGCGTGTGGCAGAGACCGGTTCCGGCCAGTCCGATGCAGCCACGCCGACAGTATCTGTCTGCAGCATGGCGCCTAATCCGGCCTGGGGGCGCCGGTTGACAATCATGTCCTCTTCAGACCGGGAAACACGATGTTTGCCAACGCCTCGCCAGGGGCGCTCTTTTGCGCATCCCTGTGGATCGGCCTGGAGACGGGACCCGCTTAGATTTCGGCCAAGCCGCTGGAAGTGAACTAAAAATACTGCGGCGCTGGGGTCCCGATCGGCGCCGGTTCGAACCCCAGCACCATCTCAATTTCGCACGTTATTTCAGATAGTTGCGCTGCGCAAGGACAGGGTTACGCATCGGCGCCGATCCACAGGTTTCGTCGCTGATGCCATAGCGCTTTGCGACGACACTGGCAGACTCGGTAGAACGAGCGATTTCCGCCCGCACAACAGGCGTGGTTCGGGCCTGGGGATGTATCTGCACCATCACAAAACCTCATCAACAAGAGCAGCAAAGCGCCATGCGTGATCCGCAATAGCGCTGCTTACCATGTCCCAATGATGTGTCGCAACCAGACAGCTAGTGCCCGCCCATAAACGGGGTGTTTTTGCGATCTGGTTGGGCTTTGGGCTCGGGCTGGATCAGCATCGACAGCGCATTATGAGTTGGACGGGTCGCTGTTTTGACGCCCGAGGGCAGGATTAAGGGGAGACTGGCACTTCTGCCCGGGCAGTAGACAAGAGGGATCGCCCGGTGGCGTCCGGTGAAGTGTTCTGGGGGTGCGGATCTGACTATGTTGGCTTGAGGCGGGCGAAGATTGCGAGATTGTTGGCGACGACCGACGACCAGACATAGGATTTGAAGTGGTCGATCCCACGCCATGTGCATCGCGTCAGGCCGTAGGCTCGCTTGAGGCACGAGATGCCGGCCTCGATCCCAGCTCGGAAGTTACGCAGCTGGCGATAGATCCATTTGCTCTTGGTCATGTCCTCGATTTTTAGACCGCACTTTTTGTGGAATGCGACGTCGCGCACTCCGATTGCCTTGGCCTGTTTGAGATTGTCACGACTGGCAAAGCCACCGTCGGCAGCTGACTGGCGCGGTGGTTGGCCATACAAGGTTACATGCCGTTCGAGCATGGGCAGAAAGCGTGCCGCATCCGCCGGATTGCCATCCTCTATGACGGCGTCGAGGATCATGCCGCTCTTGCCGGTGGAGAAGTTGAGCTTGTGGCCGTATTGGACATCACGGCCGCCTTTGACGATGATTTCGGCATGCGGTTCAAACAGGCTGACCAACTTGTCGGCCGCCGGTACGCGCTCGCCGGTGAAGACCCGTCGCCGGGTCTGGTCGATGACCCGTTCGATCAGGGGCAGATAGTGTTCGACCTCAAGACGCCAGGCTGCGCTTTCGATGCTCGAGGCAAGGTGCAACGCAAGGCTCCGGAGCGATGCCATCGTGGCCTGGGTGGCATCGATCAAGTCCCGGTACAGCCGGGCTTTCCTGTCCTTGCCCCGACTGTATCGGATCGCCAGCGCCCTTTTCTTGGCGAGCCGCTGGCGATTGCGCCAGGCGACGGCGGTGCCGCCCGGAAGGCTGGCGGCCTGCTTGAGCAAGCGTGTCATGACCCGCACGCTGTCGAACAGCAACGAACTGTCGCTGGGGGCGTGCATCAGCGCCTCGCACACGGTGCTGTCGATCCGCACGGCCATCCCGCGCTCGATCTTTTCCTGCCTGGCATCGCTCAGCAACGCCCGATTGATTTGTTCCCAGGACTCCGCCCTGATCCGACTAATCGTCTTTTGCAGCACCGACTTCTTCGGGCACAATGCCAGGGGCAGCCGGGCGAAGGCGCGAAACGAAGAGGAATCCTCAAGGTGAAAGGCCAGTTCCTCGTAACTCAGCTGGCGATACTGCTTGAGCACGGCGCATCGCAGAACCGATTCCACCGGCAAACCCTGGCGCCCCGTGTCCTTGATGCCAGCCTCGCCAAGATCAGCCGCCACCAGTGTCAGCAGCTCACTGTGTGCCTCGAGCCACCCGGAAATAGCCTTGAGCTCACGTCCGATCTGGTGATCGGCAAACAGATCGAATAGGCTGCTCTGGATGATGCGTTTCTGGCGCATTGTCGGCTCCGGCGTGTGTTGATTATGCCATGATCTCAGTGGTTTGAGCCCAAAGCATAACCGACACCGTCGGGCCTTCAAAGCCCGAATTCCTGGATTAAACGCAATATTTCAATATCTTAGCGTTTATGGGCAGGCACTAGACTAACGCCATCAGGCTGGCGTTGCCGCCGGCAGCTGGGCGGGGTCACCGCCGGCGAAGACCCGGCCGAGGGGACACGCCGCGCCCGCAAGGAGATGACCGTTGCCGAACTGTGCGATTGGCATCTGAGCGAGGCGCGTGCCGACCGCATCCTGGGGCGGCGGAACCGGCCGATCAAGGATGCCTCGCTGGCGATGGACCAGAGCGGTATCAAGACGCATATCAAGCCGCTGCTCGGCAACATCTCCAACCGGACCACCCGGTAGGGGCCGATCACAGCGAGCGGTGGCCAAGCGAGCGGCTAGACCGATTTGATGATTTGGGCCGGAACGGCGGTGAGGAATGGCCTATCGCGCTTCGTTGATGACATGAATCTGGGTGAACTCGTGGAATCCTTCTTCCGCGAATTCGACGCCGATACCGGACTGCTTGGCGCCCCCAAACGGAATCGTCGGGCCGAAATCCAGATGCCTGTTGATCCAGACGGTGCCCGCTTCCATACGGCTGGCGAGATCATAGGCGGCGGAGCGATCGTCCGACCAGATCGAACCGCCGAGCCCCATCGCGGATGCATTGGCGCGAGCAAGCGCATCTTCCGGATCATCGAAACGGATAATCGGAAGAACGGGCCCGAACTGCTCTTCGTCGACCAACCGCGTACCATCCTCGATGTCGCGGACGATCGTTGGACGGATGAATAATCCGGGCCGATCCGGCATTACGCCGCCGGTCACAATGGTGCCGGCGTTTTCGGCATCGTCCAGGAAAGTTTTCACTTTCTCGTATTGTGCCCGGTTCTGAAGGGGGCCGATCTGGGTACCCTGCTTCAGTCCGTCATCAACGACAGTCTCCTCGGCGAGACGGGCAAGTTCGGCGCACAACGCATCGTATACATCCGAATGGGCATAGACCCGCTTGATGGCCAGGCAGACCTGGCCCGCGTTGAGAAATGCGCCCTGGAAGATGCCCGACGCTACCTTCACAGGGTCCGCATCCGGGAGCACGATCGCGGCGTCGTTGCCGCCAAGCTCAAGGGTTACGCGCTTAATCGAGGCGGCGGCGCCGGACATGACCTTGCGGCCCGTTTCGGTTGACCCGGTGAAGCTGATCTTCGCGACGTCGGGATGGCTGGTCAGGCGCGCGCCGAGATCGTTTTGGTCCGTCACGACGTTGACCACGCCCGCGGGGAAAATGTCCGCCATCAATTCGCCAATGCGCAATGTCGCCAGCGGCGTCGTCGGCGCCGGCTTTACCACGAGTGTGTTGCCCGCGAGCAGCGCGAAGGGCAGCTTGAAGGCGAGGATCAGCACCGGGAAGTTCCACGGAATGATCGCACCGACCACGCCCAGCGGGCGGCGCTGCACTTCCACGCGCCGATTGTTGTTGTCCTCCAGCACCCGCACCGGGAGTTCATGCGTCGCCATCTGGCGGATGAAGGCCTCGCTGTAGGCGATTTCAGCCTCGGCTTCTGGCAGCGGCTTGCCCTGTTCCTCTGTCAGCAGGCGGGCCAGCGGGCCGGCATCGGCATGGATCGCGTCGGCAAGGCGCAGGATCGCCTGGCGGCGTTGCTCGATCGGCGTCCGCGCCCACGCGGGAAAGGCGGCCTTGGCGGCGGCGACCGCTTGGTCGAGCTGCGCTTCGGATGCGTGCGGGCAGGACGCCAGCACCTCCTCGGTGGCGGGGTTGATGACGTCCATAGCCCCGGCACCATCGACCAGGCGACCATTGATGAGTAGCTTGTATTCAGGCATGAAATCCTCCTGTGCGCTGGGGCCGAATTCTCGAGGCGGCCCTCTTTCATGTTAATCGCGAAACCCCGCAGAGGGCCACGCGGCGAAGCTTCACGGGGATACGGTCAGGTCGCGCCTGCCTCCATATCACGCCAGAATGGCCACGATCCGAACGTGCCGACAAGGGGGCATCAGTCTGACTCAGGTCGTCGTATACCCGCCGTCCACCGAGATCGCGGCACCGGTCACATAAGAGGCCTGGTTTGAAAGCATCCAGATGACGCTGCCCGCCATTTCCTCGGGCTGTGCCAGCCGACCCATCGGAATTCGCGACTCAAGGAAGGCCTTGGTTTCCGGTGCCGATTCGAAAAGCCCTTCGAGCATCGGGGTCAACACTGTCCCCGGCATGACGCAGTTCACCCGAATGTTGTGCTGTGCGTAGTCGAGCGCAGCGGCGCGCGTCAGCCCCAATACCGCGTGCTTGCTGCTGACGTAATCGGCGGCGCGCGGGAAGGCGACGACGCTGCTCCCCGAGGCGGTGTTTACGATCGACCCGCCACCTGTGCGTAGAAGCTCCCTGATCTCATATTTCATACACAGGAACACGCCCTTCACGTTGACGGCGTAGACCTGCTCAATTTCATCCCAGGTGAGGTCATGGAGATCTTTGCCTACACTGAGGCGGCCGGCGTTGTTGAGCGCGCCGTCCAGCTGTCCGTACCGGGACACCGCAGCGGCAACGAGCGCCTCGACATCGTCTTCCTGCGCCACATCGCACCGCACGAATTGCGCCGTTCCCCCGGCAGCTTCGATCTCATCGACGACGCTGGCCCCGGCTTCTTCGGTGCGGTCCCCCAACGTCAAATTCGCGCCAAGGCTGGCGGCGAGTATCGCGGTCGCACGCCCTATGCCGCTGGCTGTGCCGGTTATAATTACGGACTTGCCGGTGAGATCGATCATCTTTGTCTTCCTTGATTGCCGAAGTCGCTAAGATCGTCGCGGGACACTGCAGCTTTCATTTTCATCGCGACACTCCGAAAAGCGCCGCGCGGATCTAGCTAGAGCACGTCTGCCCCCGCGACCTAGGGCCATTTCGGGCATTTTTGACGGAGCCAGATCAGCCTACCAAGCTTGCCCGAAGATTTCCGCTAAGCGACCTGTCGCCGCTCTGCGCTCGCCTTTCGACAGTCCCCTTGGGACGGTCACCTGGACGATCAACCGCACATCAACGGCAATGCAGATCTCGAACGCTAATACCATTCGCGATTGTTGCGTGCAAATCGCGATACGTCCGTTACCGCGCCTGTCCGACCTCGCCGTGAAAGACCTCGCCAGCATCCGGCCGAAGACGGCGCGGGTAGTCCAAGCAGGGCACCAGAGCGAAGCATGCCCCCGGATTCCTCGGGGTCCCATCTACTGGGAGACTAACGGGGCTAAGGTGCAACGCGCGCCGCGGCAGGCGAAATGGCACCATCGAAAACATAAATCATGGTTCTAGGGCATGGCCCGCTTTTGCATCAATATTGCAACATGGGCTGGCGCCTCTCGTAGCCGCACGGCACTTAAAATCAGTGAAGGCGCAATTCCCAGTGAAGGCGCAATCCAAGGAGGCGAGAATATGGCCACCGGTTCATTGCACGACGTTCAGTCCGGCCCGCGTTATACGGTACACCGCGGTGTCCAGAATCCACCGGCGGACCAATGGGCGCCATTCGACTGGATTGAACCGAGCCTCGGTCGGCAGATCCACGGTGAAGTGACGATAGCCCGACCGGAAGGCACGTCGGGATCGCTGCAGGCCGGCTTCTGGCGGACCGGGCCGACCGCTCCCGGCGCGAATGCGGACGGATCGCACAAGTTTCTCTGTTCCGCGCCGCTTGGCGACGAGCTTGCCTGCGTGATCGACGGCAGCGCGACGCTGACCGTGACCTCCACCGGCCAGAGCTATCGGGTTGGGCCCGGCTCCGTCATCAACCTGCCCAAGGGCCTCGAAGTGCAATGGGAGATCGAGGCGCCGGCCTTCAAGAAATACTGGTGTATCTGGAATGGCACCGAGCCGACCGCAAATCCGCCGCGGGATCTCATGATCAGGCATGTCAGCGACAATCCAGCCGACTGGGACGTGTTTCATTTCGTCGAGCCCAAGGAGGGCGCGCTGGTCGCAGGCGAGTACTACGTCATCAGAGGCGGAGGCTCGACGGGCTCCTTCATGAGCTGCGTATGGCGGTCGGGCAAGGGGATCGCCGGCAGCGTTGTCGATGAAAACGGCACGCTCGTCACGCCCTATACCTGCACGAACGGCGACGAGACCATCCTGCTCCTCGAGGGCGAGGTAGACGTGGTCGAGACCGACAGCGGAAGGACGCAGTCGTTCAAGGCGGGCGACGTGATCGGCCTTTCGTCCGGCCAGCATATCACGTGGACGTCCAAGGGGCCGTTCTGCAAGAAATTGTCGGTCGTCTCCCGCGACGCGCTTCCGGAATAATCATGGCCTTCTGCCGACCGCGGCAATTCGCACGCTGCCGTCAGCACGCAAGGACCTTGGGAAGCGACAAGTACAATGAGGGTGATGGCGACCATATCCTATCAAGAGGTCTTCAGCCGTCTCGAAAATTTATAACAGGGAGTGAGTGGAATGAACATCATTACAAGGTCCGGCCTGCTTGCTTCTGCGGCTGTCGTCTTCACGGTCAGCGCCCCACCAGCCTGGGCACAAGCCGCCGACGCATCGTCCGCCGAGGCAAGCGCGGAATCGACCAGCGACATCATCGTCACGGCCAACAAGCGCAACGAAAACATCAACAAGGTCGGCGCCAGCATCGCAGCGTTCGACACCTCGCTCCTTGAAAAGCGCAACATCGGCAAGGCCGAAGATCTGGTCAAATACGTCCCGGGCATGGCGCTGGCGCCGTCAACCCACGGCACCCCGGTCTACACCCTGCGAGGCATCGGCTACAATGCCGACGCGCTGGGCGTCTATCCGGCGGTCAGCATCTCGATGGATCAAGCGCCGCTGACCTTCCCGGTCCTCGCCGGCCACTCGCTCTACGACCTTGAGCGCGTCGAAGTCCTGAAGGGTCCGCAGGGCACCCTGTTCGGCCAGAATTCGACCGGAGGTGCGATCAACTACGTCGCCGCCAAGCCAACCAAGGATCTCCAGGCCGGCTTTAACCTCGATTATGGCCGCTTTAACGAAATACACGGCAGCGGCTATATCAGCGGGCCGATCAGCGACACCGTGCAGATGCGCCTAGCGTTCGATGCCAAGCATCGCGACGCCTGGCAGTATAATTTTCTCGATCCCTCGCAGAAGAATGGGACAGAGAATTACTTTGCCGGCCGCCTGATTACCGCCTGGCAGGCCAGCGACCGGCTGAAGTTCGCGCTGAATATCAACGGATCGGTCGATCGCTCGCAGCCGCAGGCGCTGCAGCTAATCGCCTCTCTCCCGTCCACTACTTCGGCGCCGACCTTTGCGGAGCTGAATGCGGCGCTCGCGCCGCAAAACCTCCGCGCCGCGAGCTGGTCGACGGTTGCCCGCACCCCCGGTCCGCTGACCGGCGGGCTGCCTTTTCCGCTCAATCCCGCCCCGGGCTACACGCCGGGCTTCCAGTCTATTACGAAGCCCGCCGTGCCGACGGGTGACCGCAACCTGTTCCAGGCCACGCTGCGCGCTGACCTGGACTTGAGTGACAGCATCGCCATCACTTCGATCACCGGCTTCAGCCGGCTGACCCAGAATATGTCGTTCGACCTGGACGGCTCTCCCTATCAATTTGTCGACAATCCCCGCGACGAGGGCAAGATCAGCGACTTTTCGCAAGAACTACGGATCTCCAATGCCGCGGCTCCCGGCCAGCAGTTTCGTTGGACCGTCGGAGGCAATTACAACCACAGCAAGGTGGTTGAATCCCAGGACATTCCCTTCGGTGACAACGGGGTGTCCAATGCGGCAGTCGCCTGGGCTCATATCTCTACCATCGACAGTCGGGGCAAGATGGACAATGTCGCCGCGTTCGCCAACGGTGAATTTGATTTGACCGATCAGATCACGCTGAAAGGGGGCATCCGCTACACCCACTCGGTCAACCACGAGCGGTTGTGCAACAGCGACACTACGCCCGATCAGCGCGCTTCGGTAGCGTTCGGTCTCGGCATAAACAATCCGGGTGCCTGCTTCACGCTCTTCCCGGATTTCTCGAATGGCAAGCCTTACCTGGACCGCCTTTCCGAGGATAACGTCTCGTGGAAGGTGGGTATTGACTTCAAGCCGACGCGTGACCTGCTGTTCTACGCCAACGTTTCGCGGGGCTTCAAGGCGGGCAGCTTCCCGGTACTCACCGCCACCACGACCGACACTTTCAGGCCTGCCAAACAGGAACAGGTCACCTCGTACGAAGGCGGCTTCAAGGCCAAGTTCCTGGGCAACGTGGTACAATGGACCGGAGCGATCTTCTATCAAGACTACCGGGACAAGCAGATCCAGGGCACGTTCGTGGACGTGAACTTCGGCCTGCTCCAGCGCCTCGACAACGTGCCGAAGTCGCATATCTTCGGCGTTGAAACCGACCTTGTGGTCCGGCCCGTGTCTGGCCTCACCCTGACGGGCTCGGCCAGCTACTTAAAGACCAAGGTGGACGAATACACAGCCACCACGGTGTTCGGGAACATCGGCGGTCCGAACCACAATCAGCCGTTCAACTTCGCCGGCAACCGTCTGCCCTTCGCCCCGAGCTGGAGCTTGACCGGAGACGTCGATTACCGGATCGCGACGGGCAATGGTGGATCAGTCTTCGTCGGCGGTTCGGTGAACTATCGCTCTGATGTTGATGCCTATATTGGCGGCAGCATCCTGCGCATTCCCGGCGCGCCCGCTCGGTCGATCAAGCCGTATCCGTTCCGGATCGATGGCTACACCCTGGTCGACGCCCGTATCGGCTACGATTTCCCCGGTGACCGGCTCACCATATCGGCCTGGGGCAAGAACATCTTCAACCAATTCAACGTCCAGAACGTCATCTCGTACAACGATATCATCACGCAGGCCACCGGCATGCCGACCACTTACGGTGTGTCGCTGAAGGTCCGCTTCAAGTAACCCCCGCCTCGGCGCTGACGCGGACGGGCGAAAGCCTGCCGCGCGAGCGTCCTTTCTGGCCGTAAGTCTTACCTGAGCCGACCCTGGCTGGAATCCGCCCATCGTCCCGGCCAGCGAAGGGCATAGGCTTCGAACCATCGGGCAGACAGGCCCGGGCGTAAGCGGACAAAGTCCGTGGCCCTCTTAGTTGTAGCATATAAAAATGCCGGGTGACCACTCAGTGGGGGCCGGTCACGGAATGCATTCAAGCACTTGAGCTGTTGCGAGCGCTTCTCAAAGATTCGTTTTGAACGTCAACTATAATGTCCGCATTCCAGCACCTGAACAAGCTAGCACATCGCTTCGAGTTGATTCTATTGGACGGGTACGCCTATGACGTCGCAAGCAAAGATCGCAAGCCGCCCGCCTAATTTGGCCGACGGCTCACTCCTGCGCAGCGCCTGCTTTATCGCCGGCGCCTGGACGCTGGCTGACAGTGGTGCCACTTTAGCGGTCACAAACCCCGCAACCGGCGAACTGTTGGCGACCGTGCCCGACATGGGGGCGGCCGAAGCCAACCGTGCAATTGCCGCCGCCGACGCTGCTTGGCCAGCTTGGCGTGCGCTGACGGCAAAGGAGCGGGCCGCGCTGCTCCGCAAATGGTTCGATTTGATCGTCGCCAACCAAGAAGACCTTGCAACGATCATGACGGCCGAGCAAGGCAAGCCGCTGGCGGAAAGTCGCGGCGAAATCATGTATGCAGCTTCTTACGTCGAGTGGTTCGCCGAGGAAGGAAAGCGCATCTACGGCGATACCGTTCCCAGCTTCGCCTCCGACCGGCGTATCGTCGTCCTGAAGCAGCCGATTGGAGTCTGCGCTGCCATCACGCCGTGGAACTTCCCTGCGGCAATGATCACCCGGAAGGCTGGCCCGGCGCTGGCCGCCGGTTGCACGATGGTGGTCAAGCCGTCCGAAGAAACGCCGCTTTCGGCCTTGGCGCTTGCGGTGCTGGCCGAGCGGGCGGGCATTCCGGGCGGCGTCTTCTCGGTCTTGACCGGATCGGCGACAGAAATCGGCGGAGTAATAACCTCGAGCCCAATCGTACGAAAGGTGACTTTCACGGGATCGACGGCCGTGGGCAAGAAGATCATCGTGCAGGCGGCATCGACCGTGAAACGCACGTCGATGGAGTTGGGCGGCAACGCGCCTTTCATCGTATTCGACGACGCGGACATCGATGCGGCCGTGAAGGGAGCGCTCGCTTCCAAATACCGCAATGCCGGGCAGACCTGCGTTTGCGCCAATCGACTGTTTGCGCAAGACAAAATCTACGACGCCTTCGTCGCGAAATTGACCGAGGCTGTCAATGGCATGAAGGTGGGGAACGGATTTGAGGCTGGCGTGACCATCGGCCCGCTCATCAACGGCAAGGCGGTCGAGAAGGTCAGCGAGCACGTCTCCGACGCCGTGAGCAAAGGTGCGCGCGTTCTGACCGGCGGCGGACGCCATGCATTGGGACGGACATACTACCTGCCGACGGTTCTGGCCGATGCGACGCCGGACATGCTGATCTTCAGAGAAGAGACCTTCGGTCCCGTCGCGCCAGTTTTTCGCTTCAGCACCGAGAGGGAAGTCGTCAATCTCGCGAATGCCACCGAGTTCGGATTGGCTGCCTATTTCTACGGTCGCGATATCGGACGAATCTTCCGTGTGGCCGAGGCGCTCGAATACGGCATCATCGGCATCAACGAAGGCATCATTTCGAGCGAGGTCGCTCCCTTCGGAGGGATGAAGGAAAGCGGCAATGGGCGAGAGGGATCGAAGTACGGAATCGAGGACTACCTCGAGATCAAATATTTATGCCTGGGCGGAATAGAGTCGTAGTCAGACGAATTAAGGACAGACAGAAGATCTTATGTATTAACAGCATAATGCAATCCGCCCTCTATCGGGCGTATCTCGTTGTATCTGCAAGCATAGTTGCAGGACATATGGTATCGCAGCCATGGGAATTATTTGCGGCGACGATTTGAAGCACCGGAACCACTTTGGCTTGGGGGCTGGGTGGTGACTCATACTCACATGCTTCGCAGCCAGCAGGCTGGGTGAAAACACCGTCTGGCTCCAGAAAATTGTCGCCAATTGGACCTATTGGATCGGGATGCCGACGCATATGATGTTTGCCGAGGCCCACATTCGGGCTCGCATCACTTGCCGTGCTGCCTTGCCGTTCAGGTAAGCCAAGCCAGGACAAGGTACATTAGGTGTTCGACGCCCGCAGTGGCCGTTGATAGCTAACGAGGACGATAGCCATGAACAGACAGATGCATTGGCGCGGTCCAGAGGCCGGGGATTTCAGCGGTGTTCTCTCAGCCCTGCGATCATATTTCGATGGCTTCTACAATTCCGATGCCGACTTGCTGTCGAAGGCGTTTCACGCTTCCGCACACTTGTACTCGGTGGAAAAGGGTGGCCCACGACCTCTCGCGATTGCCTCATATCTCGATATGGTGCGGACCCGCAAGCCGATCGAGATATCCAATCGATTGGAAGAGGTAAGGTCGCTTTCTTTCATCGATCACAATCTGGCCATCGCTCGGGTCATCGTCGAGAACGCCGCCTCCTATTTTGAAGATACGCTTATCTTCGCCAAGGATGCGGCAACCTGGAAGATACTTTCGAAGACTTATGTCACACGGCTCAAGGATTAGCCGTCGCGCTTTCGCTGGCAGTCTTCAACCTGAGAGCCACGAAGGGCAAATCACCAGACTCGATTGGTCATGGGGTGACTGCAGCAGCTAGCTCACCTCCAAAGCGGATCGATGCGCGACCGAGGCGGCCGATGCGTTGTCGAAGCATTGTCGATCAACTGGGAGTGGAGGGCACCGATTTTGACGAAGTGGTTCTTACGTTCAACCGCAGGGCGGGATTAATCTAACGACAAACGCACACGACGTTATGCAGGTCGTGCCAACACTAGATAAACTTCATGGAAGGCGATCGCTATGCAAGACATCACAACTCCCCCGAAGACGGACCGTGTGCGGGCGCGTCGGATGCATGAGCGCGGGAAGTACGACAAGCAGTCGCTTTATGACGTCATCGACGCTGGCTTCCTTTGCCACGTTGGCTATGTGATCGACGGCGCCCCATTCGTTACGCCTACTCTGTATTGGCGCGAGGGGAATTACATCTATTGGCATGGCTCCGCAGCCAGTCGGATGCTGGAATCCGTGGAAGGCCGTCCGGTCTGCATAACGATTTCGCACTTTGATGGCTTCGTGATGGCCCGCTCGGCCTTCAATCACTCGGTAAATTACCGTTCGGTGATGTTGTTGGGCAATGCCGAACTGGTGGCCGAGCCCGATGAGAAGGCCGAAAGCTTGAAGCATTTCCTCGACAGCCTGTTCCCCGGGCGTTGGGATATGATGCGTCCGATGACCGCACAGGAGTTGAAGGCGACGTCCGTGCTGCGGATGGAGATCGACGAAGCGTCGGCCAAGTCGCGATCGGGGCCTCCTGGCGATCAGGAAGACGCCGGTGTTCCGGTCTGGGCCGGCGTCCTGCCGATGTCTTTGATGAGCGGAGTTCCACAACGCGACGTACTCGTTCCGGAAGGTGTGACGGCGCCTGAGCACGTCACGGGCTTTGACGCCAGCCGCCCCTACAAGGGCTCGGCTGACTGATTGGACACTCCCCGGGAAACCGGGGTCAATTTGCCAGCGACCGAGTGGCCCAATTCTGGCAAGCTGCGCGGTCGGCAAAGTCCCTAGAAGGGCTTGTCCGTTGGGTAGGGCGTCACCCATAAAGTGCCGTTGAAATCGTCCGGGGCCGTTGCTGAGCCTCATCGGATGGCCATATCCCTTTCGATCAGCCTGCGGCCGATGCCCTCTCTCAAAGTGTCTCGCGCGGAGATCTGAGAAATGCTCGATAGTCTCGAAGCCGTTATTGCAAAGGTCGAACCCATCTGGCTAGGAGTCGATCCGTTTGATCTTCCGGCTCCGTGCCGTGATAGACAAAGGCATAGCGACAGATCAAGCCGCTACGCAAGCATGTCAGGTCGCTTGTAAGAGCGGCACTCCATCGCGTTGGCCCTATAGGATTTCATCCCATTTGTTCTGTCATCGGGTGTCAGAACTGAGTGGGAAGCTTGCGCTTCTCCCATGACTGTGCCAACCGGTTCCGGTCGTCCCTTCCCCTCTGAATGGCCGGAATGACGCGAAAACCGGCGCGGCCAGAGTAGCGGCGTCCGGCCTCAAAGCATTTCAGAGCGACGCGGGTCGCCAGTTCCGTTCGCCATCTTCCGACAAAGGTCAATCAGCGACGATCGTCGCTGATTGACCTTTAGCGTCGCACGACCAATAAGCGCATCCCACCAATCTCGGCAGCGGCGTCGCAGCCGCCGTCGGTGATATTGGGACAATGCCCCTTCAATATCCGGGTGGCACCGAAGCACCGTTGCGGCGCACAAGTGGTATGGAATTTTGTCCTTTGTAAGTCGCCGATTAGGGCCATTTTTGTTGACGACTATCCAAACGGCGTGCATTCTTCGTTGCTGTGGGAGGACCATGCTTCGTACCTAGGATCTTTGATGGGGCCATTTCGATGCTGCTGAAGACGGACGGAATCGGAGCGCGGTATCAGCAGATTTATCGAGCTCTTCGAGATCAAATTCTCACCGGCGTTCTTCCCGAAAAGGCGCGCCTCCCGTCTACGCGCGATCTGTCCCGAGAAGCTGGTGTCTCTCGCAATACGATTTTATTGGCATACGAGCAGTTGCTCGCCGAAGGATACATCGTAGGCGAGGTCGGAGCGGGAACATTCGTCAGCCCGCACTTGCCCGACACCCCCTTGGTCAGTTTGGTTGCCCCCGAAGAAAGCGAGAACAGCGGCCATTTCGGCTTGTCGGCCTATGCGATCCGAGCGCAAGTCATTCCGACCCCTTTGAACACGCAGCGAACCACTCGATTGGACTACAATTTCCGTTATGGATTGCCCAGCGTTGCTGATTTTCCTTTCGATCTGTGGCGGAAGTTGCTGACACGCCATGCGCGCAATTCGGCCATCGAGTCTCTGATATACGGCACGGCGGCGGGACAACCCCGGCTTCGTTCCGCTATTGCCGACTATCTCCGTCGATCGCGTGGCGTCAATTGCACCGATGAGCAAGTCGTGATCGTCAACGGGTCTCAACAGGCGCTCGACCTTATCGTTCGCGCACTGATAGACCCGAACGATATAGTCGTTGCCGAAGACCCGCACTACCCTGGTGCGAGAGAAGTCTTTCTTGCCGCCGGCGCGCGTCTCGTTCTCGGCCGTGTCGACGAGCACGGACTTTGCGTCCGCAATTTGCCGCACGCAGCGCGGCGCGCACGTCTCGCCTACGTTACGCCATCGCATCAGTTTCCAACGGGAGCGGTCATGCCACTGGCTCGGCGCCTCGAACTTCTCGCATGGGCGCGCGAGACAGGCGCCTATATCCTAGAGGACGATTACGACAGCGAGTACCGCTATGACAGTCGGCCGGTGGAAGCCGTTCAAGGCCTGGATCGACACGGGCACGTCATCTACGCAGGCACCATGTCGAAGACCTTCTTTCCCGGGCTTCGCGTGGGCTATCTCGTGCTTCCTCCCGCATTGATCGACGTCGTCAAGACTCTCAAGCATATCGCCGACAGGCACACCTCCAGCCTGCAACAAGATGCGCTTACCGACTTTATCGTCGAGGGGCATTTCGAACGGCACCTCCGGCGAGTCCGAAAGCGCAATGGGGAGCGCCGGAGTACGCTACTTCGATGCCTGACCGAGGAATTTGGCAAAGAAATCTCGGTTACGGGCGCCAACGCAGGACTTCACATGCTCGTCTGGTTCGCGAACCGGCGCAACGATGAAAGCCATATGATGGTCAAGCGTGCCGAAGACGTTGGCGTCGGCATCTATCCCGTTACGCCTTACTATTCGGCTCCGCCCATCCGGGCAGGATTCGTAATGGGATATTCGGCTTTGGAAGAGCCTCAAATTATCAAAGGCGTCAAGCTCTTGGCCGGCGCATTGAAATGATAGAGCAGGGCCGAATTCGGTCCATCCTTAAGATTTCCCGGCCGCCGTCTCGCAGCTTTGTAAAGCGGGCGGCGGATCGCGCAAGCCGCGACGCGCTTCATCGGGAATGCCGCCCCTCCGCGCTCACAGTTAACGATTGCAGGTCGGCTGGCCGTGGCGGGCGCGTGGTTTGCGCCCAACGATTGGCCAATGCAACCAAATTTATAGCAGTGGCCCTATCAACTGCGCGAAAACTGGACCTTTCTCTTTATCGGCACGAGGTCAGACTGCATCACAGGTTTTGGGCAGATCAACATTATCTGCGGAGAAGCGAGTGGTACGCGGCCAGACGAACGACGATATCCGGCTCGGTCGGGATAAAATGCCGTCAATGCATGGCCGGTGCATCGGGATGCTCCACCCATCCCGATCAGCGTCATGCGGGCGGCAACCTCGCAGAAAGTGTCCTTCGCGGGCAGCGCGTCCCGTACAAGTCGCCCGCGCTTATCGAACGGCGACATCATTGTGTTTCGACGCAACAGGGGTGATTCGAGCAGAAAGTCTCACGAACTGGAACGTAACATTTTCATCAATTCGATAGGCCCCAACGCAGTCGGCTCGTCTCTCTAGACTTCCATCGACGTTGGCTGGTTTCGCAAACACGGAGGCTTAATATGTGGCGAGTTGGCGTGGACGTTGGAGGTACTTTTACAGATTTGTTCGCTTGGAATGAAGCAACGCAGGAGTACCGGACGGGAAAGGTGCTAACGACCAAAGACGACAGGTCGCGCGGAGTGATCGAGGCTGTCGAGAAGGCAGGCGTGCCCTTTGGCGAGATCAATTTCTTCATGCACGGGACGACCACCGGCACCAATTCGCTGATTGAGCGAAACTATCCCGATGCGGCATTCATAACCACCGAAGGCTTCCGCGATACCATCGAGATCGCCAGGCAACATCGTAAGTCGCTCTACGATCCCTACCAGACCAAGCCCTTGCCCCTCATCAAGCGCCGCAATCGGTTCACCCTTGCCGAACGCGTTTCAGCGAAAGGCGAAATCCGCCGGCCGCTTGAGGCCGGGGACGTCAAGAAGATCGCGCGGATCATCGCCGAGCGTGAGATGCCGGCCGTCGGCGTCGCCCTCATCAATTCTTATGCGAATCCGGTCCACGAGGAGCGCGTGCGGGACATCCTTCTGAAGGAGAATCCAAACGTTCACGTCGCGATCTCGGCGGAAACCCGACCGGTTTTCCGAGAGCACGCCCGCTTCGTCACGACGGCCATCCGTGCCTGCCTCATGCCGGTCATGACGACCTACTTTGACCAGCTCGTAGAAGCGCTGCGCGCCAGGGGTTTTGCCGGATCTCTGCTGATCCTCAAGAGCAATGGCGGCGCCATGGGCATTGAAAACGCGAAGAAACGCCCGGAAGAACTGATCGAATCCGGTCCCGCCGGAGGCGTCGCCTACGCATCCTACCTCTCACGTACGACCCAGATCGCGAACATCATTCATACCGACGTCGGTGGTACGAGCTTCGATGCTTCGATCGTCGAGCACGGGCAAGGGCTGATCACGCGGAACTACGAGATCGAATGGGAAACTCCGGTCAGCGTTCCGATGCTCGACATCCACAGTGTCGGCGCCGGCGGCGGTTCGATCGGTTGGGTCGACGAAGGCGGTTCGCTCCGCGTGGGGCCGGCGAGTGCGGGCTCCGAACCGGGGCCTGCCTGCTACGGACGCGGCGGAACGACGCCGACCATCACCGACGCCAATCTGATCCTGGGCCGTCTGCATCCTTCGCTGAGCGACAAGTTCACGCTGGATGTGGAGGCCGCGGAACGGGCGATCGATTCGGTTGCTGACCAGGTCGGCATGTCGCGGCTCGAGGTCGCCGAAGGCATGATCCGCATCAACTGCGAAAAGATGGGGCAGGCATTAAAAGGCGTCGTCGTTGCGCGAGCCCGGGACCCGAGAGACTTCACTCTCGCGAGCTTCGGCGGCGCAGGTCCGATGCACGCCTGTTTCGTCGCCCGCGCCATGAACATTCCCAAGGTCATCATCCCGGCGCAAGCCGGCGTGGCTTCGGCGCTGGGTGCAACCGCCATGAACCTGCGGCACGACCTGGAGGCGTTCATCTACGCGACGATCGAAGAGATCGATCTCGAACATCTCAACCAGATACTCAGCGATCTCGACACGAAAGCCCGCGAACGTCTCGCGGAAGATGGCATCAACGGCGAGGGGATAACGCTCAAGCGCACCGCACAAATGCGCTACGTCGGTCAGACCTACGAAGTCGACACCGATCTTCCGAACGGTGTCATCACAAAGTCGGATCTCCCGGCCATCGCGACTGCGTTTCATGCGGCCCACCAGCACGAATATGGCGTTAGCTCGACCGACTTCCAGATCGCCTTCGTGGCAGTCGGCGTCACGGCGGTGGGCGAGCTTAAGCAGCCGCCGGAGTTCAACTTCACCAAACCGAAGCCGGACGCCAATCCGGGCGCCCGTGCGGTCTACTTCGACGGCAAGTGGGTCGATACTGCGATCTATAGTTGGCGCGACCTTGCACCTTCATCTAAAGTCGAAGGTCCGGCGGTCGTCGAATACAGCGACTCGATCGCAATCGTACCCCCTCTTTGCGAGGGACTTGTTGACGCTTGTGGCAACCTGATCATTTCGATCAATTAAGATGTACCGGAGGTAATTATGACGGTTCAGTACGCAAGCGGCCAGATAGTCGCGAGCAAGGAAATCGACCTCGTGACATTCGAGGTGCTGCGCAACATGTTCGAATACGCCTGCTCGCGTATGACGACCGTGCTTCAGAGGACGTCCTTTTCGTCGATCCTCGCGGATATGATGGACTTCTCCAACGCAATCTATGATCCTGAGCTGCGGCTGCTGGCCCAGGCGGCCAACTGCCCGGTCCATCTTGCGGCGATGCAATACAGCGCCGATGCCTCGATGAAGCGCTTTCCGATTGAGACGCTCAAGCCGGGCGACATCATCGCGCTCAACGACCCGTATTGCGGCGGAACGCATATCAACGACGTCAATTTCACGATGCCCATCTTCTACGAGGATGAGCTGATCGGGTTCGCCGGCAGCCGCGGGCACTGGATGGACCTGGGCGGCGGCGCGGCGGGTGGACAATCGTTCAGCACGCACGTCGCGGCCGAAGGTCTGCGCCTCCCGCCGATCAAGATCTACGAGAACTACCAGGTCAACGAGGACTTCCTCGCGATCATCATGAACAACACCCGCACGCCGCACTTCATCAAGGGCGACCTGCAGGCCCATCTCGGCGCCTTGAAGGCGGCGGAAAGCGAGCTGCAACGGGCCGCCGCCCGCTACGGCACCAAGACCCTCAAGGCGGCGATGCGCGAACTGATCAGCTACACGGAGCGGATCACCCGCAAGGCGATCGAGGACATTCCGGACGGCGTCTACGAAGCCGAGGATTTCGCGGATACCGATGGCTTCTCCGACGATCCGGTCAAGGTCAAGGTCACGCTCACCGTCAAGGACTCCGACATCACGGTCGATTTCGCGGGGTCCGATCCAATCTGCAAAGGCGCGATCAACTCGCCCTTCGCCAACACCGCGTCTGCCGCATTCTACTCGGTGCAGTTCTTCCTCGCACCGCATGCCGCGTCGAATGCCGGCATGTTCGCGCCGATCAAAATCGTCCTGCCCGACGATTGCTGGCTCAACGCCAAATGGCCGGCACCGACGATCGGTTGTACGACCCTTACTTCGTCAAAGATCACGAGTGCCGTCTGGCAGGCTCTGGCCAAGGCGATTCCGGACCGCGTGACCGGATCAACTTGCTCCGAGTGCAACTGGTTCGTGGCTTCCGTGGTGGATCCGCAGGGGCGCTCGGACGTGTTCTCCGACCTGCCAGCCGGAGGTTGGGGTGGTACTCCGTTCAACGACGGCATGAACGTCACGATGGATCCACTCGGAAACTGCATGAACTTGCCGGCAGAGGCGGCCGAACTGCTATTTCCGATCGAATACGAGGCGTTCGAGTTGCGGCAGGATTCGGCTGGCGCGGGAAAAAACCGTGGAGGCCTGGGGGCGTTCTTCAAGGTGCGCTTCCTGTGCGACGCGGAACTCAGCATGGAAACGTCGCGTACGCGAGAGGGTAGCCCAGGCGTGAACGGAGGAGGTCGCAGCGCCGTTCAGCGATCGACACAGATCGACGCCGACGGGCGCGAGCTGGTCATCGGCGGCCTGTCCCCTAACGGCGCGTGGACCAGCCCGCTACTGGCCGGCCATCCGTTCGGCTATGACCAGGCCTTCAAGTTCGAGAGCACCGGCGGAGGCGGCTGGGGCAAGGCGACCGATCGTCCCGCGGCTCGCGTTCTCGACGACGTTCTCGACGAATACGTTTCGATTGAGGCGGCGAAGGAGCTCTATGGCGTCGTGATCGATCCCAAGCGCATGACGGTCGACGAGGCCGCAACAGCGCGCCTGCGGGAGATGAGGTAAGGACGATTGCCGCGCCGACCTGTGCCGGCGCGGCAATCACTGACGAAACGGGCTGCTTGGTGGCGTTGTCAGAGCAAATGCACCAGCTGGCACCCCGGACCGAGTAATAGTTGCCGCCGACGCTCACTATGCCTCGCAGCTGATGCGGCGATCGAGATTCAGAACCGCGTCGAACTGAATTAGAGACAACAGCAGCAGCACCGGCTTTCCTCGTCGAACGCCTCATCGACGATAAGGGCCGTCGAGGCGTGAACACGAGGGTTTATCGCGGGCATTGCACAACAGCTTCAAGGTGAGCATTATGCGGACTTCGTCATCGCACGCAACTGGCCGATCTGTTTCTTACGCAGAGGCCGCCGCCACATTCGACACGTCGCGGGCTATGGCGATTCTGTCGATGGATTGTGGAGGGCATGGGAACGCGGCAGAAATCTGTAATGAACGGTTCGCCAGCGACCGGGAGCGCATTGCACTGCGGCACCGAGGCCTGTCCGGGGAGACGCGCGATTGGACTTTCGCCGATCTCAAACTCCGATCCTCACAATTTGCTCATGTTCTGGCGGACCTGGGGGTCGGTAAAGGTGACCGTGTTGCGGGCTTGCTGCCTCGCACGCCGGAACTGCTGATCACCATGCTTGCCGCCTGGAAATTGGGCGCCGTATACCAGCCGCTGTTTACCGCTTTCGGCCCCAAAGCCATTGAATACCGCTTGAAAACCGGCGAAACAAAGGTCCTCGTCACCGATACTGTTAATCGTCCCAAGCTGACCGGCCTTGCCGTCGATACGGCGATCGTAACCGTTGGTGCCGGCGAAGATGCGCAAGAGCCAGATTTTTGGGGCGCATTGAATGTAATGAGCGATGTATTCGCGCCGGTGCCCTGCGCCTTCGAAGATCCCTTTTTGCTGATGTTCACGTCAGGCACGACGGGTCTTCCGAAGCCTTTGTTCGTGCCGATTCGCGCTATTGCCGCTTTCGTCGGCTACATGCGCGATGCCGTGGGACTTCGCGAGGGCGACCGATTCTGGAACTTGGCGGACCCGGGATGGGCCTATGGTCTCTATTATGCAGTCGTCGGACCATTGGCCATGGGCATCACGACGGTGTTCCAGGAGGCCAGCTTCACTGTCGATTCCACATACGACGTGATCGCGGAATGCGGAATCACGAACCTGGCGGGATCGCCTACAGCCTATCGCTTGATGGTAGGCGACGGCCCTGAAAAGGCACATCGCGTCAAGGGCCAGCTAAAGAGGGTCAGCAGCGCTGGCGAGCCGCTGAATCCGGAGATTATCCGCTGGTTCGAGCAGCTCCTCGAAGTAGCGATATATGATCATTACGGGCAAACCGAACTTGGCATGGTCCTTTGCAATCATCATGGCTTGAAACATTCCGTACATATGGGGGCAGCAGGCTATTCGGTTCCAGGACATCGGGTTGTTGTGCTGTCGCCAGAGGGATGCGAATTAGGGCCAAACGAACCCGGAGATTTGGCTCTCGATGTGCCCAACTCTCCGCTGATGTGGTTCAAAGGCTATCACCGGCTCGAGACTCCTGCTTTTCAAGGCAGTTACTTTCTGACCGGCGACACCGCGGAAATAAATGATGATGGAAGCATATCTTTCGTTGGGAGGGCTGATGACGTCATCACAACGTCAGGCTATCGGGTTGGACCCTTCGATGTGGAAAGCGCACTGCTAGAGCATTCCGCCGTGCTGGAGTCGGCAGTAATTGGGAAACCCGACCCAGAACGTACAGAAATCATTAAGGCCTTTGTGGTCCTGAAAGCGGGCTTGAAGGCTGATGAGGCACTGTCGGAAGAATTGCGGCAACATGTGAAGGGTCGACTGTCAGCTCATGCTTATCCGCGGGAAATCGAATTCGTCGACGCTTTACCCAAAACTCCGAGCGGAAAAGTACAGCGTTTTCTCCTGCGTAGTCATGAACGGGCGAAAAGTAGCGGGCCTGCCTGATTACTCGCCGCAGGCCATGCAATAAATGCAAACTCCAAAAAGGGACGAAACATGAATGTGAAAGGCGTACCCGTGATCGTGACTGGAGCCACTTCAGGACTTGGTCACGCTTCAGCACACGCACTTGCTGCGGCTGGAGCAGGTCGACCGACGAGGAAAGTACTCGGCGGTCAACTTGGTGCCGCGTCAGGGTTGATCCCGTCCGTACCGCCCCTGTCGTTTGACCCGGGGCTCGCGACAGCATAAACGCGCGCAAATGGCGGCCCCCAAGAGTCTGCGGACTCGGGGGGGCGCCATTTGTAGTTTGCGTTTCCCGAAGCATCGCAAAAGCGGCGATGTGACGATCAGACTTTCGATTTCGAAATGCAGAGGAAATTGACGATGTCCATCACCCCGCTCATGCCCGTCTATGGAAGGTGCGAGTTCCGGCCGGTGCGCGGCGATCACTGCCACCTGATCGGCGAGGACGGCCGCCGTTATCTCGATTTCGCCGCGGGCATCGCGGTCAATGCCCTCGGCCATTCGCACGCCGGCCTGATCGGTGCGATCCAGCGCCAGGCGAGCGAGCTCATGCACGTATCGAATCTCTATGGTAGCCTGCAGGGTGAGCGCCTGGCCCAGCGGCTGGTCGACCTGACTTTCGCCGACACGGTGTTCTTCACCAATTCTGGCGCCGAAGCGGTGGAATGCGCGATCAAGACCGCGCGCTCGTACCACCAGCACGGCGGCAACGAGCACAAGTTCGAACTGATCACCTTCAACCAGGCATTCCACGGCCGAACGCTCGCTACGATCAGCGCATCGAGCCAGGAAAAGATGCACAAGGGCTTCCTGCCGCTGCTGCTGGGCTTCAAGTACGTCGAGTTCGACGATCTCGATGCGGCGAAGGCGGCGATCGGGCCCAATACCGCGGGCTTCCTGGTCGAGCCGATCCAGGGCGAAGGCGGCATCCGCGCCGCCTCCGACGCCTTCCTGCAGGGCCTGCGCGCGCTGGCGGACGAGCACGATCTGATGCTCGCGCTCGACGAGGTCCAGTGCGGCTACGGCCGTAGCGGCACCTTCTTCGCCTATGAGCAGTATGGCATCACGCCCGACATCGTCGCCACGGCTAAGGGCATCGGCGGCGGCTTCCCGCTCGGCGCCTGCCTCGCCACCGAAAAGGCGGCGCGCGGCATGGTCGTGGGCGCGCATGGTTCGACCTATGGAGGCAACCCGCTGGCCATGGCCGCCGGCGAAGCGGTGCTCGACGCTTTCTCGGCCGAGGACATCCTTGCCAACGTCTGCGACAAAGGTGCCAAGATAGCCGGCCGGCTCGAGCAATTCATCGGCAACTATCCCGAGCTGTTCGAGGAAGTCCGCGGCCGCGGGCTGCTGCTCGGCATCAAGCTCAAGGTCGAACCGCGCGGCTTCGTCGCTCATCTGCGCGACAACCACGGCCTGCTGACCGTCTCGGGCGGCAACAATACGATCCGGGTCGTACCCCCGCTCGTCATCGACGACAGCCATCTTGACGAATTCATGGAAAAGCTTTCGGCCGGCGCCGCGAGCTATGGGGCGGAGCCTGCAGGAAAATGACCCGACATTTCATCGATCTCACCGACGCGGGCGGCGATGCCGTCGCCGCGATGCTGGGCGACGCGCTCGACCGCAAGGCCACGCGCCAGGACTCTGCCGGGATTTCCTGGACCAAGGGCCGGCCCGATGCCGACGCGCCTCTCACCGGCCATGTCTTGGCGATGATCTTCGAGAAGAACTCGACGCGCACGCGCGTCTCGTTCGACATGGCGATGCGCCAACTCGGCGGCAGCGCCATCGTCATGGACGCGGGCTCCACGCAGATCGACCGCGGCGAGAGCATCGCCGATACCGCGCGCGTGCTCAGCCGCATGGTCGATGCGATCATGTGCCAACGCCGGTCGGATTCCAGGCCAGCGGGGCGGAGTAAAAGCAGGCCAGTGATGATGCAGGCATGACGTTATGAAGAGGGCCCCGATCGGGGCCCTCTTCATAACGTTGTCGTCGACGATCAGGGGGTAGTGATCTCGCCAGTGTTCGAGATTAATCCGTCCGGAGGGCTCAACGGAGATGTGCTCGACGTTGAAACCATGTGAGGCGAGCCACGCGGCTGGCTCGAGAACTGCTTTGTGTTCGACAGCGGAGATAAGAATTGTTCGCCGTGCAGGCTGACGATCGCCCTGGCTGTTCGCGACACCGAGGATCGCGAGATTATTGGCTTCCGTGGCCCCCGAGGTGAAAAGAATCTCGGGCGCGGCTTCCCCGATCAGCGCGGCTACAGTGGCGCGTCCCTCCTCGACTAAGCGAGCTGCGCGCTCGCCGCTGCCATTCGGCGAGCCGGCATTGCCTGGCCGATCCCACTCACTCACTTCGCCAACTCGAATGGCGATCCCGGGTCGAAGACGCGCAGCTGGTTCTCGGTCTCCGATCGGTCAATGCTCGCCTGGGCGGGCTTCTGCCGCAATGTCCCGGATTATGGACCCGTCTATGCCGGCATGACGATGACGGCCAATGCGGCGGTCGAGCCCTATAAGAGGGTTTCGTAACATATGCGCAAAAAGTGAGGCTAAGCAAGCCATTGAATATGCGCGATAAATTCAGACTTTTGTGTAAGCGGGGCAAACTCCCGGGCGGTCAGGCGGGAGCGGCGCTGACGAGGTCCGGCAGCCATGGAACGGATGGCGCGCCGGGAACGGCGAAGCGATCACCGAGGAATTGGTAGAAGGAGACGCCAAGCTTGGCACAGGTTTTGATCAGGCCGAGCATGATGTCGCGAGCGATCCGTCCTTGTTCGCTAACGGTGCCACCGGAAATTTTGCGCTTGGTGACAAAGCTGCGGATATCGTTTTCCGAACCGTTGGTATGCAACGGGATTTCGGGACGTGTCAGAACGCGCAGGAGATCGTTTTTCTGGCGGTAGAGGCGTGCCAATTGCCGATCGAGCATCACAAAGCCGGTTTTGCGGGCAAAGATCCGGTCAAAACGAACCCTGAGGGCACGGCCCCGTTTGGGATCCGGATGCTTTTGCCAGGCTTTGAGATCGGCGTAGAACCACCAGATCAACGTGCGGATGAGTTCGAGCGCTTCACGATCTTTCTTCGAGCGGGGATGGAGTTTGTGGACCAGCCTTTCTGCATGTACCCAGCACAACGCATGGTTGCTGCCGACGCGGAACTGACCGGCGCCATCGGAGACGATAGCTGTGTCGCCGAGCAGACCTTGTTCGCAAAGGGCGCCCCATAGCGCGCCTTCGGTCGCGACCTTGGTGGGATCGGGCGTGACGCTCAACTTGTCAAAGCCCAGCGCGCAAAGATGCGCCTGCCACGCCTCGGGGCTCTCAAAATGCTTGGCTTCGTGGGCTTCCAGCACGGCAATCGGTTCGGACGCGAGGTTCATCTCGCGCATTTTGGCTAGCGCTTCGTCGTTGACGACAAAATGGCTGATGCCCGCCTGAAGAAGATTGAGAAAATTGCGCCGCGATTTGGAAAAGCTGCTGCGAAACACCGCGAAGCGCCGATCCCCAAGATGGGTGACATACCCATTCTTGCGAGCATGCGGAGCGGAAGTGTCGTCGACATTGATCCATTGCGCCGTGGAAATCCCCGTGGCTAAAATCGCCCGATCTTCGGCAACCAGATCGTCGAGCCCACGGCTGAGCAGTCGTACGACCTGGCGTTTGGAAATGGCCAAACCCATCCCGTTCAACATCGAGCACAGCCGTTCGCTGGTGATCTGACCTTGGAAATGACCCGCCGTGATAAAGCGCCGTAGCTCGGGGCCAAAGCCTCCCAAAATGCCCGCCGGCAACTCTGCTGCGATCCGCTTACCATCAGGACCCCGCCAAATCTCGCGACGATAGCGGATGACGTCAACTTCAAGCCGAAGATCCTGCACCAAGACGTCTTCGTAACCCTTGAAACGTGAGCCATCAGGAACTGCCGCTTTCAGCGTCACATCCCGGCTGACGGTGAGCTTCGATTGCACCGCCCCACGCCTCCGCTTGCTCCGCTTCTTCCCCGGTGTCGGTGACGTCGACTTCTCCATCCCCGATGGCTTCGACTTGAAGCGGGGACGCGGCGGATCGCCCTTCAATCGCGCAATCTCGTCCCGTAATGCCTGGATCTCCAGCTTGTCAGCCGCCCTCTCGATCAGCAGATCCTGGTTCGTCGCTTCCAGACGGTCGCAACGCTCAACCAGCGCAGCAACAACCCGACGAATATCCTCCTCGCCTCTTGTACCGCCAATGTCGTTGCCCGAAGTCATCGGCAGTGTGAATCACGCCAAACCAACCTTGTCCAGTCCCCCTGCCCGGAAATTTGCCCCGCTTACGACTTTTGTGGCGTAACATACTGATATTGCGCAACATCCTGTTATTTTCACGTCGCTCCGGCGTTTTGGGCCCGAACGGTTGCCTGTGAGGGTCGATCGAGCAAGGCGGCGCGGTAAAGCTCGATACTGAACTGGACTGTCCCGCGCATGTTGATGTGGGCGTGTGCAATCGGCGCGATGCGCGCCAAATGCGCATGCGGGTATTTGTCAGGGCCATCGGCGATGACAGAATCGATCTTTGCGGCATTCCAGAAAATAACCAGATTGGTGAGCAGCGTCAGCCCTCCGGAAATCGCGGTCAGCTCTTCGCCGGTTCGGCCATGCGTGCCACCGATCTGGCCGTCATGGATCGCGCGTTGCAACCGGTGCACGGCCTCGCCCTGAGCCAACAGCGCATGGATGGTCCGCCGGAATTCGGCGTTGGAAAGGTAGTCGGCGAGGTAGATCGTGCGCAGCAGCTTGCCGATTGTCTCGCCGGTCTGATGGATGGCCGCGCCAGTAGCGGCGACCCCAAATCGCTCGATCGCCTAGGTAGCGGGACACCAACCATGCCGGATCGAGGCCGCTACGTGCAGGAAGCCATCATAGCCCTTGGAGATTGTCCGGGCCGACACACAAGGGCGGGCAATTGGCGCAAGGATTTCGGGCACCGCAAAGCCGCGTGGGAGATAGAGCTTGCGCTCACCCAGATCGGCCAGGCGCGGGCACAGATCAAGACCGACCGCCTTGGCGATAGCCATCGCAAAATGGGTGAACCCGTGCGTGTCGACCGCGACGCGTTCGATTTCCGGACGGTGCAGTGCACCTTCGATTGCCGCACCAGCCTGGCGGTGGTTCACCAGGATTGGGCGATCGTAGAGGATCGGCCATTGATCGAGCACGTGGGTTTAGGTCCCGATCGAAGGCGTGCGGCGGCGGGGATCGTGGCGGGCGGCCCACAGGCGCCGGCTTGTCTCGACGCTCATCATGTCGGATGACGCCGAAAGCCCGTCTCCCCACAAGTGGGCGGCGGGGAGCCGGGAGAAGGCGCCGAGGATGACATCGTTGGCAACCCTGAATCGCTTCTGCGCGACGAGCCGGCGCATCATCACCCCGGTCGCCTCGGCGCTGAACGGCGGGACCATCCGCGCCATATCGGCGGCGGTTATGTCAGAGCCGAGCGCCAGAATGGGAGCATAGACGAGGGCAAGCTCGGTTTCGCCATGGGGCGGGCGGCCGAGCAGCGTCCGTGAGAACTGGGCCCTGCTGTCGGCTTCGACCATGAGGTCTGCCATCTGGACGCTGCCAATCTGTGCAAACAGCTGGCGGCGCGACGCCGCGAGTTCGGGCGGCTCCGGGTCGACCTTGATCCGGGGCACAACGAGACGGTTGTTGGTAATGCGCAGCTCGCCCGCCTTCACCGCTTCGGCGAGCGCTTCCAGGCTGATGCCAAGCTGCGCCCTGATCCGGGACAACATGCGTTCAGGGCAGCCGGGCAGGGACAGCGAGCGTGAGAGCAGTTTGTGACTGCGGCGCCACAGCTGCGCCGGGAGCAGGCGATCTTCAGGCGAGCGATGCTCGATGCTGGCGCCGCAGGACGCCTGCCCGTTGCGTAGCGAGCGTTTGACCAGCAGCAAAGTGGCGGCGTTGAACGCGCCGAGGGCGGCCTTGCGATCCTGCGATACCAGCAAATCCCGCCAGGTCGAGCCGAAGGGATTGCCGGTGCCGGCGGCCAGTTCGCTCGGCGCTTTTGCCAATGTGCCGATCGCCGCGGAGAGGTTCGGGTTTGCCGATGTATCAAGCTCGAACTCGGCCAGGGCCGCGAGTGTCTCGGTCACCTGCCGTTCCTGCGCGGCGAGCTCTGCCCGCACCGCGGCAACCCGGCTACGGGGTACAAACAGCACGTTCCCGACGAACGGCTCAAGCATCGCCAGCGCTGCGCTGCGGAACGCATCATCACCCAGGCTTTCGTCACGGCCGAGCGCCGCCAGGTCAATTGGCAGATGCCGCAACCGGCGCAGGGCCTGCGCGTCATTGGCCTCCGCGCGTCCACGCGCCTGACGCCACAGGTCGGCGAACCGGTGATCGAGCAACGTCAGGCCCTGATCATTGAGGCGCAAGAAGGTCAGCCGCCGGAAGCAGGCCAGTGCGAGCATATTGGCAGACCCGAGCCGGCCAAGCGTTGCGGCCTTCCGAGCTGATATCGGCATCGCAAGTGCAACCAGCACCGTCTCCGTCAGCCCCAGATCAAGCTGTTGCGCACCAAGCTCCTTGAGAAACCGGATCTTGGCGAGGTGGTCTTCAATCCCCTGCGGCCTCTTCGAGCGGAGCCCGGCACGCAGCCATTCGAGGCGTGTAATACCCTCCCGATTCTCCGCCAGGCGGCCGCCCCATTCGCTGGCCGGAATGTTCGCGAGGAGCGGCGTGAAGCGGGCCTGCACCCCTGCCTCGAACTCCCGCCGGATCTCGCGCGCCGCTTCCTGATGTTCATGGAGGGTGCGCCGACGGCGATAGAGCGCCCGGATCGACGTGAGCTGCGGAGGGGTTTGCAGTTCGCCGGCGACATGCACCAGCACCGCCGAAGGGATCATTTCCACTGAATTGAGCGCCATGCCGGTCATGCGCATGTAACCAATCTGGATGGCTATCGCGAGGCGGTTCATGTCGCGGCGATGGCTCTGGATTGCCGCAGGTTCGTCGCCCACAAGCGTGAAGAAGGTGTCGATCTCCAGCGCCTCGAGCATGGCGGGAAAGTGATCCCAGCCAAGGTAGCGCTTCGCCCAGTCGCCCACGACTCGTCCTCTGCCGGCCCAATCAGCCTTCCAATCTAACCGCCGGGCATCGATTTGCATCAGCCACGCGAAAATAACAGGATATTGTTTTATATCAGCATGTTACGGCGATTCTAACTGGAATTCATGCGCAATTTCAATAGCTTGCTTAGCGTCACTTTTTGCACAAATGTTACGAGGACCCCATCGTGGCGTTACGATGGACTGGTTCGGCCCGAAGAATCTTCGAAAATTTGAACCGCAGATCGCAGCCATTGCGAAAAAATTTGTCGATCGCATGGAAGATCTCGGCAATGCATGTGACTTTTCTTCCGATATCGCCTATTGGTTTCCCCTTCGCGTTGTCATGACCCTCATGGGTTCTGTCGCAAATTTCGTTGAGTGTGAGAAGGTTGGCCTGACGAGGCTGTCAGGGATGGGATTGTTGTTCAAAGGTCGTCTTTCGAAGGTTCGCTGATCCTGCTGTGCGTACGCTGGTACCTGGGCTACGCCTTGAGCCTGCGGGATTTGGAGGAGATGATCGCCGAGCGGGGTGTTCGCGTCGATCATTCGACGATCCACCGCCGGGTGGTGCGCTACACGCCGCAACTGCTCGATGCTTTCAACGCCCGCAAGCGCCCTGTGACTGGCAAGTGGTACGTCGACGAGACCTACATCAAGGTCAGGGGCGAGTGGACCTACCTGTATCGGGCGATCGACAAGAGCGGCGCCACGGTCGACTTCCTGTTACGCGCAACCTCAAGGACGCGAAGCGTTTCTTCCGCAGGGCCTATGCGCGCCATGGCCTGCCCGTGCAGGTAACCATCGACGGCAGCCAGACCAACCTGGAAGCGGCCCGGAAATGCCACGCTGAAGTGCGGATGCGGAACCGGCCGGACACAAAGCCGCTCAAGGTCCGGCAGAGCCGGTACATGAACAACCGGATCGAGCAGGACCATCGGCGCATCAAGCGCCGGATCCGCCCGATGCTCGGCTTCAAGTCCGAGCGCGCGGCCGCCATCATCCTCGGCGGCATCGAACTCGTCCACATGATCCGCAAGGGCCAGATGATCGCCGCCAACGACACCCGAAATCTGTCCCTCGCCGAGCAGTTCGACCACCTCGCGGCATAATCCACTATGTCAAAGAGCCAAACTGCGTCCCGCGCCAAAGTTTGCGACAGCCACTTTTTGAGGCTTCAGAAGCACTCCAGTGCGGGTGCACGTGAAGCTCTATTGGAGCTTCACGTTCAGGCTCTTCACGCCGGGAATCATTAGGTTGTTTTGGTATTTCAAATCACTTTGCCCGCGGGCCAACTGAAGGTTCGGGAAGCGGTCCATCAAGCATTCGAGTGCGACTTTCGCTTCGAGTCGGGCGAGTGAAGCACCCAAACAGGTATGGGCGCCGTGCCCGAATCCTATATGGCCGCGCACGTTTTTCCGGTCGATGAGGAACTTGTCCGGGTCAGAAATTACGGCACCGTCTCTATTGGCAGAGGTGAGATTGAAAAGTACGAAATCGCCGGCAGGAATGTCGATGCCGCCAAGGGTCACTTCTCGAGTCACTTTGCGCACAAGCGATCGCACAACACCGCGATAGCGGAGCGACTCCTCCAGGGCTGCGGGGATAAGTGCCCGATTTTGAGCCACACGATCCCATTCGCGGTCGCCGGACAACAGGCAGTAAAGTGTTACCGTCAGCCACTGACCTGTCGTGTCGGCACCTGCTCCCGCGATGTTAAAAACATTGTGCAACAATTCTTGGTCGTCGAGCGCCGCTTCACCTTCATCGCCCTTGGCTTCGATTAGGTAGGAGACGACGTCTTCACCAAGATTATTGCGACGTAGAGCAACAAGCCCGCGCACATAGTCCTCGAACTCGCGGATACCTCTCCAGCAGGAAAGGGTCTCTTCTTCGCTCAACTGCCAGGTACCGGCAAGAACGACGATGTTTCCAACCCATTTACCGAACTTCAGCGCGTCCTCGGCGGGCACCCCCATCAGCCTCCCGATGACGAGCGGGGGAAGCGCGGCGGTGAACCGTTCGATAATGTCACACTCTTCAACGCCGTCCAGTCCGTCGAGCAGGTCCTCGACGATCTCGCGGATCCACGGCTCGAACTTGAGGATGCGGCCTGGTGTGAACGCCTTCATCATAAGGCGCTTTAACCGGGTATGATCCGGCGGATCGGTCATCACGACCTCTTTGTCGAGCGGTGGACGCCAATCGCCAAATTCCGCTACAATCGTCGCAGGTAATTCCGTTCGCGATGTGAGCACCGCCGAATTGGAGAAAATTTCCGGATTTTCGTAAATATTCCGAACATCGGCATATCGTGTGACCACCCACATACCTAGTTCTTGAGAAAAGAAGACAGGAGCGTTTTCCCGCGCTTCGGCCAGGATCGGGAATGGGTCATCAATCTGGTCCGCTGAAAAAGGCGAATACTTTTCAAAAGTGGGTTGGCGGTGCATCTTTGGATCCTCTCGCTTAATGTTATGAAATGTTGGCCCGCAAGCGCCATCTTGATGCGAACTGCCTGTGCGCCGCGCAGATTCTGTCCCGGGCTGTTCCCAGGCTCGCCTTCTTGGCGGCACGCCATCACAAGGTGACGGCGAAGTTCTCGGCAGGCAAGCCTTGGTCCGGCAACGCTCCGATTTCCGGCGGTTCACCCCACTCGGCATCAAGCGCGTCGTAAAGATTCTTCAATCGCCGGCTCCCGATGCGGGCCATCAGTTCTCGTTCGATTGCCTGGAAAATTCGCGAGCAAATCTCGTCTCCTTCGCCCAATCCCGACTTCAAAACTATGATTCGCACCCGCCGATCCTGCGGATCCTCGCGAACATCGATAAAGTCTCGCTCGACCAGTTCCGCGATAATCTGACTTACTGCCTGGCGAGAGATGCCCAGGTTGCGAGCGATGTCTGCAGCTCTCTTTTCTCCCGCAGCGACGTTCGCGATGACGAAAAGCTGTCCGCGTGTGAGCGACGACACGCCATTTGCATCCAGCGCACTCTGGATGGCGTCCTGAACCCAGTTGGTACGCTTGGTGAGCATGGAAATCAGATGCAACTGCCGGGATCCTTTTGGCCGATGTCTGCCCTATACAGGTTTACCGCCGGCTATCAGAAGGAGTGGAGAGATGCAAGAGTGCGGGTCAATATCTGTCAATTAATGAGATTATCTAGTCCCTCTTTGAAAAGAGCTGACAAACTGAAGGTAACAAACAAGCACTTGATATCACTGGGTTCTACTACGGATTTGTAGGGGTGGCCCCGTCTTACGGCCTAATGTAAACTTCCATAAATGGAAAGCTGCTTGACAAGATAAATCGACCGGATTTATCTCTTGCATATTCGTTGGAGAGGCGTTTGACATGAATGATCAACAATCTGACGGTGCGGGTGAAAGCGACGCACTGGTGTCTCGTTCGGGCGGCCAAGCCGTAGTTGAGGCGCTGCATGCGTCCGGCGTGGACCTTGTGGTCGGGTACTCTGGTGGCGGTACTGGAGCCATCATCCACCATATCGCCACGAGCGGCATGGCAAACATGAATGCCCGCACAGAGTTGTCTGGCGCCTGGATTTCATATGGCTATAACCGGGTGAAGGGACGGGCTGCGTCAGCCTGCCTCTTCCACTGTGTCGGAGCGCTGCACGCTGCTCCGGTGGTCTATGCGTCGAAGGTCGACAGCACGCCCTTCTTCATGATGGACGTCAACCTCGACAGTTCGCTCGATTTTCGCGAAGGTCTGCAGGACTCGGCCGAATTGCTGTCTGCCCTGAAGCCCATCGCCAAGCATGCCCGCAAAGCTGTCCTGGCTGATGACCTCCCGCTTGCGGTTCGCCAAGCTGTGCTTGCAGCAAGTACTGGGCGGCCGGGCTCCAGCGTCCTTGACCTGACGCTCCAGTCTGTCACGCACGAGACGGCTTGCCTCGTGGAGCCCCTGGCGCTGCCCGAGCCACCGGCCGCTTCGGAGGCGACCATTGCCCGCGCTCTCAGCATGATCGCCAGTGCCAAGTCGCCGATCCTGTTCGTAGGTGGTGGCGTCCACCTGGCGCAGGCCACGGCGGAGCTGCAAGCGTTCGCCGAGTCGCTCGGGATACCTATGGTGTCCACTTCCTGGGGCGGTCGCGGCGCGGTTTCCGACGATCACCCCCTGTTTGCTGGTGTCGTTGGGTCATTCGGTTGGGAAAGTGCCAACAGCATCATCCAGCAGTCCGACCTGTGGATTGCGGTCGGCACGACCTTCTCCCAGATGACAACCGGCGCTTGGAACATCGACAAGCCCAGCAACGTGATCCAGATCGACGTGGACCCGAATCAGCTCGGCAAGATTTTTCAGCCGACGCTTGGCATCACTGGCGACGCTAAGGTCGTCCTGCGGCAGCTTCTCGACGGTGCCAAGAAGAACAACGTGACACCGGCGTCGGGTGGTGCCGAGGTCAATGCGATCGCCGCGTCAAAGGAAGAGTGGTTCAAGTACCACGACGAGCTTTGCCGCGATCCAGGCTCGGACAAGAAGGTTAACCAATACTACCTGATAGACCAGATGGCCAAGGCGCTGCCGGAAGGGTCTATCGTTGTAGGGGACAGCGGCGGTCAAGCGTTCATGCTGTATCGGTCGTTCCACTACAAGCAAGTGACGCCGATGCCGCTCGGCTCGCGCTACATGTCGCTCGGCGCTGGTCTGCCTGTCGCAATGGGGGCGAAGCTGGCCGCGCCGGAGCGGACAGTCGTAAGCTACCATGGTGATGGTGGGTTCTACTATGACTGCATGGAGCTTTCGACGCTTGCCGAGCGTAACATGAAGGTCATCATCGTCATCGACAATAACCACTGCCTGTACGCCAACCGGCAAGGCATGAGCCTCTGGGGCATTCAAAACCCTTGGGTGGACCTGCCGGAGAGCACCGACTTCGTCGCCTTGGCAAAAGCACAGGGCGTCGACGGCGAGCGAGTGACGGATCCAGCCGACCTGCCGGCCGCACTTGAGCGGGCCATGGCTGCTGAAGGTAGCTATCTGCTGGACGTTTGGACTGACCCTGACACGCGCATTCGTCGCGCGATCCGTGACGTTATCCCGATCTTGTCCGACCGGAAGCCGCAGCAAGGGGCAGGCGCCCATATGGGGCCGCCGTTAGAAGGTAGCTGGCCGGCTTGATCGAAATGCGGTTTTTCCGGCGGCGGGGGACTGCGTTTCAAACGGATCTGTGCCGCCGGTGAAACTGAAAAGTTGCTGTAGCGGGACCGGCGTCGATGTCAGAGGAGCTCCAGGGCCGATGATGACGCGCCGATGGCGTAGATCGAAACGAACAGACAGTCTTTGCATGGCTGCGGTGAGAGGATCGGATGAAAACGGCACAACATGTCGAAGAGTGTGACTATCTGATTCTGGGAGGAGGGTCGGCTGGCTGTGTGATGGCCAGTCGCCTCAGCGAGGATCCGTCCGTCCGTGTAATCCTTGTCGAAGCCGGGAACTCGCCTTCCGAGGGGCCGGATGCCGACATCGTCCGAGACGCGCGGTTCCGCACTTACGGTAATCCTCGCCTTGTCTGGTCGACCGTCACTGCCAAATATACCGGATCGGGGCCCACTCTACCGTTCAGCCAGGCTAAGGTACTCGGAGGCGGGTCGGCCATCAACGGGATGCATTGCCAGCGAGGCCTTCCCACCGATTACGACGAATGGAGCCAACTGGGCGTCACTGGCTGGAACTGGGAGCAGGTCCTTCCCTATTTCAAAAAGGTCGAAGCGGATCAAGATTTCCCGGGTGGCGATCATGGCAGCGATGGCCCTTTGAAGATCGGTCGTATCGGTCCCGAAAAGTGGAGCGGTTTGACGCGCGGGATCGCCGAGGCCTTGAGGCAACAGGGCTTAAAAGAACTGCGTGACTTGAATATCGACGAAGGGGATGGATACGGCGCGGTCCCGCTCAATCTGAACAATGGCGCCCGCCACTCTACTGCCGACGCCTATTTGACCGCGGCAGTCAGAGGGCGCCCCAATCTGTCGATCCTAACAGGCGCGACCGCGCAGCGGCTGATGATCGATGCATCGAGCGTCGCTGGGGCTGAAGTAGATGACAGAGGGCGCAACGTAGCAATTCGTGCCGCCGAGACGGTCCTCTGCATGGGAGCGATCCATTCCCCGGCATTCCTGCTGCGATCTGGAATTGGGCCCGCGGCTGACCTGGCCGCTGCCGGTTTGCCCACGGTGGCCGATCGCCCAGGCGTCGGCGCGAACCTGGCCAACCATCCGCTCCTGACGTTGGGCGCTCATTTGAAACGGGCAGGCCGCCAGTCGCGGGCTGTGGCGCATCCGTGCCCGATGCTCGTTCGATACTCTTCGGGCGTTCCGGGCTGTCCTTCCACCGACATGACGATCGACGTGTGGGAGCGGACACCCAACCAGTTGAACTGGGATCCCATCGCGGCCCAGATTGCCAACCTGATGCTGATCCTGAACAAGGTGTACTCGACAGGTGTCATAAAGCTGCAGGCCTCCCGAGAACTCGATGTCAGCTTCAATCTTCTGAGCGACTACCGGGACCTGGAGCGCATGATGGGCGGGGTATTGTTTCTTGGGCAGTTCCTGTCGCAACCATCCGTAAGAAAGCTCGTCAACCGCGCCTTCTTCCCGGCATACTTCTCACCGCTCGTCTACAAGCTCATGCAGAACGATATGCAAGCGCAGCTGCTTAGCATTGCTGGTGCGATCGGACTGTCCACTCCTGCATTCGTGCGTGATCGTTTCCTCGATCGGGCGGGCCGGAACCTGAGCGAGGTATTGGCCGATTCCGACGCGCTGCGGGAAGAGGTGCTGCGATCCGTATTGCCGGGCGGCCATGTCGCAGGAACCTGTCGGATGGGAAATCCCGCGCAGAAAGCCACTGTGCTGGATTCACGCTGCCGCGTGGTGGGGGTCGATGGACTGCGCGTCGTTGATGCGTCAATCTTCCCGACCCTCATGGCTGCGGGGACCAACCTGCCGGTGATGATGGCTGCGGAAAAGGTTTCAGACATGATGACGAAGGATCGGCGCTCGTGACCTACGGCGGCCCCATTCGCTTTGCGCCTCATTTGGGCTATCTGTCGCCGGAGCAGCCGTTGTTCCTGCGCAGCGTCGGGACTCCTGATCCAATAGTCCAGATCCGCTTCATCGCGGAACAGGGCTTCGCTGGGGTATTCGATCCTTGGTTGATCAGCCGTCCCGCAACGCAGATCGAAAGCATCATCGCGGCGATGCGTGAACATGGGCTGGAGAGTGGCGGGATAGCCTATGCGTCCTTCCAGACCATGTTCACTCCGCTATTTGCCCGGACGGGCAGGACTGCTTGTGACGAGCTGAAGCAGCTTTTCGACAGCGCCATCGATTTGGCTTGCAAGGTCGGGGCGAAGGTTCTGGCCGTCGTTCTGCAGGGCACGCCGGAGCTTTCCAGCTCCAAACAGTTGGCTGCCGCCTCCGAGCATCTTCGCAGAGCCGGTGATCGGGCCGCGGCTGCGGGCCTCACCATCGGTATCGAGCCTATGATCGCATTGCCGGATCTGATGCTGACGTCCACCGACAGTGCGCTTGAATTCTTGGCCGCGACTAATCACGCGGCCGTCCGCCTGATCTTTGACACAGGACACGTTCAGGCCATGGACGGCGACATCCATGCGGCCTGGGAAAAGTCTCGTGACCATATCTGCGTGGTCCAGTTAGCTGATATGCCTGGTCGCGTTCAGCCGGGCGGAGGCACCTTGGATCTCACGTGCTTTCTAGCCGAAGCGCTCAAGAGCGACACGTTCACTCACCTTGTCGAGCTTGAGCATGGGTGGACTGCAGATTCACGGGCCATCGAGCAGGCTGCCATCTTCGAACTTAACAACATCGCCAATGCGGTCGGAGCGATAAGGCAAGGGAGAGATCGGCATGACGCGCCTTGATGGCGAGGTAGCCTTCGTGACCGATGGCAGTCGTGATCGATGCGGCCAGAGCCCGTTGGGGTCTTCTTCGCTCACAATGCCTGCCTTGATCACTCTCAAGGATACTCGCTTTGATCGACCTTAATGGCAAATCGGCCATCGTGCTTGGTGTCGGCGCTGGAAATATTGGCCTTGCAATCGCTCGGCGATTTCGGGATCTGGGAGCTGACGTCGTCATCGCTGGGCGCAATCGTCACGCGAATTCAAAGATCGGCTCCGAACTCGGCGTTCCAGCTGTTCGCTGTGATATCACCGAAAAGGACGACCTTGCCGCACTTGTTAACAGCGCGAAGGGCCGATACGGCAAGGTTGATATAGCGGTCAACGCTGTGGGCGTGAACTTGGTCGCACCCTTCCTGGAAGTGACGATAGAAGAGTTAAAAAGGGTTGTCGACGTTCAGTTTACGGGGACTTTCCTATTTCTGCAGTCAATGCTTGGAGCGATGACCGCGGGTGGATCGATAATTCAAATCTCTTCGGTGACATCGCAAGCCCTACTCCCGGACCATGCGGCCTATATGGCAACAAAGGCGGCCGGCGACGTGCTAGTGAGATCGGCCGCCTTTGATTTCGGGCATCGCGGCATAAGGGTAAACAGCTTGTCTCCCGGCGCTACGTTGGATGCACCAATGGCTGGCGGCATAATGCGGGATTCGCTTGCTCGGGAAGAAGTCCGGAAGCTCATCCCAATGGGCCGGATTGGCACGGTGCAGGATGTCGCAGACGCAGCAGCCTGGCTGGCCAGCGATACCTGTTTCGTAACTGGCGAGAACATCCAGATAAATGGTGGAATCGCCCTCCAAGCCCTTAGCACACCACCTCGCTGATCTCTGAGAATGGGCATGTAGTTGGATTTCATGTCATCGTTTATAGGAGAGCCTAAAAAGAGTGGACGGTTGGCAGGTAAAGTCGCAGTCGTCACAGGTTTTGGTAGCGGAAGCGGTCGGTCGGGCTGCGCGCTGATGTTCGCCCGCGAAGGGACTCAGGTGATTGGCTGTCGATGAGACGCTGGAGCTGGCCAAGGCAGAAGGACTTTCCATTGACGGTCGCGTGCCGGTCGACCTGCTGGATGAAGCGCAGACGGCGGCATTTATGGAGGATGTCACCCAGGTCCATTGAACCGCCCCGGCATTGCCGGAGACCCCAACTCCTGAGAGGAAGGGTCAATGAGCAAGACGACGAACAAGTTTGCGCCCGAGGTTCGTGAGCGGGCCGTGAGGATGGTTCTCGATCACGAGAAGGAGCATCCGTCTCGCTGGGCGGCAGCGACAGCGATTGCCGAGAAGATCGGCTGTTCGGCCTACACGCTACTGGAGTGGGTGAAGAAGGCCGAGGTGAACAGCGGCGTTCGTGCCGGGGTTCCGACCGAAGATGTGTCGCAACCAGACAGTTAGACATCGTCTTCCTCCCCGTACGGGCCGCTTGGCCCCACCTGGTTGCACGTGGCGGAGGATCGATCATCAACTTCGCATCAGTAGCCGCCTGGGGTGGCGTGAAAGTGCTGCCGCAGATTGCCCATGCCACAGGCAAGGGTGGTGTGCTGGCCATGACCCGGCAGATGGCCGTGGAAGGAGCGCCGCACAAGATCCGCGCCAACTCGCTCTCGCCGGGACTGATCGTCACCCCGGCGACAAGGATGGCCTTTGACGCCGTACCTGGATTTGAAGAGGCGATCCGCGAGAAGACCCTCCTGGATCGCTTCGGCGAGCCGGATGATGTCGCTTATGCGGCGCGGTATCTCGCGTCTGACGAGTCACAGTGGGTGACGGGCGTGGACATCCGGATCGACGGGGGCGCTACCGCTTGTGATGACCTGGTTGCTCGTACTTGTACTAAGTTACATATGCAAACAGCGCTCAATCAGTCATCATTGTGTGGAAAATGGGCACGGAAGCGGAACCCCATCAGAATTGCGCCAAGTGTTACGAGACCGCCACAGCAACATTTTTTCTATGAGGGGCGGGATCAATCGCTAAGCTTAGCAAAGCCCCCCTTAAAATCGTCGAACAGCCGCCCCATGTCCGCCGCGCACCGCTTGAGCGCGCGCGCGGCGTTTTTTCCGAGTTCTTCGGTGTAACGGGCGGCGGGGATCGCAAAGTTGATCGATCCGATCGGGAAGTCGTCTGGACCGAGTACAGCGACCCCCACCCCCACGATTCCAGAAGTCCATTCCTCGAACGAATAAGCAACACCGGTTTTTCTAATTTCCTCGAGCTGTTTTTCCAGAGCGGCACGCTGAACGATCGTGGATTCCGTTGACCGTTCCAGCTGCACCCGCTTGTGATACTCGTTCCTGTAATCCTCTGGCATCATCGCGAGCATGGCCTTGCCACCCGACGTGGCATAAAGGGGCGCGACCTCGCCGACCTTCATATGGGTGGTCAGGCGATGACGGCCCGTGACCGTCGCTACGACTTCCTGCTGATCATCGTGGAGCTGGTTGAAAGCGCTGGTTTCTCCGATCTCGCGGGTCGCCTGCTGGAGAAACGATGTCGCTTCCTTCGCCAGATCGCTTGCGATGCGACCGATACGGACGAGCTTCAGTAGCTGCGGGCCGAGTTGATAGGAGCGTCCATCCGCGCCAAGGATAACATAACCGCGCAGGACCATGTTGCGGAGCAGGGGGGTAAGGCTGCTTTTTGGGATGCCAAGTCTGTCCGCGATGTTGCTGTGGGACACCCCCCGGCTGGACCTCGATAGAAGCTCGAAAAGGTCGAGCACTCGATCGGCCGACTTAACCTGAGTATTATGTTCTGCTGTCATTCTGTTCGTCTCGTCGTCTCGCATGAGTTCGCGACCCTTGTATATGAGGGGAAGGGCATCTCACAATCCCGGTCGTACAACAGCAGCCTGCATCTTTGACAAATTCTCGCGGCGGCTTGACAGCTCCTAAATGAAGTGTACATATGAGAACAAGTTTCTAAGAAGGAATTTGTGACCTCATGACTTCCAGTAATGTTCCGCAGGACGACGGGATCGTGTCGACCGTCAACCGGGAAGCCGAAGCGGGTCGGATGCCGTTTTACGAGAAGGCTATCGCGCAGAATCTCGCGCCCTTATGGCGCGTTCTTCACGGCCTCGTAACCGATCAACCCCGGCCGAACGCGCTTCCTGCGCATTGGAGCTATGCCGCCATCAAGCCCTATTTGATGGAGGCGTGTGACATCATTTCGACCGAGGAGGCCGAGCGCAGGGTGTTGGTCCTGGAGAATCCGGGATTGCGGGGCCAGTCGCGTATCACCCCCAGCCTGTTTGCCGGCCTGCAGATCATCCTGCCTGGCGAGATCGCGCCGGCGCATCGTCATGTCGCATCCGCACTACGTTTTATCGTTGAAGGAAGCGGGGCCTACACTGCGGTCGCTGGAGAAAAGACAATGATGGAGCCGGGCGATTTCGTCATTACGCCGTCGTGGACGTGGCATGATCATGGCAACCCGTCGCCAAATCCAATGGTGTGGCTCGACGGGCTGGACATGCACGTGGTCAACATTTTGAGCGCCAGTTTCCGTGAGTCCTATGACGGTAAGGAGCAGGCGATCACGCGGGAGCAGGGCGCATCCTTCGCCGAAGCGGGATGCAACCTTCTGCCTGTCGATTATAAGCAGGAAACGCTGACGTCGCCGCTTTTCAACTATCCCTATCGGATCAGCCGGGACGCGCTCGACCGTATGTCCCGCTCACGCGATCCCGACCTCCATCACGCGTATAAGATGCTGTATATCAATCCCGTTAACGGCGGTCCGGCGATGCCAACGCTCACGACGGCCATCCAGCTTGTTCCCAAGGGATTCACGACCTCCCCGTACAAATCCACCGCAGGAACTGTCTTCTCGGTCGTAGAAGGTGCGGGCAGCGTGGTGATCGGCGACGCGTGCTTCGATTTTGAACCAAGGGATCATTTTGTCGTGCCGAGCTGGGTTCCTTTCACCCTTTCGGCCGATCAGGATGCGGTGTTGTTCAGCTATTCTGATCGGGTCATTCAGGAAAAACTAGATATCTTTCGGGAGATGCGCGGCAATGCGTAATGACGAGTATATTTTTGACGCCCCGCCGGTGGTCAGCGTCGCCATTCAGGGTGAAGACAAACGTTTTCCCGTGCGTCGTATCTATTGCGTTGGCCGGAATTATGCCGAGCATATTCGCGAGATGGGGGCCGATGAACGCGAAAACCCTTTCTTCTTTCAGAAGCCTGCGGATGCGATTGTTGAGGATGGCGCTGCCGTTGCCTATCCGCCGTTTACGAAGGATTTCCAGTATGAGATCGAGCTGGTCCTGGCCATTGGCAAGGGCGGCGTAGAAATCGCAGTCGAGGATGCGGCGAACCATATCTTCGGCATCGCTGCCGGGATCGACCTGACCCGTCGCGACGTGCAGATCCAGGCCCGCAAGACCGGCCGCCCGTGGGAGATCGGAAAGTCGTTCGACGCATCGGCTCCGATCGGCGCAATTGTTCCGTTGAAGGAAGGGTTTTTGCCGGACAAGGGCGCCTTGTCGCTCCGCGTCAACGACGAAATCCGCCAGAAGGCTGACATCTCCGACATGATCTGGAACTCGGCCGAAATCGTTTCTCAGCTTTCGAGGCAATATGCCCTCGTTGCGGGTGACCTGATCTACACCGGCACTCCCGCTGGCGTCGGGCCGGTCGTTCCTGGCGACGAGGTCGTCGGGGAGATCAAGGGAGTCGGAACGATCCGCGTGACCATCACCGATCCGCGTTAAGGCGGGCTGTACGGAGGATCTGATCGTGAAGTCAGGATGCGTAGTGCGGGATATTCGACGCGCGGAGGCAGCCGTGATCGACGGGCTTGCTGCGGCCGGGGTCTCCACGGTTCATGAAGCGCAGGGCCGTACCGGCCTGTTGGCGAGCACCATCCGGCCCATCTACGCGGGGGCGCGGATCGCCGGGTCGGCCGTCACAATTTCGGCCCCGCCTGGCGATAACTGGATGCTTCATGTGGCGATCGAGCTATTGCAGCCAGGCGACATATTGGTTCTGCAGCCCACCAGCCCCTGCGATGATGGATATTTCGGCGACCTGCTGGCGACGTCGGCGTTGGCGCGGGGATGTCGCGGCCTGGTGATCAACGCCGGGGTCAGAGACGTTCGCGACCTTACCGCGATGGGATTCCCGGTCTGGTCTAAGACAATCTGCGCGCAAGGCACTGTCAAGGCCACATTGGGATCGGTCAATATTCCCATCGTCTGTGCCGGCGCAGCGATCGAGCCGGGCGATGTCATCGTCGCGGATGATGATGGCGTATGCGTTGTCAAGCGCGGGGAGGCAGCGTCGGTGCTAGTCGCCGCCCAAACTCGCGACAAGAATGAGGAGACCAAGCGTGCCCGGCTGGCGGCCGGTGAACTGGGGCTCGACATCTATCAGATGCGGGAGACGCTGGCGGCAAAAGGACTCCGCTACGAATAGGATGCGAGCCGATGATTGCGCGGGGGGCGGACGATATTGGCAACAGCAATTCTGGGATCTGGAGCCCGTCGTTCCGCCGACGCCGGGATAACCGCCGCGCCTCACCATTCCAGCGGCACTGATGTCGTGAACCGCAGCGGAAGGCCGGGCGCATAGGTGACTGGCTGAGACGGCGTCAGGCGGAAATCGGGCAGACGGATGAGCAGTTCGCTGAGCGCGACACGGGCCTGCATTCTCGCCAACTGACTGCCGATGCAATTGTGACGACCAAAGCCGAAGGCGAGATGCTGACCGGCATTTGCCCGGGACAGATCGAACGTGCCTGGATTGTCGAACTGGTCGGCATCCATCCCTGCGCCGTTTAACATTGCGTAGACGATCGATCCGGCAGGGATGTCGATCCCCCTGATGACCACATCCTGTTTTACGCGGCGAAGCAGGCCCAGCGCGGAGCCCCTCATGCGAAGGGTTTCCTCGATCAACTGCGATATCAGCGACGGATCGTCCTGGAGCCGGCGCCGCTGCTCGGGATTATCATTCAGCAGAATGATCGCCTGACTGATGATGTTGGCGGTCGTATCATGCCCGGCCGCGATCAAATTCGGAATGTTGACAACGGCGGTGGCATCGGAAACCTGGTAGTCGCCGTTGGCATCCTTTAGTGCCAGCAGCGTCGAAAAAACGTCGGTTCCGGGCGCCTGCCGCAGCCTGGACACATATTCCTTGAAATAGCTTTTGGCCTTCAACAGGTTTGTCCAGTGCTTGCGCAGGTCTTCCGGCGACATTGGGTGCGCAGCCGCAGGCTCTTCTTGCGGAGAGCGGCGAACCGACAGCATAGTCATGAAGTCGTCGCTCCATCCACGAAACAGAGCACTATGCTCGTCTGGAGCGCCGAAAGTCTTGACAATGGTCGATAGTGCGAGCGGGTAGCTATACTCGCTCATCAGCTCACACCGACCATTGGCGATGAAGCCATCGATCAGCCGGCGCGCTTGCTCCCGGACTGCGGGTTCCAGATCCGACACCAGTTTGTGCGTGAATACACTGGCAAGCGGCTGGCGCAGCACGTTATGTTCGGGCCGATCCATGCTCAAAAGCAGTTCGTGATCGGTAAAGTCTCGTACGTGCGGGGCGAGGTCAGCCGGGGGTGGCAAGAAGCCAAAAACCTTGCTCGAAAATGTGTCGGCGTCCTTCAGCACAGTCTTGACGTCGTTATATTTGCTGACGATCCAAAGCGCCAATGGCTCGTAGAAAAATACAGGCGCTGTGGCATGGATCCGCTTCACCGTCGGATAGGGATCGTGGATGTATGATGTATCGAACGGGTTGAACCAGCTAAAGTCGGTTGCTTCAAAACTTACGTCGTGCATCGCACATCCTCTTTACGATTTATCCCGATGCAAAGCATCGTCATTGCCGCCACTCATGCGGAGGCGAGCATTTTGCATTGTAAGAACCGATTGACCTATAAGCAAAACCGCCAGATATTTGTTATTTTGCGCCAGGCGAGGATTATATGCGGCGGGAGACCTATCACAAGATCAGCCTGTCCAATGTCAGCGTCAGGATCATGGCGGATATTCTCCGTAGCGCCGGCCTGGACAGCGCCGCCGCGTTTCGCGCGGCCGATCTTTCGCCGGAGGTTGCTGAAACTCTGGACGCCACTCTTTCCGGCGGTCAGGAGTTGCGATTCCAGCGTGCGTTCGCGACGATGACGGTAGACCGGCCCGAATTCTGGATCGCCGCCGGATCGCGGTATAACCTCCTGACACTGGACAATATCGGGCTGGCGATGCTCAGCGCTCCCTGTCTGAAGGATATGCTCGATATCGTTCATCTGAGCGAATTGGAATTCACCTTCTCCACCTTTGCTTCGGTGCGAGTAGAGCGGGGGCAGGCGGGGATGGAAATGTCCCTGGACGAGGTGCCGGATGATCTGAAGCATTTCACCGTTTGCCGCGATGTAGCCCTCGCGACCCGGTCGCTTGATCACATTTGGGGCGGGGCATTCCCCTTGACGGCCGTCGAACTTGAATTTCCGCAAGCCTATTCAGGCTTATTCTCCTTCATCCGGGCACCACTTACGTTCGGTGCGCCAAAGACGCGCTGGCTCTGGGCTCCCGAGTTGTTGAATCGGCCCTTGCCCCACGCCAATGAACTTCTTTACCGGTCCTATCTGGCCAGAACCCGCGAAAGCATTGCACAATTGGAGCTGGACGAGGATATCGGAGGGCATGTTGCGCGCATTCTCGTTGCGTCCTTCCCCGATATGCTTGCTCTTCCCGCGGTCGCAAAACGTCTGGGCAAGTCACCCCGGGCTCTGCAACGGGCATTGCAAGAGCGCCATTTGCAATTTCGCGACCTCGCCAATGAGGCGCGGATTGATCGCGCGCGGCAGCTTTTGCGCACGACTGCGCTTCCGGTGTCGGAGGTATCGTTGCAGGTCGGCTATGGCGATGTGTCGAGCTTCAGCCATGCGTTCAGGCGCGTGACAGGCATGACGCCCCGGGAGTATCGGATGCACATGCCTGGCGCATCCTGATGCTGTGCGGTCGTCACCAGGCGCTTGCGCCGCCGTCCACGGTCAGGTCGGTGCCAGTGACCCAACTTGCCTCGTCCGAGCAAAGATAGACGAGCGCCCAGGCGACGTCCTCGGCCGTTCCATGCCTGCGGATCATGGATTTGTTCAGGGTTGCATCCTTGAAGCCGGGCACATGATCGAAGGCCAGCTGCGCCGATGCGGTTTGAATGGCGCCGGGGGAGACGGTGTTGGCACGGATGCCATGCGAGGCTCCTTCAAGGGCGAGCTGTCGTGTGAAGGACAGGATGCCGCCCTTGCCCGCGGCGTGAGCGGCGGCCCCCAGGGAGGGCGTGGCGTTCCAGGCCGCCAACGAAGCGAAATTGACAATGGCACCGCCGCCCTGCGCCACCATGTGCGGCCAGGCTGCCGTCACCGGCAAGAAGACGATGTCCAGTTCGCCTTTCATCGTCCTTTGCCATTGGGAAAGGGACATGTCGCCGACTGGAGCGAATTCGACGAAGCCGGCCGCGGTGACGAGGCTGTCGATGCGCCCATGCCTGGCTATGACAGCGTCCATCAAGGCCTTTGCGCCTGCTTCACCGGTCAGATCGATGCTGACAGCCTCTATGGTCGTGCCATCGGCCTTTGCGCGCTTAACCGTCTCCCCCAGGCCCGCCTGGTCCAAGTCGGTGGCCACGACCGTCGCTCCTTCCCTGGCGAAGAGCAAGGCAGCGCCTTGTCCCAATCCTGTTGCCGCGCCGGTTATGACCGCAACTTTCCCTGCCAGCCGGTCCGCCATGTTCGTCCTCCCTTTTGCCTTGTTTGCGCGGGTTCAATGCAGCTCGGCGAGCGCTTCCCCCAAAGCAGCACCAATGACCTTCTGGCCATAGGCGCTGTCGAAATATTCCGCTATGCGCACGATCTTCGAGTCCGACAGGGTTATCCAGTGGGAGATGGTGTTCTTATATTCGTCGCCATTATGCAGCCTACAGTCGGTCAGGGACTCAACCGCGACATAATCGCCCTCACCGATCAAGCGCAGCGGCGTGATGACCATCCCGCGTCCGTCGAAGATCTTTTGAAAGGCGGCGCTCAAATGGGGGAGCTGCGGCGTTACGTCGCCCATGCCGCAGATCCACCAGCAAAAATCATCGCTTCCATATTCGCGGACAGCTTCCATCATGCCTTTGGCGGAAACAGCCGCCAGAAAGGCGGTGACGACCGCTTTGTTGTCGTTCATACTTGCCTCGCTCATTGCAGGAATGTGCCTTGGGGAATAATATCAGGCGCTGACCGCTTCCTGCCATTGCGCGGCGCATTCCGCGACATAGTCGACATGGCTGCGGGGAGGGCGGCCGAGCAATTGGGTGAGGATTTCCAGCTCCTCCGCATTGCCAAGCATACCGTGAATCTTGATTTCCTCGAACATGGCGCCCAGATCATCGACCACCCATGGCGCGAGATAGGGCTTTACGACCGCCTGCCACTGGCTGGTGTCGTCTTCATATCTTATGGGCCGGCCCAGCGCCCGCGCCCAGGTTTCGGCGCATTGCGGACCGTTGAGATTCTCAGGGCCGATGAGGGCGTAATTTTTTCCGCCATGGCCGTCCGATGTGAGGATCTTCGCCGCAGCATCTGCGATGTCGCGTACGTCGACGCGCCAGCAGCCCACATCGCCGATGGGGTTCAGGTAGATGCTGTGGTTCATCAGTGCATAGCGCGAATATTCGTCATTCTGAAAAAAGTGATTGGGACTGATGATGGTGTGGATCATTCCCGACGTTTTGACCGCCGCCTCAATCGCCAGCTTGGAACCCAGATGGGGAAGGTGGTGCAGATGTCCGATACTATGCGTCGATTGATAGACGAAACGCTGCACGCCGGCGGCTTTCGCCATGGCGACCACCAACAGGCCTTCGACAGTTTCATAAGTCGTCGCAGCGTTCAACATGAACACCGCTTCTATGCCGTTGAACACAGTGCGAGCGCCATCGGGATCGCCGACGACATCGGCCACCACCGCTTCGGCGTCAGCTGGCACAAGGCTGGCGCGATCCGCGTTGCGCACCAGTACCCGAACCGACTGTCCCTGATCGAGCAGATTCCTTACCAGATGACTGCCGACATTTCCGGTGCCGCCAAGAACGAGAATGGTCATAGGCTTGATTCCTGATGGTTGGATGGTTGGTCTAAAAGAAATTGCAGCATCAGCGCCGCAATCTCTTCGGGCTGCTCGATGTTCGGACAATGGCCTCCATCTTCCAAGAGGGCGAGTTGGGCGCCGGGGATCTGGTTGACAAGTTCATCGGCGTAGCCGGGCAGGCGCAGCTTGTCGCGCGCGCCGGCGATAATGAGCGTCGGCGCGGTGATGTTGCTGTAGGGAGTCGTGTCCACATTGCCGAAATCGCTGCGCGGAGGCGCGGCGGGCGACCGGAAACGGGCTGCGGCGACGCTTTCCCATGCGCCTGGCGCGATGCTGATCGCGTGACGCCGCTTGATATAGGCCGGATCGCGATACCAGACCGGATTTTCGAAAATGGCCTCCAGCACCTCCGCCATCGACGCTTCGCTGCCGTCATAGTCGAGCAGTCGCTGGCGATACGCATTGGCGGGCACGAAGCCGCCGCCGCTGATGGAAACCATGCGATCAATGGGAAGGCGGCATGGCTGTTCGCTTGCCATTTGCAGCAGGAATGTGCCGCCCATCGAGTTCCCCACAAAATGCGCCTTATCGAGCGCCATCACTTCGACGAAGCGAGCGATATGCCAGAACATCCGCGCGCGCTTGCTTTCAAAGTCGTGGACCTTCGCCGTTTCGCCGAATCCGAGCCAGTCTGGTGCGATGATTCGGAAATGCGGCGCAAGGAGCGGGATCAGATATTCCCAGCATAGTTCGGCGTTGCCGCCAAATTCCCCGCTGTGAAGCATCACCAATGGCGGACCGTCGCCAGCGTCCAGATAATGGGTGCGGATGCCATCGATCTCGATAAAGCGGCTATGATACTGACGCATGACCGCTGGCACGGTGTAGGAAGTCATCGCTTCAAGTCCCTGTTTCTGTAAAGCAGGGCAACGCCCCGCTACATTGATTTTTGAGGAAAGATATGCCCCGGAACCATAAGTTGTGCGTCAGATAGTCGAGGCGGCGTTCCCAGCCAACTCACCGGCCAAGTTGATTTTAAGCGTCGCTTTCATCTTGTGTGCTTGGTCGATTGCAAGCCATCTCCATCGGCCAGATTTTTGCTGGCTTCATCAATTTATATTGCGTGAGCGGTCAGGTCTCTTGCGGGTCAACGGCATCGACGGAAAGGTTGCAATTTGTTCCACTCATCACCCATTGCAAATGTTCCTAAGCTAGAATACAATCCCATATGTGTACAGAATAGTCTGTGAGCCTCAGTTGCGCAAGCTTAAAACATGCTGGCAGTCGCGGGCGGCAGGCCATGCAAGTCTATAGCCCTGGTTACTATATGACGGTGCAACCGTCTGGAGATTTGAATCACGCACCACAGCGCCTTTAATTTAACCGCTTGTGCGATGGCGCTCGGCTGCAACACGCTGGGCCATATCGATGGCGCACAGGCGCGGGAGATTGTGTTTACTGCCCTCGATCGGGGCGTAACGCTGTTTGACACGGCTGCCAGCTATGCGGGTGGCTGTTCCGAGGAAGAGCTTGGACGTTGGCTGCCGCCCGACCCGAAGTCGAGCAGGATCATCACTAAATTCGGCCATCCGTCATTGGCAAACGCGGGAACCGGCGCCGCTTCAGCCGCGCTCGCCGACATCGTACTGGATCAGAGCCTGCGACGGCTGCGCCGGGAACAGATCGATATCTGGCTGATCCATTTTCCTGATGAAGCCACACCGCTAGCGGAGACGCTGGGCGTGATCGATCGGGCCATGCGGGCGGGAAAGGTCGGCGGCTACGGCGTATCGAACCACGCGCCATCGCAACTGCGCGCACTTCTGGCTACCGCTGCTTCAATGGCTGTTGCCGGCCCGATGCTGGTGCAAGCGGAATATAATCTGCTGGAGCGCGCCGTCGAGGAGAAGATGCTTCCAATGATCGCGCTGGAAAAGGGCATGGCCTTCGCGCCGTTCTTTCCGCTGGCCGGCGGCCTGCTTACGGGCAAATATACGGCCGAGCTGCCGGTCGCGGGCAGTTTGCGGAGCAAGGCCGTTAATCGCTTCGAACAGCGGTTCTTCACGGCGCGCAACTGGGCACGGCTGGAGCGACTGAAGATGCTTTGCGCGGAACATGATGTCTCGTTGCCGCATCTGGCGCTGCAATGGCTAGCCAGCCGGCCTGGTGTGACCTTGCCCATCGTGGGCGCATCGTCGGCATCGCAGGTCAACGAGAATTGCGACATGATGGCGGTGCCTTTGGCCGAGCAGCTGCTAAGGGCGGCTTCCGCAATCGTATCATCGGCGGAATGATGGCCGCGGAATGTTCCCATATGATTGCTTCGCGCGGAAACCAATTGGGCGGATTGGCCGCTAGACCGGACCAATTTTCGTCCTTCCACCCATCAAGAGAGGTGATCTAATGTCGAATGGCGCAGAGCTTCATCCCATCACTGAAAGTGACGCGTTCATCGCCGACGCATTGCGCGAGGCGTCGATGCCCGCGCTCATGGCTTCCATGTCGCATTTGGTCGGGGATTTACGATTGTGGGACAGCGGAATTCGCCCTGCCGCTGCACCTTTTGGGCCGGTCGATAATGATGGCCTGACAGAGGAGCAGCGAGAAGCCGTGCGCGCCCAGGCGCTCGAGCTGCTCAAGGACTATCGTGACCGCGGGTCGCCGGCCTTGCCGCCGTTCGATAGCGACGCCCTCCTGAAGATGATGCGCCTGGTGGCGGGCGACGCGGTGCCCGATTCCTATCTACCGATGCTGCTGGCCGATGCCCGGATCGACGATCGCCCGATCGCGCTGCGCGAATGGCCCGCTGCGCTGAAGGAAAAGGCGGGGGATTTCCATGCCCTAGTTGTCGGTGCAGGCATGTCAGGGATGCTGATGGCGATCCGCCTGCAGGAAGCGGGCATTCCCTATGTTATCATCGAGAAGAACAGCGATGTCGGGGGGACTTGGCTGCTGAACAGCTATCCCGGCTGTCGGTGCGACGTGCCCAATTATTTCTACAGCTATTCCTTCGAAAGACGGTCTGACTGGCCGCACCATTTTTCCGAGCGCGACCGCATTTTGGAGTATTTTCAGGGCATCGCGCAGAAATACAACATCCTCAGCAAAGTTCAGTTCAACAGCGAAGTCACTGAAGCCGTCTGGTCGGAGGAGGAGTCGACCTGGCATGTCAGCGTGTGTCGGGAGGATGGATCGGTTGATATGATCGTCACCAAGGCGTTCATTCCTGCCGTTGGCCAACTCAGCCGGCCCAAAATCCCTGACTTGCCCGGTGCTGAGCGCTTCGGGGGCATCGCTTGCCATACCGGCGCCTACGACCGTTCCATTTCCTATGAAGGCAAGCGGGTCGCGGTCGTCGGCACTGCCGCGAGTGCGATCCAGGCCATCCCGGAAATTGCGGAAAAGGCGGATCAGCTTTTTGTAGTGCAGCGGACCGCCCATTGGCTGCTGCCATCGCCCAATCATCTGGCGGAAATCGCGCCGGGTATGAAGTGGCTGCTTGGACATGTACCTTTCTACTCGCATTGGTATCGCGCGCGCTATTCGTCCCGCTCGCTGTACGGTCTGAAGATCGCCGCCGCGATCGACCCCTCCTGGCCGCATCAGGAGCGATCAGTCAGCGCGCTAAACGACCAGGTACGCGAGCGGCTGACAGATTATCTGAAAGGCGAACTTGACGATCGCCCTGATCTGCTGGAAAAGCTCACGCCCAAATATCCGCCATTCGCCACGCGCATCATGCCCAATAATGGCAGCTATCTGCGTAGCCTGAAGAGGGATAACTCAGAGCTCGTGACCGGGAACCTCGCGGCGCTTGACGAAACGGGCATCGTCATGGCCGACGGGCGTCACCTCGATGTCGACATCATTATTTACGCGACGGGCTTCCAGGCGACGCGCTTCATGTACCCGATGCGGATCGTGGGCAAGGGCGGCGTGGTGCTGAGCGACTTCTGGGGTGAGGATGCGCGTGCCTATCTCGGCATAGCAGTACCCAATTTCCCAAATATGTTCATGGTCTTTGGACCAGGCACTGCCGTATTCAACGTCATATTTCTGGCTGAATGCAACAGCCGCTATATCATGGACGCGGTACAAGGCATGATCGAGAATGGCTGGGATACGATCGAGTGCCGTCCTGAAATCTATACCGAATATGTCGAGCGGTATCGCAGAGAGGCCGCCGGGTTAGCGATTGCCAGCCCGCATGTGACGAGCTGGTACAAGAGCGCCAGCGGGAACGTCGTATCGAATCTTCCATTTGAGGTGTCGGATTATTGGAACTGGACGCGAAAAGCGAACTTCGACGATTACCTGACCAGCTGTGAGAACGAGCGCGGTGAGTCTTTGTCAGACCTGATCAACTGTTAAGAAGACCAACATGTCATTGCTTAACGACATTTTCGGACTGACGCATCAGGTCGCGGTCGTGACTGGCGCCGGCAGCGGACTGGGCCGGATCTCTTCCTACGCTCTAGCGGAGGCCGGGGCTGATGTCGTACTTGTCGATATCAATCCCACCGGAATGGAAGAAACAGCGGCGCATGTCCGCTCGCTCGGTCGCCAAGCCCATTCGTTCACTGCAGATGTTGCAGATGAGGGGCAAGTCGCCGCCATATTTGCAGAGATGGAAAGGACTGTCGGTCCCATCGATATCCTGGTGAATAATGCGGGTATTGGCGAGCCATTCCGGGGGATGATTCACGAGTATCCGACAGAGGATTGGCAGCGGATGCTTAATATCAATCTGAACAGCGTATTCTACTGCTCCCGTGAAGTACTGAAGGGAATGCATTCCCGACGCAAGGGTAAGATCATCAACATCTCGTCCATATGGGGACTGGTAGGTGGCGGCTTCCTGAATGCGGGCGGCTATACCACCACCAAGGGCGCCGTCGTCAATCTGACCCGCGAAATGGCGCTTGAATATGCTTCGCATAATGTTCAGATCAATGTGATCTGCCCAGGCTTTCACCGGACCGGATTGGGCACGAACGATCCCCATTTTGTGCGCCTGATGGAAAGCCACACGCCGGCTGGACGCATCGCCGAGCCCAGCGAACTGCAGGGCACGATACTCTATTTGGCCTCATCGGCGTCAGATTTTATGAACGGTTCGATCATCGCCGTCGACGGCGGGTTTGTGGCGCAGTAGCGCCGACTGGTGAAGAAACCGGTCAATGGCACAAGTACAAAATCTGACCTGGATGGTGGGCGATGTAGTCATCATCCCTATTGTCGACGGCGCGTGGAATATCACGAACGAGAAGGGATCGGTCGCACTTCATGGCTCATCGCCGTAAGCATGCGAGCCCAGTAGTCAGCGGTACCGCAAACCTCCACCGCGATCAGCCAAGCCGTCAACTTCGAGAAGAAACGATATTTTTTACCCGGCTTGCGCTTCAGCCTCGCGAAGCGCTCGCTGCGGACCATGCGGCCAAGCGTAGTTGAAGCCGGGATTCTCCAGAGTCGAAAAATGTACAACCTGGAGAACATGGTCGAATGTATGAACAGATAATTGTTGTGCAGCAGGGCGATGTTGGGCTATCGGTCCCGATATCATGGGGGCGCTCACGCCGCGCGTCAACCTGCCGCCACAGCTGAAATATGGTGATGACACGTAATTGGGAGATAGCAGTGAGCTTTAGCAGCAAATTTGTGCACATCGACGGTATCCGCACGCATTATTACGATGAGGGTAAGGGGTCGCCCGTACTTTTGCTGCATAGCGGCGAGTTTGGGGCTTGTGCGGAGCTTAGCTGGGAATTCACAATTTCCAGGCTCGCGGAACATTATAGGGTGATTGCGCCGGACTGGCTTGGTTATGGCGAAACGGACAAATTATATGATTTCTGCGGGGGGCAGGCACGAATGATGGCGCATATGCGCCGCTTCATGCAAATCATGGAACTGGAAGAAAGCCACGTCATTGGCAATTCAATGGGCGCAGGCCTCTTTTCCCGAACGGTAGCCAGCGATCCAGGCGCTTATCGCATATCTTCCTTGACCCTGATCGCAGGCGGGGGGTTCAATCCCGATAATGAACATCGCCGCGCAATGATGAGCTATGATGGCACGGCGGATAGCATGAAATTAATGCTTCGAGCGATGTTCAACGATCCCAAATGGAGTGAGGACTCTGAATATTTGAGGCGAAGGGTAGAATTGAGCCTCCGGCCTGGGGCTTGGGAAACCATTGCGGCAGCCCGCTTCAAAAATCCGACTGTCCCAGTACGGGAGTTTTTCGGTCGCGCTGATGACACCCCATACGAACGTCTCAATATGCCCACCCTGGTTATCGCCGGGGACGAGGACAGACTTCGTCTTCCGGGCTGGGAAAAGGAGCTTGCGGATAAAATCCCCGACTCAGAGCTCCACATAGTGCATGGGACCGGCCATTGCCCGCATATCGAGCGTCCAGATGAAGTGAATGAGGTGATACTGAATTTCCTGTCTAGGGTTTCCGCCTGACAAGGGATGTTCAGCGCGGACGGCGGATCAACGGCGCAGACCTCTGCTGGTTTCCAGAGGGCACCGTCTGGCGACGCGATAAAGGTCGGCGGGTTCGCCGGACCTTCCGGACGAAATCGTCGCTGGGAGGACCGCTGGTACCCATAGTCACGCCCACATAGGCTTGGCGAGCATGCCCATTGCTCGCGTCGTCTTCGAACCGACCGGGCCATACCATCACCGCATCGGCGAGGCCGATCTACCGAGTGTAAAGGTCAACCTTGACAAGCGCGGCGTTTTGGCCAGGCCGCCGGCGCGCACGCAAGACCGATGCGATCGACGCCGCCATGCTCGCCCGCATGGGCGCGCTGCTGACCCTGCCAGTGCGAGCGATCATCAGCTAAGCCATCAACGAGATGAAGGAACTTCACATCGCCCGGCTCGCCCTGGTCAAGAATCGCACCGCCGCCAAGAACTGCCAATACGCCTGCCGCGCCCCATTGCTCAAGCGTCACGCCGCCCAACGCTTCGCCCAATCGACCGACAGACCGCTGCCATGGATTCAGCCCTGAAAACCCGCCTGCATAACGATCCCGAACTGGTCGCACGCTTCGACATCCTCGTCTCGATCCCCGGCATCGGCGCACTCATCGCCATCAACATGCTTCGCAAAATGCCCGAACTCGGGCACCTTGACAGCAAGCAGGTTGCCGGCCTCGCCGGGCTCACCCCGCAGGCCAGCCACAGCGGCCAGCACCGTGGACGCGGACACATCCGCAGCGGACACGCGATCCTGTGCCCAAGCACGCTACATGCCAGCCATCGTCGCCACCCGCTTCGACGCCGATATGAACAATAATATCAAGCCCTCGTCACCGCCGGAAAACCCGCCAAAGTGGCCATCACGGCGGTCATGCGAAAACTTATCATCCTCGCCAACGCTCTCCTCAAAGCCAACCACAAGGGGGGTGTCAACACGGGCTTGGTCACAACGGATACTCTAAATGCGGTAGTCCAAAATGACGCCAAGTGCTGATGACGCTTGCTCATCAAGGAGCTTATAGGCTTCGGGCGCTTCACTGAACGGAAAACGATGGGTGATAAGCGTCTCGATATCGATCTGCTTCAGGAAAAGATCGGCGACCGCCATTCGTCGCTCCCAGTTCCAGTCCAAGCCAGTATCAACGTGGAGAACCTGTATACTAATCAGCTTCTGGCTCCGCAGGTGAAATTCTGAAGAGAGTGATAGATTCACGCTTTCGGACCCGTACCAAGCGGGAACGGCGATTGTCCCAAGAACACATGTGTTCTCGATCGCCGTCTGTAAAGCTGCGGGTGCTCCGCTCGTTTCGACATATAGATCGGCACCACGGCCATCACTGCACTGGGCGATCGCCTCGGCGGCGTCCTCAGGATCGACGATCGCGTCAGCACCGATCCATTTGGCGATATCTGTCTTTACGCCAGGCGGTGCGACAAGAACCAGCTTGCCCGCCGATTTTCGTGCAATAAATGCGGCGAGCTGGCCTATGATGCCAAGACCCGACACAACCACGCATTCACCGGGCCGCACCGGACATTGTAGAAAACTGTGCATCGCTACCAGGAATAAACCATAGAAAGCTGCCCTTAATGGATCAGAGCCTCTTGGAATTCTGGTGACGAAAGGAGAGATAGCCTCGATATTGAACAGATCCTGATGCGGCTGCATGGTATAAACCAGATCTCCGACAGCGAAGTCCGTTGCAGCCCCTGCCTCGATAACTTCGCCGACAACCTGATAGCCAAATTTGATCGGGAAGGGCCGCGTCCCCTCGTTGGTGGGGATCATCTCAATCGGGAGGTCGCCTTTGCCCGTATAGAGACTAAGTTCGGTGCCCGCGCTCACGAGCGAGTGCAAGGCACGTACTTGTATCTGATTGGCGGTTGGCGCGAGCAGCGGCTCCGTCCGCAACGCCGCAACACGTTTAGCCTCGAACCAGAGCGCGCGCGCCGTGCGGGACGAGCCCGGAGGGCTGTTGGCAGCTTGCGAACTTGACATGGGCATTCCTTTTTATGTTGCTGGGCTTACTGGGCTTACTGGGCTTACTGGGCTTACTGGGCTTACTGGGCTTACTGGGCTTACTGGGCTTAGGGGCGATCTCTGCTGTTCGTCGCGCCTACCGGACTGAGCCCTAAAAAACGAGGCAATCTCCGCCGCCGCTCCGCGAACTTCGATCCGACAATATCGAATGGCGCGCTTAATTAATGTCTGGTGGCCGCATTAATCACGCGAACGCCCGGGAACGTTAGCAAATCCTCACCTAGAACCGCTGAATGATGCTTCTCAAAGATAAAATCGATGTAGCCACGCTCCGTCTGAAGTAGATCGCCGTCGAACTCGATTATGACGAAAAGCCGTGCGCGATGGTACTCGCCCGATTCGAGAGGGATCAGAAACTCGAATTCCGCCGCGCAACTGGTATCGTTGGTCCAGAAATCAAGCTGTTTCGCATTTGCGAGCAATTGAACATAGCCTGGCAACGCGGTACGATATAGTTCCCTCACAGCTTCGACCGTATCGAGAGTGATCCCGGCGGGATGGAACTCGTAAAATGGGTTGGGTGACACAGTTGCCATAACGGCATCCAGGTCTCCCCTTGCCTCAGCAGCGTCGTGCCGCAATAGAATGTCGAGCATCTGCTCTTTAGTCAGGTTTGCCATCTGTCACCTTCCCGAGTTCGCGCCTTGAAAGAAAGGCCAGGCTACGGATTCGGGCCCTTCTACTTGCCCAGTTTTTCAACGCCCGGCAGTGCCAGAACATCACTGCCAAGCGCTTCTCGCAGCAGATCCGAATAGGCCCCGTCCATGAACAATCGCTTCGATATGATGAGCCCGTCCAAAAACTCAAATATAGTTACTCGTTTGGCCCTGACCCGCGTCCCGGATGCTTGCGTCAGCGTGTATTCCCACTCTGCGCTAAGCCCTCCCTTCTTGTACCATTCGTGCGTTTTTCTTGGTTCGGACACCCTTTGGGGAAACAGCGCAAACATTCGGCGGTGCAGTTCCATGATCGTTTCCATGGAGGAAATGTGCAATGTAAAGGTCTGCAAAGCGAATGTGGCGCTCGGATGAAATGTCGATCCCACCCCCTCCAGATCCAGAGAATTTTCGGCTCTAAAATGCTGATCAGCCGCTTCAATGATAATCTCATGAGCCAAGGCACATACCTCTCGGATGCTCTTTTTATCTGTTCCGATACAGCTTCCCGCTCGGGCGATAGCTATCGCGCCAGCGAGCAGAAATATTCCGCACGTAGAACCTGTTCGTACTTATGGACTTCGAGCGGATGATGTGTCAAGTTATCAGCTAGCGAGGATCAGTGCGAAGGGGGCACAGCATAGCAAGCGTACACACAGCCAGCGCCTCGCCACCATATAGTGCCTTATTGGCCCGATGGTGGAGTGCTCCGACCGTCGCCGCGCTAACATTCTTCACGACCGGCGTGAGACGCCACTCCATTTGTCAAGCCGGCATCAGTTCGGCCCACGCCCCAAACGCATAGAAAGCTGGAGAAGATATGGAACAAAACCTCGCTGGAAAGATCGCTGTCGTCACGGGCGCGGCCAAGGGGATAGGCCGCGCAATTGCCGTTAAACTTTCGGCGCACGGAGCCACGGTCGTCTTGGCGGACTTGGAGCCGTCGACGGAAACGGCGGCATTGATTAGCGGCGATTCCTTGATACGCACATTGGACGTATCAAGCTATGATCAGTGGCGCGAACTCGCGAAGGTGATGGACACCACCTATGGGCGTGCGGATATTATCGTCAACAACGCGGGGATATATCCTTTCGCCGGAATTGATGAGGTTGACGACGTACTTTGGCGAAAGACGATGTCGGTCAACCTTGATTCCCACTTCTACAGCGCCAAAGCGTTCCTGCCGCTCATGCGTCGGCGTAGTTGGGGTCGCTTCATCAATATCTCGTCCAACTCGATTGGCTTGGTCGCTCCGGGCCTAAGTCATTATATCGCGAGCAAGATGGGCGTGATCGGTTTTGTACGGGGACTGGCGAATGACGTCGCGGCTGACGGCATCACAGTGAACGCCGTTCTTCCGGCGCTGACCGAAACGCCGGGTACAGCCGGCATGCCCCTGGATCGGAAGACGGAGGGCTGGCAGATGCAGGCAATCAAGCGCTTTGCCCAGCCCAACGATATTGCCGCGCCGGTCGTCTTCCTTGCGGGAGAAGATGCCGGGTTCATCACGGGACAATCCATCGTGGTCGACGGCGGATTGTATAAAATATCCTGACGCAAGCAGTTATACATTGGCTTCCAGCCCAGGTAGAGGACGCTCGTTTGGCCGTGAAGATCCGATGACCGTTGCCATCCCGCCGAGGCTTGGGCGTACGCTTTCGCACCGACAAGATCACCCCGTCCATTGGACGCCGGCTGTGGAAGTCTGGGTCGTGCCCATCGTGCAACCGGTCATGTCTATGGTCCTGCGCCAGTCCTACGTAGCGCTCGACTAGGACCGAGTTCTTCGATTGGGCCACCAGAGGACCCTAGCCTTTGCCGACAACCGAATAGCCGAAAGGAGGGAAAAAATCGATGCACACCACGCTGGAGAAAGCGAACCGCGCGATTGCCGCTGCATTGCAAACAGGGTCAGAACTTGGCCTTAAGCCTCTGACAGTAGCGATATTAGACCCAGGAGGCCATCTGATCTCCCTCCAACGACAGGATGGCTCCTCGACGCTGCGCCCACAAATTGCGATCGCCAAGGCAAGCGGGGCACTGGCAATGGGTGTTTCAAGCCGCTTAATCGGTGAAATGGCTGGGGAGCGCCCCACTTTCATTGCCTCGCTGGGGCCGATCTCCCCTCACGGCATTGTGCCTGCCGCAGGTGGGGTTATCATTGCCGCTGAAGACGGAACGGCATTGGGCGCGATCGGTGTGACGGGAGACACCAGCGACAATGACGAGATATGCGCGTTCGCAGGGATTGCCGCGATTAAATGAGCCAAATGCGCCAAGACTGACGATCGTCGTGCTGTCCTTGACAGCGAGCTCACGGTGAGTACATTTATGCGAACATGTTCCTATAAGGGAATAACGTCATTTTCTGAACGGAACCCAGTTTGCGCCAGCGCCAACTACCAATGCAAGGAGTGGGATTATGAAATTTCAGCACTGTTCGATGCCGGCCGATGATCCGAAGAAGGCGGCGGAAACACTGAGTCGCATCTTCGGCGGTCAACTGACGCGCTTTCCGCCCGGTGGGCCAGATGCCTGGATGGTTTGGTCGAAAGACGAGTCGATACAGCTCGAATGCACGCCCCGCGGGACTGTCCTGACCCCCGACGATGACCAAGTGATCCTTGGGGCGCGTGCGGAGCCCCCCACCCGGCACTCCGAGGTTCACATCGGCGTTTGTGTCGATATGCCGAAAGAAGAGATACTAGAGATTGCTAAGGAGGTGGGCTGGCCCGCATATCCCAGCGTCCGTATCCCAGGTGAAGAAGGGTTCAGCGTTATTGAACTTTGGGTAGAGGGTAAATTTCTCCTCGAACTGACCGATCCCTCCGACACTGCGCGACTTGAACGTAGCGTTACGGTTGAGGGTTGGAAGGCCGCGTTCGCCCTCTAATCTGGATGCGGAGAGCGGTAATCGGCGTGCGCTCCTCTTCAGGCCCTGCGCCGCCGATTTTTCCGCAACGATGTAGGCTCTAAGAGATTGCGACGGACTGTCACCGTCATTCTGTCGTCTGAACTTGGTTGAATAATGGCGAACAAGGTAGCGAAGCTTATGTTTGAACGCCTGTGCGGAGTTGTCGAGTGACAGTAACAAGGACAGCGATCATAGTTGGCGGCGCTAACGGCATCGGCAAAAGCGTTTCCGAGCGACTGGCAGCAGATGGCTACAGGATCATGCTGGCGGACCTGGACGATGTGAGCGCGCAGAATGTGGTTCGCGCGCTGCCGGGTGATGGCCATCAGGCGTTCGCCATCGATGTCACACAAGACACACAGGTCGAATCGCTCATGGACCGCGTTGAGCAAATCTCTCCCGCAGCCATTCTGGTAGTGGTTGCAGGTGCGATTTTCGTCGATCCTGCGAATGTTCCGAACATAGCACAGTTTCCGACGGCCATCTGGAACAAGACATTTGCGCTCAACATCACGGGTACGTTCTTTTGCGTACGCAAATTCGCTAGCCAGCGGCTGGTGAACCCTTTGTCGCATACACGGATCGTAACCTTTGCCTCTGGATCGGGCCAGCAGGCAGGCGACCCCACCGGCGTGGCCTATGCCGCTACCAAGGCAGCAGTTTTGGGGCTGACACGCGTGGCCGCCTATGAACTTGCAGCTCATAACATTACGGTGAACGCTTTGTCACCCGGCGCTGTAGGCACACCGATATTTTTTGAGAAGACGAGCGAGGAGGCGCGCGCGGCCCTGGCCGACGGTACGCCAATGGGACGATTTGCAGATCCGAAGGAAATCGCCGCCGGCGTCTCCTTCCTCGTTTCACAGGACGCATCCTATGTCACGGGGACTACGCTCGACATCAATGGCGGATTACACATGCATTGACCTAGGTCGTTGCTAACGAAGGACTAAACAATGAAGATCGCTTATCAGGTTCCGGTCGATTATGATGTCGACGATCCTCATTTCAGCCAAGTAATGGCGCGAATTCGTAAAGTTATCACCGACGTAAAGCGGCCGGAGACAGAATTCGACATGTATCCGGCCGTGAAGGGCTTGCGAGACACCGATCTTATCGCGAACCTATCGGATCGGTTCAACAATGACGACGTGATCTTTGAGAATATGAAGACCGTTGTCGCTGGCGGAGTGGATGGATTGGTCAGCGCCTGCTTTTTCGACAGCGCGCTCTGGCCCGCCCGCCAGAAGCTCGATATTCCTGTTGTCGGACTGGCGGAAAGCTCACTGGCTCTTGCAAAATTTGTGGGACGCCGCATTGCCGTCATGACCATCGGGCAGCGCCATGTCCCGATCATTGAGGATATGATACGGTCCTACGGCTTCGAGGATAGTGTCATATCCTCGGCTCCGGCACGCGCCATCCCGACGACCGAGAATGAGGCCGTCAGCTGGTTTCTGGAAGGCCGGATCGAACGGCTGATGGAGGTCGTTGAGCCTGTCGCGCAGAGTTGCATCCGCGACGGCGCGGACGTCCTGATCATCAGTTGCGGGCTGGTTTCCGTATTGGTGGGTGAGGCCGCGGGGGTCAGAGAGATCGACGGGGTACCGTTGATCCTGCCCCTAGCCGCAGCGACGAAGGCGATTGAAACACTGATTGACCTCAAGGCGGCAGGACAGCCTGTCAAAACCACTCGCGGCCTCTGGGGCCGTCGTTAGGAAGCGGCGCCGGGGACGTGTCCCCGGCGTCGTGGTAGGGCGCACGCCTCGGACTGCCGCTTATTCCGCATCCGGCTGATTTTCTGGGGCCGCGTTTCTGAATGCCGCCAGCGCAAGGCATGCCTTCTCTACCTCGGCCAGTCGCGGCCAACGGATGTCCACGCCGAAGCGTCGGGCGTTAACCAATTGTGGCACCAAGCAGATGTCGGCCAGCGTGACCTGATCGCCAAAGCAATAAGGACCGCTCTCCCCGGCGATTAGCTTATCGAAGGCGTCGAGGCCCTCCTCGATCAGCTCCCGCGCCCACTCGTTCACCTGTTCACCCGACAGTCCCAACCCGCGCAGCCGGTCAAGGATTTTGAGATTTTGCACCGGATGAATGTCACAGGCGATGACCTGCGCTGCCGCCCGGATCTTGGCTCGCCGCTGCGCATTGTCTGGCAACAGCTTAGGCCCTGCCACCGTTTCGTCGAGATATTCGCATATCGCGAGACTCTGCGTCAGAACCGTGCCTTCCACCTCAAGTGCGGGCAGCAGCCCCTGCGGATTCAGTGCCAGATATTCAGGCGCGCGTTGCTCGCCCTTGCGCAGATGGTGGAATGCGTCGGCATAGGTGACCTCCTTCAGGTTCAGCGTAATCCGTACGCGATAGGAAGCGGTCGACCGGAAATATCCGTGCAGTACTGGGTCAGCCATGAGAAACGCAATTCGCTTTAAGGGTGAAATTTGGTAGCATCGGCGCGGATCTTCCTACCCGGTCAGGCAGCGACGAGAAGTTCGCGATTCCCGTTCTGCTCGCTCGTGACCAGATCGCTCTTGATGAGGAGAGCGGTCAAGCGAGAGTAGAAGCGCGACATGGTGAAGGTGCCGCCCGCCACAAAAAACCCGGGCTGTCCAGTACGAGCCCACATCCCCATCATTTCATTGTCCTGACCAAGTCCCCAGATTGGGCCGACCTTTTGAGCGACTTTCGAGCCGAACATCGAACCTACTGCATCCTGAAGCGGGCGATAGCCTGTACCCAGGACCACCAGATCAGCCTCCAATTGCGTGCCGTCGGAGAGGATCGCGCTATTTGCGCCAAGGCTCGCGAGCCCAACTCCGGCCCTCAGCCCTATCTTGCCCTCGATGATCAGATCGGAGGCGCCGACGTTCAAATAGTAGCCGCTCAAGCTACGTACCAGCTTCATGAAGAAGCCGGTATCGTCTTCGCCATTATCCAGCAGGAAACCGACATCTTCCAGATTCCGCAACAGTTCGGCGTCGCCCTCCGCCATGACTTTGCTCAAGACGCCATGCACCCGCCGGACAAGATCGAACGGGTTTGCGACCATCAGGTCGGTTTCCTCGATCGACTGCTGCCCTTCGAACCGGCGGAATGCGCCATATGCGAGACCTGATTGCTCAACGCTCACGACCGTCACCGGCGAGCGCTGCACAAGCACCGGCTTGCCACCGCGAAGATATACATCCTGGGCGATGTCATGCGCGCTGGTGCCCGCACCCATGACCACGACCGCCTTGCCCGCGACGTCGACATCGCTGTTGAAGGCGCTGGAATGGAGTATCTGGCCGCGGAAGTCTTCCTGGCCGGGAATGGTCGGAATGTTAGGAATGCCGCTCACACCGATCGCCATGATGATATGGGAGGGACGCATGGTACGGACCGAGCCGTCCGGCATCTCAACACGCGCCGTCCAGCGGCTCGCGGCCTCGTCATAATCGCCGCTCAAGAATATTGTCCTGTTCCAGACGTTCAATTCCATCGCTTCAGCATAATATTCCAGCCACCCTGCTAGCTTGTCCTTTGGAAGAAACACCGGCCAGCTTTCCGGGAACGGCATGTAAGGTAGGTGATTGCAGCAAATCTCGTTATGAAGTGTCAGCGAGTGATAGCGTGAACGCCAATTGTCGCCGACCCGCTCCGATCGATCGATGATCAGCGCGTCGACGCCAAGATGTTGCAGGCGCGCCGCCACCGTCAGACCGGCATGTCCGGCGCCGACAATCAGCACTTGGGGATCACGGTCCTTGTAAGCCCGATGCTCCATCCGCTTGTCGAGCCAGTTTTTAACGGCCTCCTCACCCGACCGATGTGATGCGCTATCGCGGTGGGTAAGCGACCTTTCGGGAAATCCCTTCAACTCACGTACTGCGGTCACCAGCGTGAACGCATGCTGCAAACCTGGCTTCAGGCGAAGGTAGCCATGCCCACAAACAGTGTCCGTTTCGTACCGGATAAACTTGCCTTGGAAATCGCCGACACCGGGAACTGTCTCCTTCTTGACATCGCCCACCGTCGAAAGACGTAGGGGCGTTGCAGACTTGTCGCGGTCGGCGAACATGGCGGCAATGGCAGCAGGACCGTGGGCGGTCTGGATGCGCTCGTTGAGCGTGAGCATGTCCCGCCAATAGCTGTCTTGGGCAAACAGCGCGCCAAGCGCGGCACTATCATCTGTGGCCACCGCCGCGTTGAAATCGGTGCACCATTTGTCGAACATGTCCGGCGCCTTATCCGTTGAAACGGCCTCGCTGATCATCATCTACCTCAATCGTTCATCTGACCCGGCGACGAGCCGGCCATTGAAAGCCGCTCATCCTTGCGTCCATGCTCAGGCGCGCCCTGCACCCTCGCGGCTCTCAGGCGGACAGGATGGCGCGCCCAAGGCTGCATCTCTTTTGGCCGCAGCACCGCTTTCAATCCGTATAGACGGTGTCCATCGGTTCGACGCCCGCCAATTGCAGCTTCTGAAGGCGGTTCTGCAGGGCCTCGTTGACGCTGCTCCATACATTGGTGTGGCGGTCATCGAGGATATCCGGCATATGTTCGTTCACGTCCTCCAGCGTCAGGTTGGGGTTGATGTAACCTTCCGTCGTCGAAAGAATGTGCCGGAACGTGTGGCCCGCGCCGGTGTCGAGCATGTCGCCGTTCAGATAACAGCTTTCATGGACCAGCCATGCCGCAACTGGTGCGACTTGCTCGCACCGAAGGTTCCGCTGCCACCAGCGCTCGCCCTCCATTTTTTCAAGCCCTGTGACCTTGTCGGATTCCGGTTTGAAAAAGCCATCGATCAGTAATCGTGTATAGCCGAACACGCCAAGCGCGTTGGACTTGATGTCGGCCGAGCCGCCCTCGAATGAAAGCATGCGCGACAGGCCAGCCGCCGCCCATTTCGCCGATCCGTAGTGGGCGCCATGCGGCATTCCAGCAAGACCAACGTGCGAGGTGATGAACAGGATGCGGCCGTAATTCTGCTTCACCATGTGCGGCCAGGCCGCCTGCGTAATCAGCCACGGTCCGTCATAATGAACCTGCCGCATCTCTTGAAATTCGCTGTAAGATATCTCAGGAAACGGTGCCCAGTTACAGATGCCGGCATTGTTGATCAAAATGTCGACGCGACCATAGGTGTCGATCGCGGTCTGGACGATCGCTGCGGCGCCCTCAGGCGTGGCGACGCTGTCATTGGAGGCTACCGCGTCCCCTCCGGCCGCGATAATCTCCTGCACGACATCGTCCGCCGGTGAAGCGCTGCCCTCGCTTGCGGGGTGAGGCGAGCAGATGTCGTTGACCACGATGCGTGCGCCGCGCGAAGCAAGCAAAAGAGCATGCGCCCTGCCAAGACCACGCCCCGCGCCAGTGACGATCGCCACGCGGCCGTCGAACCTTAGTTCTTCCATTCCTTCACCCTATCCTCTTGACCATTAAACCCGTTTACTGTTCTGTAATAGGAACTAGTTCTTTATCTGGGACAGAGGTAGCCGCTAGGCTCGACCGGCGCAAGAGATTCTTGCGTGGCCTCATTTGCGGGTCCACTGGATAACTTAGAGTTGCGGCGGTTATGATCGCCCTGGTTGGCTGACTGGAGCGGAGCATAGCGCAGACCAGCAGAGCGAGGCACTATGGTTTCCGGGGCCGGCGGGGGATACATGCTTGTCGCTGTTCACCTCCGCCTTCACTCCAGCAACGTGTGCCCCGAGTAACCGATCTTCCCGGCAATGGAAGTGATCGCAGCCCAGCAAAATGGATAATCGCCCTCACGGTTCAGCACCATGCCGACAGCCCGCTCACCAACCTCCGGTGCAATCTTGTGCGTCGCCTTGCTGATCGTAGACCCTTCCTCTCAGGAGTTAGGGTCTCCGGCAATACCGGGGCGGTTCAGTTACCAGACGCAGACAATATCATACGATTGACGAAGTGGGGCGTACGCACTTTCCGCCTATAAATTGCGCCACGCATTTATCTGATCCGCAGCCTTGGCCTCGACACATGTCGCGGGCCAAGGCTGTGCATCGAGCATTCCTGTCCTATCACGCGTCGACAGTGGAGAGATCCATTCTCCGTAAATAATCATTAATCACGTCATGGATACTTTTCTCAAGCGGAACCATTGGACCGCCGCGATAATTCGCCGACAGGGTGGCCGCCTGGAGGGATTCGACCGCCAGGATATCTTCGGCAGCAATATCATGCACATACTTAATGTGAGTCTGCACATCAGCTTCGAAATTCGGCAGGTTGATAACCTCCTCCGGGAACAGAAGATATGCTGTCAGATGGCACTTATCCACTGAATCGGGCCAGATTGTGATGATCAGCACTTGGTCGATCCGGGCGAATAGATGCATGTTTGGAGGAATGCGGCAGGATGTCGCGTAATCGTCGCCTAAGCCCTCCAACCACGGCAATCGTGGGAAGCGGCTCTGGCCATCGGGGGTCAAAGGAGCTCCCCGGTAGCTTGCCTCAATCCATCCAGCTTCGGACTGGATATCGTCTCCATTGAAGTCGAACTTCTTGCCCAAAGTGTCCAAGTGCAGCACCTGCACATGATAGAAATCCAGTAGGTTCTCGACACCGAACTTCCAGTTACAGCCCTGAGGAACAGTCTCCTTCCCCCCTATGCGGAGGCGGTCCAGATGAAGATGTCCGAAGCGCTTCTCGAGAGACGCGGCAAAATCCTCGAAGGGCGGCGGGTCTTTCGCAAAGTTGACGAATATATTGCCGGCCCAGATATTCATGTGAATGCTCGGCAATCGGCAAGTTTTCTTGTCGAAGCCCACATTTTCCGAAACAGTGGAAGCCCCGAGCAGGGTCCCGTCCAGGCGGTAAGTCCATCCGTGATAAGGGCAGGTGAACAACTTGGCGTTGCCAGTCCCGAAAGCAACTTCGACGCCACGATGGCGGCAGACGTTGGCGAAAGCACGGAGAACACCGTCCTTGTCGCGAGACAGCAACAATGGTTCATCGAAGATCCGGATCGCCTTATAATCCCCCGGATTGGCGAGTTCCTCCTCGCGTCCGACCATTAGCCATTCCGAATGGAATATCTTCTTCTGCTCTTCTTTGTAGTTTTCCGGACAGCTATAAATCCATCCAGGAGCATGAAAGGCGCTTGAAATCGGCTTTTGCACGGGGCGAAGATCGCCATCCGCAGAGTTAAGATCGGTCATCACTCTCTCCTACTGGACCGCGCAATGCAGTGGCTACGTCCGCGGAATCAGGTACTGTACTCTGGGGTACAGTATTAACAATGGAGGTCTTCCATATCCTTGTCAATAGTAAATGAACCTGATAGTACACCCTGATGAATGAGCAAAAAGGTGGCATCGACCCACGCGAGCAGCGTCGCCTCGATAAGCGGCAAGCGATAGTTGACGCCGCGCGCGATTCCTTCCTTCGGAATGGCTACGCCTCTACTTCGATGTCGGGCCTTCTGAAGACGGTGGGAGGTTCGAAGGCCACGCTGTGGGCCTATTTTCGCTCCAAAGAAGAGTTATTCGAGGCCATATTGGAGCCTGCAATGGCTTTCATGCAGGTTGATGTGGAGCATTCGCTCCAAACGCGTGGCTCGATCGAGGCGGTTGTGACGAATTTCTGTCGGCGCTTTATGAAAGCGAACGAGCAACCCGAGTCTCTTGATCTGTGGCGACTCATTGCCGCGGAGAGCGGCCGTTTTCCGGAGGTAGCGCGAGTTTTCCGTGAACGCGTCGTATCGGTCACCGAAGATGCACTAGCGGCTTATTTCGAGAAGGGCGTTCAGAGTGGACTGCTGCGCCAGGAAGACTGCCTTAGCATGGCCCGGGTCCTGCTCTCGCTATGCATTAATAGGCTCGACCGCAAGCTCTGGAGTGACCCCGACGTCGAGTCCCAAGTCCCCGTCGAAGCCGAGGCCTCTTGGCTCGCATCAATTTTCCTGCGCGCCTTCGCTACTTAGAACGCCAGAATAGCATCTCCGCGCAGAGCTGGAACGCTTGTGAGTGAGGATTCGGTTCCGCCCGCCAAGCGGGGCGGGGCGGCCAACGCTCATTTCTGATCCGCGCAGCCGCCACCGGCTGCGCTGCGTGATCGACAGTCGGTCCGTCAAGAGCACGGACATGTCGGTCCTTGAGGATTCGACGCGGACAAGACAGCGAGGCCCCCAAGCGTCATGTCATTGCCGACACATTGAGCCATCAAGATCAGCAAGCAATCAGAAGCGCTCAGGCTGGGCTCTTGGGTACGGCACTTGACGTAAACTCCTCAGTTGTCCATATAGGCGAACTAGTTTGCATAAGAGAAGTAGGGAGGAGAGTTGTC
>NZ_JABXWB010000004.1 GCF_013375555.1 Sphingobium sp. EM0848
ATGGCCAAGACCAAGGTAGCCATCATCGGTTCGGGCAATATCGGCACCGACCTGATGATCAAGATAATGCGCCTTTCCGGCGTACTGGAAATGGGCGTGATGGTCGGGATCGATCCGGCCTCCGATGGCCTCGCCCGCGCGCAGCGACTGGGTGTTGCAACGACGGCGGAAGGGATCGATGGCCTCATCAGGATGCCCGAGTTTGCGGACGTCGGGATCGTGTTCGACGCTACTTCGGCCGGAGCGCACAAGCGCAACAGCGAACTGGTGCTCGCCGCTGGCAAGCGCATGGTCGACCTTACGCCTGCCGCGATCGGGCCTTACGTGGTGCCGCCGGTCAATGGCGAAGTGTGCCTCGATGCCAAGAACGTGAACATGGTCACTTGCGGCGGCCAGGCGACCATCCCGATCGTGGCGGCGGTGAACCGCGTGGCCAAGGTCCACTATGGCGAGATTGTTGCCTCGATTGCCTCGAAGAGTGCTGGCCCGGGCACCCGCGCCAACATCGACGAGTTCACCGAGACCACCAGCCAGGCGATCATGGACGTCGGCGGCGCGACGCGCGGCAAGGCGATCATTATCCTCAACCCCGCCGAACCGCCTTTGATCATGCGCGATACAGTCTATTGTCTGTGCGAAGATGCCGATCAGGATGCGATCCGCAAGTCGGTGGAAGACATGGTCGCCGAAGTGCAGAGCTATGTCCCCGGCTACCGCATGAAGCAGGCCGTACAGTTTGAGCATATCGGCTCCAACCGTCCGCTGCGCATCCCGGAAATGGACGGCGAATTCACCGGGCTCAAGGTCTCCGTCTTCCTCGAAGTGGAAGGCGCGGCCCATTACCTGCCGGCCTATGCCGGCAACCTCGACATCATGACCTCTGCCGCGCTCAAGACGGCCGAGAAGATCGCGAACCGCATGCACGACAACGAAATACAAGGGGGAGCGGCAGCATGACTTTCGACCCGACCCAGCAAAAGCTCTACATTCAGGACGTCACTCTGCGTGACGGAATGCACGCTATCCGTCACCAGTATGGTCTGGACCACGTCCAGGCGATTGCCCGCGCACTTGACCGGGCCAAGGTCGACGCGATCGAAGTCGCCCACGGCGACGGCCTGCAAGGCTCCAGCTTCAACTACGGCTTTGGCGCCTACACCGATTGGGACTGGATCGGCGCCGTGGCCGAAGTGCTGGAACACTCGGTGCTGACCACCCTCCTTCTGCCCGGCATCGGCACAGTCCACGATCTGAAGCACGCTTATGAGTTGGGTGTGCGTTCGGTGCGCATCGCGACCCACTGCACCGAAGCGGACGTCAGCAAGCAGCACATCGAGGCGGCGCGCAACTTGGGCATGGACGTCTCGGGCTTCCTGATGATGAGCCACATGACCAGCCCGGAAGCGCTGGCCCAACAGGCCCAGTTGATGGAAAGTTACGGCGCGCATTGCGTCTACGTCACCGACAGTGGTGGCGCGATGAGCATGGATGACTACGCGGCGCGCGTTGCCGCCTACGACAAGGTACTGAAGCCCGAAACGCAGCGCGGCGTGCACGCGCACCACAACCTCAGCCTTGGTGTCGCCAACTCCATCGTCGCGGTGCAGAATGGTGCGGTCCGGGTCGATGCGAGCCTTGCCGGCATGGGCGCGGGGGCAGGCAACGCTCCGCTCGAAGTGTTCATCGCCGCTGCCGACCGCATGGGCTGGAACCATGGCTGCGACCTTTATGCCCTGATGGATGCCGCCGAGGATCTGGTGCGTCCGCTGCAGGACCGCCCGGTACGCGTTGACCGCGAAACGCTGACGCTGGGCTATGCCGGTGTCTATTCCTCCTTCCTGCGCCACGCTGAAAAGGCTGCCGGGGAACATGGCATAGATACCCGCGCCATCCTTGTGGAACTGGGTCGCCGCAAGATGGTCGGAGGCCAGGAGGACATGATCGTCGATGTCGCGCTCGATATGATCAAGCAAAGGTCGGCAGCCGATGGGCAATGACTTTGAGAACCTTGCGCAGCAGCGGAGCTCCGCGCGATGAGAAAGATTCTTGTCGCCAACCGCTCCGAGATCGCGATCCGTGTCTTTCGTGCTGCTACGGAACTAGGGATACGAACGGTTGCAATATATGCAGAGGAGGACAAGCTTTCTCTCCATCGGTTCAAGGCGGATGAGGCCTATCATCTGGGTGAGGGTCTTGGACCGATTGCAGCCTATCTGGATGGCCCGCGGATCATCGAAATCGCGAAGGCCGCTGGCGTAGATGCAATCCATCCTGGTTATGGATTTCTGTCCGAGAACCCTGATTTCGCAAAAGCCTGTGCCGACGCAGGTATTACCTTCATTGGTCCGAGCCCTGCGACAATGCACAGCCTGGGCGATAAGGTATCAGCGCGTAACATAGCGGTTAGCGTCAGTGTGCCGGTTATCCCGGCGAGTGAACCGCTGCCCGACGATGAAACTGCGATCAAAATGATCGCGGCAGATATCGGTTATCCTTTGATGCTCAAGGCGAGTTGGGGCGGCGGTGGACGCGGCATGCGCCCGATCGAGGATGAGAGTGGTCTCATTGAGGCCGTGCGCTCGGGCAAGCGCGAAGCGAAGGCTGCCTTCGGCCGGGATGTGAAGCAGCGTTGGAGTGGGACCCGCTCTGACGGGAGGTAATGCATTGATTTCTATCCTTATACTGGCGCATGCCGGGGTCCCGATCGGCGCCGATCGGGACCCCGGTCAAAACCAACTTTTTACGGCAATTCAAAATGATAGATCGTGAAGTAGGAGGGGCCCGTTCCAGCGCCGATCCACACCCTTGTCCGCGAGCAGCGCCGTGGGTGTGGCGACGGGGATCGCCATCAGCGGTTCGGCAGCGGTGTAGTCGGAAGCCTCGCCGCCGGTCAGGATGAAGCCGACAGGCAGTCCCTGATTGTCGCAACGGGCGTGGATCTTGCTCGTAAAGCCGCCGCGTGATCGACCAAGAGCGTTCGCACAAGCCCCCCTTTTCCGCCCGCTGCCGAGACGTGGCCGCGAACGCTGGTGCTGTCGATCATGTGTTGCCAGTCGTCGGTCAGACCCAGGTCGACCAGTGTTTGCAGCAGGGCATCCCAGACACCTTGTTCGGCCCAGCGACGGAAGCGCACATAGACGGAGTTCCACTTGCCGTATCGCTCATGCATGTCGCGCCAGGGACAGCCGACCCGCAGCACGTGAAGCATTCCATTGAGGAAAAGCCGGTTATCGCCCGCCGGCCGCGCCCAACTGATCTGCCCCCTTCTGAGTGGTCCAAAATTGATGATATTTTGGATTACGAAGGAGACAAGGTATGCCGAGCAAAAAGCATCGCCCGGAAGAGATTATCGGCAAGCTGCGTGAAGCGGAGGTTGTGCTGGCGCAGGGCGCGACGACCGCGGAGGCGTGTCGGCGGATCGCGGTCAGCGAGCAAACCTATTATCGGTGGCGTAAGGAATATGGCGGCCTGAAGACCGATCAGGCACGTCGGATGAAGGATCTGGAGAAGGAGAATGTGCGGCTTCGCCGTGCGATCTCGGACCTGACGCTAGACAAGCTGATATTGCAGGAGGCCGCCCGGGGAAACTTCTGAGCCCCGCGCGCCGAAGGCGCTGTATCGATCACATCAGAATGATGATGCCGGTGTCCGAGCGACGGGTCTGCCGCGTGCTCGGGCAACATCGATCGACACAGCGCAAGGTGCCTCGCGGGGCCGATGACGAAGCAGCTCTCACCGCGGATATCATTGCGCTGGCGCGGCAATATGGTCGTTATGGCTATCGCCGAGTGACGGCGTTGCTGCGCAATGCAGGGTGGCATGTGAACCGCAAACGGGTCGAGCGCATCTGGCGACGCGAGGGGCTCAAGGTGCCGCAAAGGCAGCCGAAGCGCGGGCGGCTCTGGTTGAACGACGGATCGTGCATCCGGCTTCGGCCGGAATATCCCGGGCACGTCTGGTCCTATGACTTCGTCGAGGGTCGCACCCACGATGGTCGCAAATACCGCATCCTGTCGATCATCGACGAGGCGAGCCGGGAGTGCATGGCGTTGCCCGTGGCGCGTAAGCTGAAGAGCGACGATGTGCTGGCGGCGCTGGCCGAACTGTTCGTCACGCGCGGTCCGCCCGCGCATATCCGGTCCGACAATGGCCCGGAATTTATCGCGACGGCGGTGCAGGAATGGCTGGCGAAGGTCGGCGTGAAGACGCTCTACATCGCCCCCGGATCGCCATGGGAGAATGGATACTGCGAGAGCTTCAACGGGTCGCTGCGCGATGAATTGCTCAATGGCGAGATCTTCTACTCGCTCGCCGAGGCCCGGATCCTGATCGAGGCTTGGCGGCGACATTACAACACAGTCCGGCCGCACAGAGCTCGCTCGGGTATCGGCCACCGGCGCCAGAGGCCGTTCCATCGCCAGTGTCGCCCTCCGGTTCCGCTTCGCTCCACCTACGGCCAACACTGGCGATGGAGGCGTCAATGCACTAACAGTCCACGCGGACCACTCGGTGGGGGCCGGTCAGCGCGATCCTGAGCCATCTGCGAGGCAACGCTGTGCACAATGCCCAACGCCTCGTCTGTCTTTTCGCGATAGGCGATACCGACATCGATCACCGACCTGGAATATTCCATGGTTATGTTCACGACATTGGTAAGGCTCTGTTGCAAAGATTGGCGGCAGTCACAGGTAGGCTGTCGCTCTGCGCCGATCAGGCGGCTGCTGCGAAATGGTGGTTGAGCATGTCCATGGCCTCCGTCAGTGCCGAGGGCCCAATGCCGAAAGCTCTCTCCACAAGGCGCACCTCTCCCCTGATGCCGGGCTGCAGGCACCAGGGACGAGCCTGTCCTTTGCGCAGGGCTCGCATGACTTCGAATCCCTTGATCGTGGCATAGGCCGTGGGGATCGATTTGAAACCGCGCACCGGCTTGATCAGCATCTTGAGCTTTCCGTGATCGGCCTCGATCACGTTATTGAGATACTTCACCTGCCGGTGGGCCGTCTCCTGGTCCAGCTTTCCTTCGCGCTTCAATTCGGTGATCGCTGCACCATAGCTCGGCGCTTTGTCAGTATTGAGCGTGGCCGGCTTTTCCCAGTGCTTCAGGCCTCGCAGGGCCTTGCCCAGGAACCGCTTCGCTGCCTTGGCGCTGCGGGTCGGCGACAGGTAGAAATCGATCGTGTCGCCCCGCTTGTCGACTGCCCGGTACAGGTAGGTCCACTTGCCCCGCACCTTGACGTAGGTTTCATCCAGGCGCCAGCTCGGATCAAAGCCACGCCGCCAGAACCAGCGCAGCCGCTTCTCCATCTCCGGGGCGTAGCGCTGGACCCAGCGATAGATCGTCGTATGGTCGACCGAAATGCCGCGTTCCGCCAGCATTTCCTCAAGGTCGCGATAGCTGATCGGATAGCGACAATACCAGCGCACCGCCCACAGGATCACATCACCCTGGAAATGGCGCCACTTGAAATCCGTCATCGCTCCATCCGTTCAATCTCCGCCAAGCATGCTCAAGCTTCACGATTTTTGCAACAGAGCCATCTGCACGCCGGTGCGCTCCCTCGCCTGCTCGGCCGCCGCACGCCAAGGTGCCCCACCCCCGGGGCCAGTGAGCAGAACGAAGCGGCCATGGCCCACGACGTCGAGGGTGGATACGGTGCGCCGTCCAAGCTCGATCCACGCGTGCGGCAGGCGCGCGCCCGGCCATGTGGTCGCCTGGTAGCAGATATCGCTTGGCCCCGGAGGTATCGGCTCGGGCGTACCGTCATCAACCCTGGCGCCCACACGATATCGATAGCCAAGTTCGACCCCAATTGCATTGAAGCCGAAGTCCTGAAGCTTTACCGCCTCATCCAACGCCGCCCGACGCGCCCTCGCCTCTTCAGTATCGTCGCTGAGGGTTAAAACCCGCTCCCAACGATCCTCTGTGCTTTGGCCCGGAACGATCCCGATCGCCGCAGGAATGGCGCCCATCTCAAACAGGGTGCGATTGGCACGCTCCACGATCTGGCGGCCGATCGGTGCTCGCTCGGCACTATAAGGGGTGACTGCACGAAAGTGACTTATCTGCACGCTAAGAGCGAACGGACCGGGAACGCTGGGACTTTGTGTTCTTCTCCGTGGCTTCGAGGGCTTTGTAGAGGGCGGTTTTGCCGATCTTGAGGCGCGCGGCGGCCTCGCGAACTGTGAGGCCGGAAGCGATATGTTCGCGCGCCTTGCGGAGCTTGTCAGGTGTGACCACTGGCCGCCGCCCACCGGGGCGACCTCGCTCGCGAGCGGCCTTGAGGCCTGCATGGGTGCGCTCCCGGATCAGATCGCGCTCAAACTGGGCAAGCGAGCCGAAGATGTTGAACACCAGCATCCCGCCCGAAGTGGTGGTGTCGATGTTCTCGGTGAGCGAGCGGAACCCGATACCTCGCGTCGCTAGCTCGCCGACCTTCTCAATCAGATGGCTCATCGAGCGCCCAAGACGGTCGAGTTTCCAAACCACCAGCGTGTCGCCGCTGCGCAGATAGGCGAGCGCCTCGGCCAGGCCGGGCCGATCGGCTTTTGCACCAGATGCGTGATCGTCGAATATCCGGTCGCACCCGGCCGCGTTCAGCGCGTCGAGCTGGAGTGAGAGCTTCTGGTCTGCCGTCGAGACGCGCGCATAGCCGATCAACGCCACATGCAGCCCAATCCTGTCCGTTTTCCCATCATTATCTGATCTTGTCCGAATCGCCGTTATAGGTCCAGAGTTAACGGACATATTCCTGCTGGCCGCCAGAGGACCGTCTGACGGACAAGGACGCGGAAGGAGATAGTGCTTGGCGAGACGGCGACTGGTGAGCGCGGAAATCTGGGCAGGGCATTATGGCGCGCCGCTCGATGAGCGCGAGATTGCGCGGCACTATACGCTGACCGGTGACGACCTGGAAATTGTCGGCCGCCGTCGCGGCGATGCCACCCGGCTCGGCTACGCGATGCTCCTACTCTATATGAGATGGCCTGGCCGTGCGCTGGAAGCGGGTGAAGTCCCGCCCGCTCCTGTGCTCGCCTATGTGGCGCAGCAACTCGGCGTCGCGCCCGAAGCCTTCGCGGACTATGCCCATCGGGACCAGACCCGTCGCGAACATCTCGTTGAAATCCGACGATCGCACGGGTTCAGGATTTTCGACCGCAAGGCTTTCCACGAAGTTGTCGCATTCTCGATCCCGATCGCACAGACCATCGTCCACCCCGGCCAGATGGCGGGGGTCATCGTTGACGAACTTCGGCGCCGGCAGATCCTCCTGCCTTCTTCATCGGTTCTCGAAGCGGTACTCCGGCGTGCTCGCCAGCAGGCCGAACAGCTTACCTATGAAGTGCTCACGAACGGCCTGCGGCCCGATACGCTGCAGGGGCTGGACGATCTGCTGGCCCGACGAACAGGGCAAGCCGCGACATGGCTATCCTGGCTGCGCAATGCACCACAGTCGCCGGCAGCGCGCAACATCCTACGCCTGATCGAACGGCTCACTCATATCCGCGCGCTGGATCTCGATCGCGCCCGTGCCGACATGATCCCGGCTTTGACTTTTGACAGGCTGGCGGACGAAGGCAGCCGGATCACACCCCAGCACCTTGGCGAACTCAATGCCCTGCGCCGCCATGCGACGCTGGCGGCGCAGGGCATCCGTCTTGAGGAAAGCCTGACCGATGCCACCCTGACGATGTTCGACAAGCTGTTGGGCAGCATGTCGCGTCGCGCCGAGAACCGGACCCGTGACAAAGCCCTCAAGACGGTGCGCGAGTTGCAAGGCCATCTCCGGACGCTCACAGGGTCTTGCCGCATTCTCATCGAAGCGCGCACCAACGGTGTGGACTCTCTGGCGCAGATCGAGGCGCTGGATTGGCAGCGCTTCGCCGTGGCGGTCGCGCGGGCCGAAGTACTCGGGCGACCGGAAACCGTCGATCGCACCGCTGAATTGATCGAGCGGCATCGCACGGTGAAGCTCTTTGCCGGTGCCTTTCTCAACACCTTCGAATTTCGCGGCGCCGGTGCGGTGCAGGGACTCCTGTCGGCGCTTACCATCATCGCGGAGCTATACCGGACCGGCAAACGGCGCTTGCCTGATCGCGTGCCGCTGCGCTTTGTGCCCTCCGCATGGCGGCCGTTCGTCCTGCGGGACGGCATCGTCGATCGCGCCGCCTATGAACTATGCGCCTTGTCCCAGCTACGGGAGCGGTTGCGAGCGGGAGACATATGGGTCTCGGGAAGCCGCCAGTTCCGCGATTTCGATAGCTACCTCATCCCGCCGGCCACCTTCGACGCGCTTCGCGAGAAGGGGCCGTTGCCGCTCGCCATCGAAACGGACTTCGATCGTCATATCGAGGAAAGGCGCGCCAGGCTCGACACGGCGATCGAACAGGTGACGGTCCTCGCCCGACAGGGCGAGCTGCCCCAGGTCAGGCTTGACGAAAGCGGCCTTATCATCTCGCCGCTGAAAGCGGCAACGCCACCCGCCACCGAGATTGCCCGTCGCGCTGCCTATGACCGACTGCCGCGCGTGAAGATCACCGATCTCCTGCTTGAGGTCGATGCCTGGACCGGGTTCAGCGAATGCTTCATCCATCGGCGTTCGGGCCGGGAGGCCGACGACCGCAATGCGCTGCTCACCGTCATCCTTGCCGATGGCATCAATCTCGGCCTCACACGCATGGCGGAAACCTGCCGAGGCGCAAGCCTGCGCCAGCTCGCCCATCTCCACGACTGGCACATCAGCGAGGCCGCCTATGGTGAAGCGCTGGGAAGGCTGATCGACGCCCATCGCGCCATGCCGCTCGCCGCGCTGTGGGGAGACGGCACCACCTCGTCGAGCGACGGACAGCAATTCCATGCCGGGGGCCGTGGCGCCGCAATCGGCGACATCAACGCGCGCAGCGGCAACGAACCGGGCGTTGCCTTCTACACCCATGTCTCGGATCGATATGACCCCTTCGCGACCCGGGTAATCGCGGCGACCGCCGGCGAAGCTCCCTATGTGCTGGATGGCTTGCTGTATCAGCAGACCGGCCTGACAATCGAGGAGCACTACACCGATACAGGCGGTGCATCGGACCATGTGTTCGGCCTTATGCCCTTCTTCGGCTACCGCTTCGCGCCGCGCCTGCGCGACATCAAGCAGCGTCGTTTGCACCTCCTTCCCGGCCAGGAAGCCGGCCCCTTGCTTGCCGGCATGACGGCCGAACCGATCGCATTGGGTCATGTCGCGGCGCATTGGGATGAACTGCTGCGGTTCGCCACATCGATACGCACCGGCACCGCCACCGCTTCGGCGATGCTTCGCCGCCTGTCCGCCTATCCGCGACAGAACGGACTGGCCCTCGCGATGCGCGAGCTGGGCCGCCTCGAACGCTCGATCTTCATGCTCGACTGGCTGCGCGACATTGATCTGCGCCGGCGTACCCAGGCGGGCCTCAACAAGGGCGAGGCCCGCAACGCGCTCGCACGCGCGCTCTTCTTCAACCAGCTCGGCGAATTGCGTGATCGGCGGTTCGAGAACCAGACCTATCGCGCCTCCGGCCTCAACCTGCTCGTCGCCGCCATCATCCTGTGGAACACCCGCTATCTCGAAGTGGCGCTGGCTGATATCGGCACGCCCGACGAAATCGCACGTCACGTCGCGCCATTGGGCTGGGAACATATCTCGCTCACCGGCGACTATAGCTGGAATGTTGAAGATCGGCCCGATCCGGATGTCCTGCGGCCACTGCGCGCCATCAGTTCGTTGCTCGCCGCGTAACGTTCACCATACGTTCGCGCTTAGCGTGCGGATGCGTCACTTTCGTGTAGTCACCCCAAATAGCGCGATCAGAACGCCGCCATTTAGCGCGAGCGTTTACACAGGATAAGATCCATACCGTTTCCGGAACCACTTTCTTGTTTCCTCTTCGAAATTGGACTGTGCTGATGAGTTTGAGCGATGGTGGCTTCGCTCATACACTACGCGCTACCAGGCCCCTGCCCGTTTCTTAGGCTTAACGTTGTAGCTCAAGACCCCGGGGGCTCAGCCTCCCTTCTCCGGTTCTTGCCGCTGCGCAAATCCCTCGATCTACCTGCCGCCGTCGTGTGGTCGCACGGCATCATCCAAAGACCTATTTAGGCCGTCATGACTAGCCAATCTTCGCCATAAGGCGCCCCGCCGCCCCCTGCTCTGCCGCGAGATTGCGATTATAAGCGAGCGGCATCCGCGGCGACTTCCACCGCAGCGCGTCCATGATGCCGGCCAAATCCTCCCCGCTGGCGAACAGGTCCTGATTGAGCCCGATCCGCGTCGAGTGCGCACTGATCCCCTTCAGCAACCGCGCCAGATCGTCCGCCGTCAAATCGGGCAGCGCGCCACGGTCGAACGCGCGGCCGATGATCGACCGAAAGATTGGTCCGATCGAGCCCGGGTGCAGCGCCACGGTGCCGATGTCATATTCGACGCGCGCCTTCACCGCCGGCTTGGACAGCGTCTTGCGCAGATCCCACGTCTCCCGGCCCGAGATGCTGTCGATCGGCCGACCGCGCACGGCTGCCCGCGCCTTGTAGCGCCGCACCTGCACCCGCCGGAACAGCGGCCCTGTCGTGATCCCCGCCGCTTCGGTCCACGCCGCGATCGCCGCGACGGTGCGCGGGCTGAGGTAGGCGGTCGCCCCCTCCCCGTCTTGATCGCCCTTATGACGCAGAATCTGCAGCAGCCGCGCTTCGGGATCGATCGCCTCCTCAATATGCTCAATGGCGACCGCCACCAGTTCGGAGGCGCGCAGCCCGGTGTCATAAGCGGCCGATAGCAGCGCCCGATCACGCAGCCCCGGCAGATCCTCGCCACAACTCTCGAGCAGCGCGCGGATGTTGAGCCCCCGCGCCTTGTCGCGCTCGACGTCGCGCACCGGGCCCTTGAACCGCAGCGGCCGCGCCTGCTTCTGCGCAGCCCCCTTCTCGCGGCGCACCGTCTGGAGCCGCAGCTTCACCAGCGGCGCCGGCGTCGGATCCTTGAGCTCGAGCAGCTGGTGGATCTTGGCGATCGACGCCTTGTAGCGGGATAGCGAGGCCGGCCGGCTCCCCTTCCCGGCCCGCGCGTCGAGATAATCGGCCACGGTCTCGGGCGTGGCCGGCAGCGCGATCCGGTTGTTGCGCCTACACCACGCATCGAACGCCTCGACGTCGGACTTGAGCGCACGGATGCTATGGGGCGATGAAGCGGCCTGATAGGCGGCGATCAGGCCCTCGTTGACGGTGATGCGCTCGCCGGCGCGCATCTGCACGATCGTCCACGCAAGGTCGGCCGGCGCCCTGACGGCCGGCAGGACAGCCTCAGGCGGCGCTACGGGGATTTCTGGCCCTTCCCGGGCGGTTTCGGTGCTCACGACGCGCCTCGCTCCTCAGCCGCGCTTGTAGCCCACCTTATAAAGAACGGTCAAATCTGCTTATGTGATAACTGCAATTATCGCATATGAACTTTTCGACGATAGCATGAGGCGAAACCAACTGCTGACTTTGGTTTCCTCACGCGCTAAGCGTAAGAGCGATGCAGGAGATCGTCGACCGCCGCGCAAATGACCCAATGTTGCTGCTCGGCCGGCTCGACGGCCGGCTTCATCATAGTACAAGCGCCGACATTTTCCTTGCGCGATCGCGCCTTCACGGCGCCGCGGCGTTAGCAGGTCTCGCCGGCGTGCCGATCGCTGTCGGCGACCTGCAGGATTGGATCGCGGGGCGAAGCGCCCCTCCCCGCGCCTCCGAAGGTCTCAACGATCCGATATCGGTGGCGTCCATTTTCCACCTCGCACTAAGTCGGGACGAGGATGTCAGAGACCCGGTTGGCCGCGCATCCCTCAATGCTCTCCGAACCATCCTCGACGACCGTGCAGAGGCTGAGCGCTATGGTGGAGACGATCTCGCACACTTCGGCCCGCTCTGGCGTCAGGTGAAGTCTGCGGCGGATGCACCCTTCCCCGTCGCCGATCTCCGGTCCATCGCCGAGCGCGTGTTCGCTCTTGCCGAAATGACCGAGCGTCTTCCGGTCGGCGCCTCGGAGGTTGTTGCGATCGACGGACGCTCGTTGGAGCTTCCTCCCCGCTGCCGCGATCGCAACTGGCTCGTCGCGACCGCTCTTCCTCGCATGCTCTACCGCGCTGGCTTCACGAGCCGCATCATCCCCTCACTGGTGCCGCTCCCCAAGTTCATGCCCCCTTCCCCTGCCGCGCTGACCGGGTTCCTCGCTAAGGAGATCGGGCAGATCAGCGCGGCGGGGCTCCGCGAGCTTTCCGCAATTGAGCATGACGTCGCCAAGCTCACCAATTTAGGTGCAACTCAGCGAAGTCGCCTGCCGCTTCTCGGGCGCCTATTGATCGCCTATCCAGGGCTCCAGGCATCCTCCGTTTCGAAGCTGCTGTCTGTGACACCTCAGGGTGCCCGAAAGCTCCTCGCGGCGCTGCCCACCACGCCTGCCGCGCAGCGCCGGCTGCGGGCCGAATAGCGACCGGGACGCCCTCCGTACTGAAACGCCGTCTCGCTTGTTTTGCTCAGCTCGCCGGCAACAGTTCTTCGATCGCTTTCATGAGCTCGGCCTTCGTGGCGCCGGTCCGGGGCACGATCTTGATCGTGATCCCCCCACCTCTGGCACTGGCATAGCGCAGAATCGTCTTTCCGCCTTTGCCCGTGATCTCTCGCTCGCCAGTCTCCTTCTTCTTTGCCTCAACGGTCGCACGAACAAGTCGCTTCGCCACCTCGGGTCCGGTCAGACTGGAACCACCATTCCTACGCTCGGCCTCGATGCGCTCGGCCTCGTCTCGCATTCGCTTCAGAGTTTTCGGTTCGCTGGTCAGCGGTTTGATATCGCGCGCCACTCGAACGGTAATGTCGTGGGTGTCCGAAAATGCCGCCACGATCTCCTCAGGAAGCCTCGCAACATCCAGCAGGCGGCTCAGCCATGACCGCGAGAGGTTGAGATGCTCCGCCATCTGGGACTGGGAGTTCTCGTAAAACTCCGACAGCGCTCGCGCATATTCCTTTGCACGCTCCCAGTCTGAAATGTCCTTTCGCGACCGATTTTCAACGTCCGAAACCCGGAATGCCTCTTCATCCGTGACGGTCTGGATCGTGACGAGATAATCAAATTCTGGATGATGATGTTCGCGGAGCCACTGGACGGTCCACCACCGGCGAACGCCAGCGATGATCTCATAATCGTAGTCAGGATCGTCCTTCAGACGACGCACGATCGCCGGGATGCGCTGCCGCTTCGCCGCGAGAAAGGAGTCGATCAGATCGCGACAGCTCTCTTCGGACAAATGGTCCAGGTCGCGATTGTGCATCCGCCAGGGACGGCAACGAGCCGGGTCCACCCACTCCGTTCGATCGGTAACCGTCTTGCCGCTCGCTATCCGCGCCAGGGTCTGGCTTCGGCTCGCCATGATCCCTTCCGAGGGGCTCGCATTGTCAAGCTCGGCCTCATTATCCAGGCCTTCGGTGAACATCGAGCCGAAGCCCTTATTTCCTTTTGTCATCGGCTCGCTCCTACTCGAATTTCCGGCATCTTGGAGACCCGATTTGTTGGTCTGTTGCCACGTGGCAACAAACCGAAATTCGCCTCGCCTTCGGCTCCCCTTTTCTGAGGGAAAACTGATCCTGGAATTTGGCTCATGATACTGTTTATAAACGCTTTCCTTGCTCGGTTGCCACGTGGCAACAACGCATCATTCTTAGCAGATTTCAGCCCCATAGACGGCGAACAATTGCCCGCAGTTGCCACGTGGCAACTGCTGCTCAAAGCTGCCCCCCTGCCCGGCTCGGCCAGGTCCGCAAAACGTCTTCTTCGATGTCTCGGCAAACCTCATTCAGATGCCTCATGCACCGGTTGTAAACCTCGTGCGAAGTGACGGGCTTTTCCAGTTCAAAGACCGTCTTCATCCGCGAGCTGGCATTGTCGATCTCCGCACTGGTGACCATCACCGAAGAAGACATTGAGCCTCCGAAAACGCTCCGCATCATCGAAAGTATCTCACGATGCATCGACTTGCTGTCGTCGACCCGGCTGCCGACGAGACGGATGAAATTGTAAGCCGGGCGCCCCCTCCCCGCGAGCTGCTCGAGCTGCTTCATCGTGGTCTTCGCCATGTCGATAAACGACACCGTCGATGCGAAGTCGACCAGGCTTGGCGGCACGGGGATCACCATCGCATTGGCTGCTTGAAGGACCGCCATGGAGACCATGCCGAGTGCTGGAGGCGGATCCATGATCACCACATCGTAATCTTCTACCACCGAGTCGATGGCCTCGGCGATCAGGTCGATGATGTTCAGGTTCTGATTGCGCGCGAGGTAGCCGGCGATCTCGTATTCGAGATTGTAGAGCCGCAAATTCGCAGGGATCAGATCGAGCCCATGGAAGTGGGTCTTCCGAATGATCTTTCGCACACCCAGCAATTCCGGGTTATGGAAATGCCCATAGAGCGTGTCGTCCTCCTCCAGATCGACGTCTGGTCGGTAGCCGAACATCATTGTCGATGAAGCTTGGCTGTCGCAGTCGATAAACAGCACACGATAGCCGTTGATCGCGAAGTGCTGAGCCAGGTGCAGCGCGATCGTGGACTTGCCGACACCGCCCTTGAAATTGCAGACCGAGAGAATGGCGGGTGGATCTTCCGGGCTGCGCCACGGACGCGTTCCGAACACCTCACGCATATGATCGAGTTCTTCGAGCGTATATTGGACGCGATGACCGGAAGCCGTCCGCCCACGCTCCGGCAAACGCCCGTCGCGTTCAGCTTCTCGGATCGCCGACGCGGTGCGTCCGACAAGTGATGCAGCCTTGGAGATAGGGAAGGTGGGGGCTCGCTTCTGCCCTGTCTCTGGATCGACCGCGCTGTCGCGGATCCGCTTGAGGATCGTGAGCGCTTTACGGTGAAGCACATCCAGGCCACCTTCCAGAAGGTCATCGGCGGGGACATTTGTGGGATCAGTGGCCATGAGATTCCGCTTTTGTGGGTTTGATGGCCCACAATAGCGACGTTGGCAGTTTCGAGCAACGATTTGGCCATCGAACTTACAACTTTACCGATGATCTCCGAGCCGTTTCGGATTTCAAGGTAATGCCAATGCGCCCTGGTAGAGGCGCACCGATGATCTCAGTACCTTCCGATGATCTCGGTGCGTCCTACCAATGATCTCGGTGCCAACAGACCGATGATCTCGGAGCGCATACCTATTACATGAATCCCTGAATCAATCCGATTCGCGAATCGGCTTCAAAATTTCGATTTTTGAAAGTGGGAAGGGGCGATTCGGCAAAAGCGGCACCGAGATCATCGGTCGAATTGCAACTCTCACCCCTGATTTCCCGCCAAAACTGCCAACAGGGTTGATTTCGAAACCCAAACCTGTTGAGACAGCGCCATCACAGACCCCGGAGATTCGGGGAAGGGCGGAACAATGAACGGAGATCAGCATAGGCCGATTGGGCACCAATATGCACTCGCCATGATCGATGGCGGTGCAGAGAATGTCCGGAAGCTTGCCTCCACTGCCGGAACCCAATTGACGCTCGACGCCTTCCTGCGAGTCCACGACGAAGAGCCTGTCCCGGCATTTCTCCATTCCGCGCTTTGCGCCATGTCGCTCCCGACCAAGCGCCCGAAGGACGACACGCTCCCGATTATCCGGGAAGACGGCAAGTACGCGCTGGCAATCAACCCTCGGCCGGTTCTTCAAAATATCGATGGCAAGTCGGTCATGAGAAGCCTGGGTGTTCCATATGGGGCCTATCCCAGGGTTGCGCTCATCTATCTGCTTTCACAGGCGGTAATGAAGCGTTCGCGCGACGTCTATCTCGGCCGCAACTTCACGGAATGGATGCGGCGGCTTGGCTATCAAACGGTGTCCTATGGCCCCCGTGGCACCGCAAATCTGATGCGCGAACAGGTCGACCGCTTGCTGGCGTGCGAGTGGCAGATTCGCTGGGATGGCACCGAAACGGACGACAACGCCTTTGCGGTCCGCGATGTGAAGATCTCAAATGAATATGCTGGTTCACTCGACAAGAACGGCACCTTCGCGCGGGAAATCCGTATGTCGGAGGTCTTCTACAGTCACCTTATCGAGCACGCTGTCCCATTAAACGAAGTAGCGATCCGGGAGCTTAAAGGGACGCCAACGGCGCTCGATCTCTATACCTATCTTGCCTATCGCCTCCCACGGATCGGCTCCGACAAGGGGCAGATCATTTCTTGGGATCAACTGGCAAAGCACCTCGGCAACGAGGCTGACAGCAAGCGCTTTCGTCAAACGGTGCGGGAGACGATGCAGCTCGTCTCGGCGGTTTATCCCAACGCGAACGTCGATCTCTCCGGCAGGAAGGTGGTCCTTCATCCGTCTCCAGCGCCGATGGAGCGTAAATTGGTCGGACCCCATTTGCGACTTGTTGGGGCGCCAGGCGTCGAAACGGCACCGAGATCATCGGTTCGCACCGTTCCGCAGGCAACGAAACCCGCAGCGAAATCAGACGAACCGCTTCACGCATTCCCGCCGGGAACGCTTTCCTATGGCGACCGCGAACAGGCGTTTCGGAGTGTCGGTCTCACTAAGGGCCATCCTTGGTCAGTCGACGATATGGCCAACGCATTCCGCAAGGGATTCGCCGATATCAAGAGGCCCCGGACCGACACCGAATGGATGCGGCTCTGGGAGGCCTTCGTGATCAAATATGCGGATCGGCGGAAGAACCGGCCTGACGATTGACCGATGATGTCCGAGCCGTTCGTCGCCTGCGAACGAGCCCGAGTCGTGCCCGATGAAGCGATCAACGTGAGCGCGCCGACCCTCATCGTTCATAGGTCCGGGTCACAGCGCCATGCGCTGAAAGAGGGAAGGGGGGATGTGGCTACCGAGCAGGAGGTAGTCCTATGCCACTCACGGCCAAACGACCGACCCAGGAACTTGTTGACCTCGTAGGCGCTCTTGGCGGCACCTGGACCGGCTACAGGGCTATGGCCCGTTGCCCGGCACATGGCGACAACGATCCAAGTCTTTCGATCCGCCAAGGTGACCGCGGCATTCTGGTGACGTGCTTCGCGGGTTGCGCACGCGATGATGTTCTGCGGGAATTGCGTCGGGTTCGAACCGGCCAACATTATGCAATACCGGAACAGGATCGACCGCAAGGCAGCGCCAATGTCTCGCGCATCTGGGAGCAGGCCGTTGGCGTCAAAGGGACGCTGGCCGAGCGCTATCTTGAGCGACGCAACTTGTTGCCAGCGCCTGCCGACGTGCGCTTCCATTCGCGCTGCCCATACCTCCCGAAGCCGAAAACCGTTTATCGACCGGCTTTGCTGATTGCTGTTCGCGAGATCCGGCAGCTCGTCGCGATCCAGCGCAACTTTCTCGACCCTGCGACAGCGAAGTGCCTCCGAAAAGTCATGCTCGGCGTGCCTGGGACAGGCGCATGGCGGGGCCGGGCAGGGGGCGAGACGCTGGCGATCGCCGAAGGTTTCGAGACTGCCGGCGCCTACACCCGCATCAAGGACATCCCCTGCTGGGCCTCACTTGGCGCCAGGCGGCTCGATCAACTGGTCATTCCACCCGGCATTACGACCCTGCTGATCGCAGAGGACAATGATCCAGAAGGGCGTCGCGGCGCGGCGTCCGCCGAAGCGAAATATGCCCGTCCCGGGCTCATCATCCGCCGCGACCCGCCGCCGCCGGCTTTCAAGGATTGGGCAAAGTTCCTCGACGCGCACTGCCGGACCTGATCCCGGGGCGGAGAGAGGGGAGGGGGATCGAGGGTGTGTCGCTGCGACAGATGCAGCCGCGCAGGAGATTCCCAAATGACCGACCTTTTTCAGACCGCCGAGCGCGGCGACCGTGCCGCTGCGCACATCCTTCTATCCCAACTGGCGTCAGGCGAGCCGGTCACCCGTCAACATCTCAATCGGGCGATGGTGCAGGCGTTCGGCGGAACCGATGCCGAAGGACGCTGGACGCAGCGCTCAAGCTTCGAGGTGCTAGAGCACGCACTCGCCCTTCATCTCCGTGGATCATTGGCGCCTCTGGCCAGCCTCGCCGATGTCGCCGCGCGGATTGACCTCGCGCAGCGCCTCCCCACTCAGACCGTGCGGAGCGAAGACCAGATCGAATGGCAGCAATTCTCGACTCCTGTCGACATTGCGGCCGTCGCGATTCTGCTCGCAGATGTCCGGCAGGATGACGTCATTCTCGAGCCCAGCGCCGGCAACGGTTTGCTCGTTGCACAGCTTGGGGCTCATCGATCGCTGCATCTCAACGAGCTCGATCCGATCCGCCGCGATCGCCTGCACGGCGTTTTCCCCGGCGCAACGATCACCGGCCATGATGGGGCGATTCTTGATGCTGCTCTTGGCGACGCACCGCGTCCTTCCCTGATCCTCATGAATCCGCCGTTTTCGCGGTCGCTCGGCCGCGGCGTCGATGATCTTGCGGCCGTTCGGCATCTTCAGGCTGCACTTCGCCGATTGCAGACTGGGGGCCGCCTCGTTGCCATCATGCCCGACTGGTTCGGACCGACCACCCGAATGCGCGACCACTACGAGACCGTCCTTCGCGGATCGACAGTGCAAGCCTCTGTTCGACTTGAAGGCTGCTATCTCAAACACGGCACGTCTATCGACGTGCGAATCTTCGTCATCGACAAGGTCGCCGGCAGGCTCGCACCAGAAGTCATCCAGGGTGGATCAATCGCGGAACTGCTCGACGTTCTCACCGTGACACCTCGCCTGTCCCTTGTCGCAGATCAGCCGGCACCCGCGCCGAAGCGGGGCGGAGGCATCTCGCTCTTCAGAGCGGTCAAAAGCGCCAAGCCCATGCCCCGGGCCTTTCACGCTGCCGTGCGCAACCATGTCTTGCCGGTTGCTTACACCAGGCTCGAAACCCCGGCGCCGCTGCTCGAACAGACCGGCGTCTATCTGCCCTATCGGCCAAGCCGCCTGGTTTTCGACAAAGCCGGCGAACACCCGACTGCGCTCGTCGAATCCGTTGCCATGGGATCAATCCCAGCGCCGATCCCCGATTACGTCCCTTCGCTGCCGGAGCGGACTGTCACAGAGCGTTTGCTCTCGGCCTCCCAGCTCGAAACCGTCGTTTACGCCGGCCATGCCTGGGCTCAGACGATCCCTGGGCGCTTCGCACCGGACAAGGATGGTGTCGGCCTCGTTATCTCGGAGGAGGGCCGCGGCTACCGAAAGGGTTTCTTCCTCGGGGACGGAACCGGGGCAGGCAAGGGTCGCCAAATCGCGGCCGCCATTCTTGACAACTGGCTTCAGGGGCGGCGTCGCAATATCTGGGTCACCAAGAACGCGCCCCTCCTCGAAGATGCTCGCCGTGATTGGACGGCCCTCGGCGGGCTCGCCGGTGACATTCAGCCCATATCGAACTGGAAGATCGACGAACCCATCAGGCTTGACCAGGGCGTCCTTCTGGTCACCTATCCGACCCTTCGATCGATGCGCGGGGAACATAGCCGGCTGAAGCAGATCATCGACTGGGCCGGCGCCGATTTCGACGGCGTCATCGCCTTCGACGAAGCGCACGAGATGGGCGGTGTCGCAGGAGGCGAGGGCGCACTCGGAGCCAAGGAGGGATCGCAACAGGGCATCAGCGGCGTTCGGCTCCAGAACCATCTGCCCGCCGCGCGGATCCTCTACGCCTCTGCGACGGGGGCGTCCGAGGTCAACAACCTTGCCTATGCCGTGCGGCTCGGGCTCTGGGGACCGGAGACGGCGTTCGCCAATCGCGAGCAATTCATCTCCAGCATTCGCCAGGGCGGGATCGCCGCCATGGAATTGGTCGCACGCGATCTCAAGGCGACTGGGCTCTACATGGCGCGAGCGCTGAGCTTCGCCGGTGTCGAATATGAGATCCTGCGGCACGAACTGACGCCCGCGCAGATCGAGATCTACGACACTTACGCCAATGCCTGGTCCATCATCCACCGGAACATGGAAAAAGCCCTGGAACTCACCGGCGTCGTCGATGGTCTCGAGAACACCACTTTGAATAGCGGGGCGAAGGCATCGGCCCGCTCGCGCTTCGAGTCCACCAAGCAGCGTTTCTTCGGCCAGGTGCTGCTTTCGATGAAGCTGCCAACGGTCATCGCCGCGGTCGGCGAGCATCTTATGGCGGGCCAGTCGGTGGTGCTTCAACTGGTGACGACGGCCGAGTCCATCCTCGACCGGCGATTGGGCATGCTCAGCCCGGATGAGCGCGTCGACCTCGAAATCGACCTCAGCCCTCGTGAATATGTCATCGATTATCTCGAGCGCGCTTTCCCTACTCGCCAAATGCGCGTCTTCACCGACGACACAGGCACGCAGCGCTCCGAGCCGATGACGGACGAGACGGGTAATCCCGTCTACAATCCCGAAGCCGAAGCTGCCCGCGCGCTGATGATCGAGCATCTTTGCGCATTGCCGCCGATCATGTCGGCGCTCGACGGCATCCTGGAGCATTTCGGGCATGATCGTGTCGCGGAAGTCACTGGGCGGACAAAACGCCTAATCTCGACGGGCGACGGCCGGCAGAAGCTGGAAACCCGTTCGACCCGTACCAGTCAGGCCGAGGCCGCGGCCTTCATGCAGGGGCTGAAGCGCGTCCTCATTTTCTCGGACGCCGGCGGGACGGGGCGATCCTATCACGCATCAATGGACGTGCCGAACCAGGAGCAACGCGTCCATCTGTTGCTCGAGCCGGGCTGGCGCGCGGACCGCGCCATTCAGGGCCTTGGCCGAACCCATCGGACCCATCAGGCGAGCACGCCACTGTTCCGGCCCGTCACGACCGACTGCAAAGGCGAACTCCGCTTCACCAGCACGATTGCGAGGCGGCTCGACAGCCTCGGCGCACTCACACGGGGTCAGCGCCAGACCGGCGGTCAGAATCTCTTCGACCCGGCTGATAATCTGGAGAGCGAATATGCTTGCGCTGCGCTGGTGACGTGGTTCCACTTGCTGGTCGATGGCAAGCTCAAGAGCATCTCGCATTCGGAATTCGAGGATCGGACCGGTCTCGAGCTCTGCGACAAGGACGGCGTCCTGAAAGAGGAACTGCCGCCCATCCAGCGATGGCTAAATCGCATCCTCGCGCTTCCCATCGGCCTGCAGAACAGCATCTTCGATGAGTTTCTGTCCCTGGTCGAGACACGGGTATCGGCGGCGAGGGAGGCTGGCCGGCTCGATGTCGGTGTCGAGACGATCCTCGTCGATTCCGCCACCTTGATCGACGACACACTGCTCCGGACCGACCCGGTCAGCGGGGCGACGTCGCACTTGCTGACCATCGAGATCGCGCGGCGGCGGACCCCTGTCACCTTGGAGCGCGTGCTGCGTATCGCCGACAGCGATAGCACCGCCGTATTTCTGCTCAACGCCAAGTCGGGGATGGTCGCGCTGCAGACCCGCGCCCGAGCGCTCATGGAGGAGAAGGACGGAACGCCGATCCCGCGCTTCGAGCTGACGAGGCCGACCCGGCGGGAATATATCCGCGAGCATGAGCTCTTCGAGAGCGCCTGGAAAATAGTCGATCGGGACGCCTTCTGCGCGAAATGGCAGGCCGAAGCCGATGAAGCGGCGAACAAGGTCGACACCGAGACGATCCGCCTCGCGACCGGCTTGCTTCTGCCGATCTGGTCGGCGCTGCCCAGCGATCATCTGGTGGTCAACCGCATCGCTGACAAAGCGGGAAATAGCTGGCTCGGCCGCCTCGTTTTCGACGAGCACGTTGTCCAGCTTTTCACCAAGCTCGGCATCGATCGCGCCGAGAACCTGCCGCCCTCGGACATCATCAAATCGGCCCATTCCGGTCGAAGCGTTGATGTTGCCCGCCCATTCCCCATGACGATCCGCCGCGCGATGGTGAACCGAAATCATCGCATCGAGATAGTCGGGGCGCCGTCGGATCAGCTCGCCTGGCTGAAATCCTTGGGCTGCTTCACCGAGATCATTCAGTACCGGACACGGGTGTTCCTTCCGGTGAGCATCGCCGCCGACATCCTTGGGCGCATTCTCGCCGATCCTGGGTGAGCGCGGGTCGCCCTTGGTCAAACGACCGAGGCCGCTCTTGGGAAAGAGGGAAGGGGGAACGGGGTGGTGTCCGGGAATTGCCGGACGCCAAGAGGAGTGACCCCGGTGATCCAGACCATCAAACTCGCCAAGCTGCGGCTCTCGCCGATCAACGTCCGTACCGCACCGGACGAACAGCTTCAGATTGAACCCATGGCCGCCAGTATCGAGGCCAAGGGCGTCCTTCAGAATCTGCTCGTCACGCCCGCCAAAAAGCCGCGCGGCACCTTCGAGGTCTTCGATGGCGGACGCCGTTGGCGCGCGCTTCGCCTGCTCGCCGAGCGCGGTACGATCTCGGAAGCCGATTTCGATGTCCCCGTCATGATCCTTACCGGCGACGATGCCGAATTGTCCGAAACGTCCACGGCGACCAACTTCCATCAGCTCAAGATGACCCCCGCCGAGGAATGCCGCGCCTTTCAGCACTTCATCGGCTCGACCGGCGATCTCGATGCTGTCGCAAAGCGTTTCGGCGTGACACGTCGCTTCGTCGAGGGGCGCCTGCGCCTCGCCTCGCTGGCAGCGCCGATCTTCGACGCCTTGAGCAAAAGCGAGATCACGCTCGACATCGCCAAAGCCTATGCGTCGACCGAAAGCCACGACAAGCAGCTTCTGGTCTGGAACAGCTACCAGAATGGCCACGTAACGGCCGACACCATCCGCCGCGTCATCGCCAATGAGACGCTCAAGGCCAGCGATCCGATCGCGATTCTGGTCGGCGAGGAGCGGTATCGCGCGGCAGGCGGCAAGGTCGATGGCGACCTCTTCACCGACGGCAACGACCGCTGGAACAATCCCGAGATCGCGCACCGTCTCGCCGGCGACATCATGGAGGCCGAAGCGAGACGCATCGGTGAGGAGACGGGCCTTGCCTGGATCAGGCCGATCGCCAGCAACTACGCCCACAACGCCGCCCACGGCCTCTACCGTGCCATCCTGCAGCCGCCCGCGCTCACCGAGGAGCAATCCGCCCGCCTTGGCGAGATCGAGGCGCGCCGCGCCGAGCTCGAGGCCGAAATGCAGGACGAATCCATCTCGCCCGATGCCTACAAGGCCCTGGACCAGGAGGATGACCGACTGATCGCCGAGGCCGAGGCGATCGAGCATCGCGCGCCCGTGCTGCCAGATGAGCTGCGGCCGCATGTCGGCGCGTTTCTGCTTCTGACGCCGCAGGGCGAGATGCGTCTCGACACCCAATTTTATAGCGAGCAGGAGCTCATCGTCGAAGAACCCGACGCGATCGATGATGCGGGCGGCGGAAATCCCGGCGAACCCGACGAGGGCGGGGCGGGCAGGTTTCGCGTCGGCGTGAAGGATTCGCCCGAGCCAGCTCGCCGACCCGAAGCTGTGGCACCTGGCGGCAAGCCGCTCAGCAATCGGCTCTACGACGAGCTTGCCATACAACGCCGCGATATTCTCGCATCCTGTCTGCTCGCTCAGCCGGCGCTCGCGCTCGATTACGCGCTGTTCGTCATGATCGACGCCCGGGTTTTCGCCGGCGGCGGTTCTGCCGACGAGATCGTTCAATATGGCACCACCATCTGCGCTGATGCCCCGCAGGATCCCGTCACGGCGGATTTGCCCGGCTCACGCGCCCGGTCCTACCTGGCCGAAGCGCATGATGGCCTTGATGCCGGATGGTGCGACCACGATCACGAAATCGATCGGTTCGAAGGGTTTCGCGCGCTCGATGACGACAGCAAGGCGCAGTGGCTGGCCTATATCGTTGCCATGTCGATCGAGGCCAAGCCGCGCGGGGCCAGCGGCCAGGTCGCGATCCACAATCGATTGGCCTCGATCCTCGAGATCGACGTTGCGAGCTGGTGGCGTCCGACCGCGGAAAACTTCTTCGATCGGGTCAACAAGGGCAGCATTTTGAGCCTGCTTCATGACGTCGGCGGCGGCGCGCTGACGGCTCGGCACGCCACCCTGAAGAAGGCGGAGATCTCGGAGAGCTGTGAAAAACTCTTCGCCGGGGCGGCCATTGTCGAGCCCGAGACGAAGGACGCTGTGCTCGCATGGGTGCCGGACGCGATGCGCTTTGGTGCTGCGGCCCCGTGCCCGACCGATCGTCTCGGTGGCGAGCCGGATCGCTCTGCGTTGTCGGATGATCACATGGCGGAAGGCGCTTCGGTCGCGGACGATACGGTGATCGAGCCGGTCGAAGCCTGACCCAGCAGGACAGGGGGGCGGTCGGCGCCACTTGCGCGATCGTCCCCTCCCGCACGCTTGCCTCTCCCGAACCCCATCGTCATCCCGCTGGAGCATCAGCCATGCCTGCGAAAGCCCGTCCGAGCCGCGACGTCGCGGCCGAAATCACCAACCTCATCATCAGAAAGCTGGAAGAAGGCGTCCCGCCCTGGACTCGGCCCTGGCGGGTTGCCGGCGCCGGTGGCCGTCCGCTCCGACACTGCGGCACGCCCTATACCGGGATCAACACGGTCTATCTTTGGGCGATCGCAGACGCGAACGGCTATCGCTCGCGCTACTGGATGACGTATCGCCAGGCCGAAGCGCTCGGCGGCCATGTTCGCCGGGGGGAGCACGGCTCGCTCTCGGTCTATTATTCGAGCTTCAAAAAGACCGAGTCGGACCGGGTGACCGGTGCCGAGAGCGAACGCAGCATTCGTTTCCTTCGCCATTATCTCGTGTTCAACGCCGATCAGATCGATGGGCTGCCCGCCTATTTCTATCCGGACGACGCGACCCCTGCGCCGATCGATCCATCTGCGCGGCAAGCTGCCATCGACGAGTTCTTCGATCATGTGCCGGCAGATGTTCGACATGGCGGCGATCGCGCCTTCTTCCACCCGACATTTGATTTCATCCAGATGCCGCACCGGCGGTCATTCACAACGATGGATCATTACGCCTCGGTGAGGGCACACGAGACCGTTCATTGGTCAGGCGGCAGCTCGCGCCTTGCCCGGACCTTCGGCAAGCGGTTCGGCGACAAAGCTTATAGTTTCGAGGAGCTTGTGGCTGAGATCGGAAGCGGCCTGATTTGCGCGCATTTGGATCTGCCGAACGAACTGCACGACAATCATGCGAGCTACGTCGCCCACTGGCTCGGCATTTTGCGCGCGGACAAGACCGCAATCATTCACGCCGCCTCGAAAGCTGAGCAGGCCTTCAACTACCTTCTGGCGTTTGGCGACAGCGACGACACGGCGTCATCGGCCGAGGGGGTCAGGCAGATCCTCGAGGCGGCCTGACCGCCGCTAATCCGAATTTTCCCCGACATCACAGGAGATACCGATGGGCTGGCTCACCATGTCCCGTTTCCACATGGGCGGACACAAGACCGCCAAGGATTATCTGGACGCGCAATTCACCTATAGCCGCGAGGCGGACGGGACGATCAAGGGACTGAAGGTGCTCGCCTCATCCTGCCCCCAGAATCGCACCTATTATGCTGCGGCTCAGGTGATGATCGACGGCGTCGGCAAGGAGGTTTTCGCGATCGTCTGCAAGGTGATGTGGAATCCCAAAAGCAAGTCCGGCGAGCATTTCGGCTACAAGGATAGTGCGCCGTTGCGGCGCTGAAATGGAGTATCAGTGATGATGAGGTAAGTTGAGAATGCCTCTGCTCGCCGGACTAACCTCGGGCCTCACAAGGTCTGAAATCCCGAAAGGGACGGGGAACAATAGCATGTTCGGAAAAGGCCAGATGCGTCTTAGTCGCAAATGGAGGCGATGACGGTCAGGGCAAGGTGCGTATGGTGAAGGCTACACTGCTTAAATCCCAGTCTGCAGCAATCTATATAGCGATACTGGCGAAAGCGACTGTCACGCCAGGTCCGGATGATGACAGCGGTCTCATGTCTTGGCCGCCTGTTTCTCAGCCCATCCGGTGCGCCTCTCGTCGAGGGGTTTAGTGGACGAACGGGACACCTAACCGCGCCGCATCTCCATTCAGCGTAACTACGGGATGCCCTAAACAGGCGGCTTCTGCCGGCCTGCATGGGTACGGAGCCGCCATATTACTCAAATGCCCGGGGTAATGCCCGGGACATCGACCTCTTCGGAGGCGGCGGTGCAACTGTATAAGGTCTCGAGCGATCGGGCCGAAAGCGGGGAAGACCGGGGGAAGGGCGGCAGCTGTGATTCTTCAACCACCGATCATGGGGTGTGCTGATGCTGCCAGAAACTGTGAAAGGCCGGTTGGAGGCCATTCCGGCGCTCGTTGCGTCGGGCAAAAGGGTGAATGGACTCTATCGTCTGATGGGGTCTCGCCTCCTTTGGGAGGAGGGGCTCCAGAAGATCGGATCCAACAAGGGTGCGATGACGCCGGGTATTGACGGCGAGACCTTCGCGGACTTCGGACCGGAAGACCTCGACCCGATTATCGCCAGCGTGACGGCAGGGACCTATGATCCCAAACCAGTGCGTCGGGTGTTTATCCCGAAAGGCAAGGGCAAACGGCGTCCGCTGGGCATTCCCACGCGCGACGACCGCCTCGTTCAGGAAGTGGCGCGGCAACTGCTCGAACGGATCTATGAACCGGTGTTCTCGAACGCCTCCCATGGATTCCGGCCGGGCCGGTCGTGTCATACGGCGCTTGAACACGTCAAAGCCGTATGGACGGGGGTGAAATGGCTCGTAGATGTGGATGTCGCGGGGTTCTTCGAGAACATCGACCACGACATCCTCCTGCGGCTGTTGCGGAAAAGGATCGATGACGAGAAATTCATCGGCTTGATCGGCAGCATGCTTAAGGCGGGTGTTATGGAAGACCGGGTTCACACCCGGACCTACAGCGGCACTCCGCAGGGCGGTATCGTCTCTCCAATCTTGGCCAACATCTACCTCCATGAACTCGATATGTTCATGGCGGAACGGATCGCGGCTTTCGAGAGGGGGAAGGTCCGTGCCACGAACCCGGAATATGGGCGACTGGCTGGGCGCATCCAGAAACAACGGAAGCGCGTCACCATGCTGCGGGCCAAAGACAATGTCGACGAGGTGAAGGTTGCGGCCTCCTTGGCCAAAATCCAAACCTTACTGCCGCAAAAGCGGTCCATCCCGTCGAGAGACGCGATGGACCCCGGTTATCGCCGACTTCGTTACTGTCGCTACGCGGACGACTTCATGATTGGGGTTATCGGTAGCAAGGAGGATGCACGAAGCGTGTTCGCCGAAGTCAGGGCATTCCTGACCGAGGCGCTGGCGCTCACGGTGTCCGAGGAGAAAAGCGGTATCCGCAAGGCGAGCGATGGAGCCGCCTTCCTTGGATATGAGGTCCGCACATATACGACACGCCAACGGGTTGTCCGGAGCCGACAAGGTTCCGTCAGCTTCCTTCGTAGGCCGCCGTCGGAAGTGATGCAGCTGCATGTCCCTTGGGAGAAGGTCCACGCGTTCGCTTCTGCAAAAGGTTATGGTGATCTGTCGGTGTTGAAGCCGCGTCATCGTAGCCTGCTGCTCAGCTGCAGCGACGTTGAGATCGTCCTAGCTTACAACGCCGAATTGCGGGGTTTTGCGAACTACTATGCTCTCGCCAAGGATGTGAGCTTCAAGCTGAACAGGCTTGAGTTTCTCCAGCGGTGGAGCTTGTTCAAGACCTTGGCCAGCAAGCACAAAACCAATGTGCGAGCGGTCGTGGCCCGCATGAGGACGGGGCAGGAATTCACCATCGGCTACGACGTCGATGGCCAGCCCCGATCGGTCAAAGTCTGGAAACTGGCTCATCTGAAACGTGATCCGGCCACCTCGTCCAGGATTGATATCCAGCCTTGGACGCAGGTGTTCACCCACTCACGTACGGACTGGGTTGATCGTCAGAATGCCAAGCAATGCGAGGCTTGCGGTCGATCCGATGTTCCGTGTCACGTGCACCATATCCGGGGGATGGCCGATGTTTCGCACCGCGGTTTTGTCGTGAGAATGAAGGTGGCACGCGCCCGCAGGACGGTGGTCCTGTGCGAGCAATGCCACTGGGATACTCACAGAGGCCGCCTGCCCGATCTACGGCAAAGTGATGGTTCGTCACAGTGGAGAGCCGCATGCGGTGAAAGCTGCACGTGCGGTTCGGCGGGGGGATCAGGGCTGACTCCATGAGCAGCACCAATCCTACCCGACTGGACGAATCTGTCGGCCCCTATGAGGATAGCTGTCCCCGCCACATTCTCGACCTTCTGACCCCGACCGACCGGGAGCACGCCCTCGACTGGCGCGCGCGGTGCCGTGCCAACCTGGCCCGCCGATCGCGCAAGATCGAGGACGGCGACCGGATCAAACTGGCCCAGGCGCTGACCTTCTCCGATGGTCATGTGGGTGACGAATTTATCGTCGTGAAGCGCGGCCGCCGCCTGAGTTTCCGCGATCCCGCGACTCGCTGCGGCTATGCGATCAGCCGGTTCATGGAGCGCGACTGGACGATCCTGCCGGTCACTAAGGTTCACAAGACGATCTTTGCATGAGTGCGTCAGCCAGTATCATTCCCGCAGCAGGGAGAAGCCATCATGTTTGCCGCGTGTCTTGAATTGTCGCCCAAGCGTCTGCAGCTTTGCAGCCGCGAGAACGCCAATCGCGTCGCAGGTCGCCTATTCGACGAGCGGCCGGGTAGGCTGTCGATCGTCCGCACTGGCGATCCGCTGCAACCATTCCGGGTCTGCACGACGCCGGCGGCCGATGATCATGTCGAGGTGGAGATGACATTTTGATCCGGATCGCGGCGGCCATCATCCTCGCGGGCGGAGCCGCTCTCACATCGCCCTCATGGTCTCAGAGTTTCGACGCGAAGGCGCGGGCGCTCGATGGCGATACCGTGGCCGTCGATTTCCGGTTGCTTGGGGTCGACGCATTCGAGCGCGGGCAGCTCTGTCGGCGCGCCTCGGGATGTTGGCAGTGTGGGAAGGCCGCACAGGATTTCGCCGCGAACGCCCTGCGCTCCAAGGCCGCGACGATCCGGCTCGTGTCTTCGTCTTCTTATGGCCGCCCCGTTGCGGTCGTTACAGTCGACGGCGCGGATTTGGGAGAGCGTCTTATCCGCGCGGGTCTCGCGACCCCGCAGGCGAGTTATCTCAGAGACGATCCCGCTCGCCTGCGCGCATATAATGCGGCCTTCGCTTCGGCCAGGAGGCAAAGGGCAGGGGCCTTTGCCGGAGACTGGATCGAACCGTCGCGCTGGCGGCACGGGAACCGCCTGAGCTGCGAGCGCTGATGGTCAGGCCGACAAAGTCGGGTCGGCCCACCAAGATGGTCCCTGCTCGAAATTTCCGTCCATCCTGACCAACGGCCCATCGGGCGCGTCGGCCACATAGGGGTTCACGAGCGGCATCACCGTCTCCTTCAGGCGCTTCTGTTCGCCTGCGATGCGCCCGCGCCGCTCCAGCAGATCCTCCAGCCATTCAAGATCGTCGAGCATCGACACCACGCCGCGGCCGGCGAGGCAGAAATAGATGCAGCGCTGAAAATCGTCGGCACCATCATTGCCCAGGATCTCCGCCAGCTTCAGCTTGCCCGCCGAAACCCCTTCATGCACCCAGCTTACCGCCTCGCGCAGCTCCCGCACCGAATAGTAGGCGTCCTCGACATGAATGCCGATCGCCGCATTGGCGATCATCCGACGGGTCGGCCGGTTCTCCATATCCAGCGCCGCATCCCGCAGCGTTATGTCGAGATCGAACAGGTGTCGGATGCTGGGCGTCGTCATGGCAAATCTCCTACTCATTAGAACGTAACGTGAACATGCGCGACCGTCAATTGTCCGCGTGCTTCCGTTGCGAGCGGAGCGCGCATCATGCCCATCAACGTCATCGTCGGCCTTCCGCACCTGAACGATGGGCCGATCCTTCAGCGGGCACGCGCGCTTGGCCGGACCGCGCTCATCTCGGCGAACGCGCTTTCACGTTGGTCCGAAAAGCGCGGCTGGCGGGAATGGACCGGATGGCGCCTGGGGCAACTCCAGAATGCACGGGGTTTGTCCGGCCTCTGCCTGGACTCCGCAGGCTTCGTCGCGACTGCGCGCTATGGTGGCTTCCCGTGGTCCCTGTCGGACTATGTATCGCTCGCGGCGGCCTATCCATTCCAATGGTGGGCAAGTGCCGATTACTGCGTCGAGGCTGAGATCGCGCGAGATCGCGACGAAGTCTTCGACCGCCTGTCGCGCACCATCCGCGCCAATCGCGACTGCCGCATCCTGGGCGAGGATGCCGGAATAGCCGACAGACTGATGCCTGTGATCCAGGGCCGGCGACCATCCGACTATGAGCGCTGTGTCGATGCGCTCTGGGGTTCGCTCCGCCCCGGCGCATTGATCGGTGTCGGAAGCATGTGCCGGCGCGATATTCACGGACCGGAAGGCCTGATCGCGGTCATCGACCATCTCGATCAGATTCTTCCGGCCGGTGTTCTGCTCCACGCATTCGGCGTCAAGGGCACGGCACTGCCCTTCCTTCTGCCTTTCGCACACCGGGTCGCGTCGATCGACAGCCAGGCCTATGGCGTCGGTGCGCGTCGGGCAGCCCTGAAGGCGGGGATCTCCAAGACCGATCGCGTCGTGGCCGATTACATGGAGCAATGGCTCGCCGGTCAGTACCACCGACTAACCGAGCGGCCGCGCCGCCTTCCGCAGCAACGGCCTGCTGACGCAGATCCTCCGCCGATCGATCCCTGGGAGGCCGCAATCGCGCAGGCCCGTACCGAAATCCGCGATCTCATCGAGTCCGGCGATCTTGATCATGATGAGATGTTCGAGCCGTGGCTAGAGCAATGGGCGGCCGACATCTTCCATGACCAGACGGCGGAGCGGTGAAAGGGGAGGGGGAGTGGAAGGGTGAGCATCAGGCTCACCGAAAGGGTGCGCGTCGCGAGCAAGCGCGTGCACCGCCATTCTCACTAGGAGAACCGCCTTGACCGCATCGCACCCTGTCGGGACCGCCATGGTCCCGCTCGCCCGGATTGCCGTGGGCTATAATCCGCGCCGCTATTTCGACCGGAAGAAGCATGACGAACTCGTCGCCTCCCTGCGTTTGCGAGGCATGCTGCAGCCGATGCTGGTTCGGCCCGCTGCCGACCTGCCGGAGCATTTCACGATCGTCGCGGGCGGTCGCCGCTACCGGGCCGCAATGGAAGCCTTCGGCGAAAACGCCGAGGTGCCGGTCCTGATCCGGGAGATGACCGACCAGGAGGCGCTCGACGCGGCGATTGCCGAAAACGACGATCGCGATGATCCTTCCGAGACCGAGCAGGCGGACGCGGCCGTTCGCTATCTCGCGGCGTGCCAAGGCGACCGGGCTGAAGCTGCACGGCGGCTTGGCTGGTCCCGCGCAAAGCTGGACCGCCGGCTCGCGCTCGCCGACCTTTCCGAGACCGTCAAAACCGCGCTCGACGAGCGCCGGATCAAGGTCGGACACGCCGAATTGCTCGCCGCCGTTCCCGCCGACAAGCAGGACAAGGCGCTCGAGACGATCATCGCGGCCGGCCTTGACATCGCAAAGACCCGCGATCTTCTCATGAAGGTCACGCAGCGCCTCGCCGATGCCCTGTTCGACAAAACGGAATGCACCACCTGTCCGTTCAATTCAGGGACGCAGCGCGCCCTGTTCGACACCCATGTCGACGATGGCCACTGCACCAACGCTACCTGCTTCCAGCTAAAGACCGAGGCGGTCGAAGCTGCACGCCGTGATGCGGAGGCGGCCGCCGAGGCCGAGGACGCCGCCGCAGCGATCGAACACGATGACGCTCTCGCCGACGATGGCGACGAAAACGAGGACGGCGGTGAGATCGGCGGTCTGACCGATGACGCAGCGCCTTCAGCACCTCTGGTCGGTCGCGGAACCGTCGTGCGCAAGGTTTCCACCAGCACCGGGCCCAGTGTTACCGCAAAGTCCATCGCAGGCCGCACGACCGACCTGCGGGAGGCGACATGGCGCACGGCGCTCGCCCGCGGGCTGGCCGACGATCCTTTGAACGCCCAGGCGGCGATCCTCGTGGCAGCGCTGACCGGCACGCTTTCGCACATCAAGTCAGGCACTTTGACCTCGCGCGCTGCACTGCTGGTCGACGCCGCGTTCCCCGATCGCGGTTTCAAGGAAAAGATCGCAGAGATCCGCGAGCTATCGGAGGTTCAGGCCACCACGGTGCTGGCTGCGATCGGGGCAGCATATGCCCGGGACGTCCAGTCGTTCGCGCACGTCGCCGATCTCGCCGGCGCCTTCGGCATCGACATCCGGACAGTCTGGCAGGTCGATCGCGCTTTTCTCGAACGATACACGAAGGACGAGCTCAAGTTCATTGCCGCCGAGAGCGGCCTGGTCGCGCACATGGGCGAGAAGGCATTCGCAAAGTTGCTCGGCGCCAAGAAGGGCGACCTGATCTCCGGCATGTTGAATGCTGTCGGGTTCGATTGGGCTGGCCGGGTGCCAAGCGCGATGGCCCTCGATGGCCGCTATGCGCCGCCCAATTCGCTTCCGCCCGCCAAGGCCGACGAGGTTGTCACCGAACTGGCCGCCTGACCTCGCCCAACTTTCCAATCAAGGAATCCCACAATGCTGATCACCAATCTTCTGCCCATGCTGGGCAACTATTCGCTCGCCTTCGATCTTGTCGCCGGCGATGACGGTGTCGTTACCCTCATCATCATTCCCCGCGTCGCCGAAGGCAAAACGCACAAGGCCGAGGCCGGCGAGCTGCGTCCGATCTCGATCACAGCGACGGCCGCCGAGATCGATGCAGAGCTTGCGAAGGGCGCCGAGGGGGCGCTCGGTGGGCTGATTGCCACACGCATGGCGCTTGCCGATCAGATCGCGACCCAGCGGGACGCGGCCGAGGCCGCGCGCGCGGCGTCTGCGGAGGCGGCGAAGGCAAAGGCGGCATCGGCACCCGCCAAGCCGGTAGTCGCAGCGAGCACGCCGGCCGCGCCAGCGGCGGGCGCCCTGCCGGCCGATGCAAAATCGGAGGAGCCCGCCAGCCTCTGGTGATCGGAAGCAACCGACACCCTTTGCAATTCCAACAAGGACATTCCGATGCAGATCGACCATCTTGCCCGCGTCTACCGCTATGACGGTATCGACCTCCCGCAGCCGCCGCACCTTGCCAATGACCCGCAGGGGCTGCGCGCCTACCACGCCACCCTCTACCCGGCGATCCTCAATGCCGACCTGGTCGATGCCGGGGTTACTGGCGGTGTCCACGTCACCGAATATCGCCGAGCTGTCGGCACCAAGGGCTGACATGGCGCGCGTTCAAATGGCGGCCATCCCCGCCGCACCGCGCTGCACGCTGCTCCATTGGATCGAGAACGACCATGGCAACACTTCCGAACTCTCCCGGCCTGCCTGCAGCAAACAAGCCCAGGCCCTCCATGCGAAGATCATCCTCGACGCGGGCACGCGCGAGGATGGTCCTGCCGATCCTATCCCGCCACCCACAGGACTCTCCCTTCCTCCGCTCGGCTGATCTGGCAGGACGGACCGTCCATATCTCCCCTGATATTCCGGTGATGTTCGATCGACCTTTGGCGGCCCACCATAAGCTCGTCGGCAGTTGGGTCGCCTCGAAAGAGCAGGAGACAGTGCACCGCACGCGCCCTGAGGCGCGCCGACATATCGAACGGGTCTTCCAGACCGAGGTCCTCGAAAGCTTGCGGAGCTGCACGATCGCGGACCTGCGCGTCGTCGTGCTCAACGGCGAATCCTGCGGGGCGCCGGCGGTCGCGATCGTCTGCGACAGTGTCGGGCAGCTCGATCTCGGATGGATCGAGGACAGCAAGCGGCCGATCCCGTGGCGCGCGGCTGCGTATCGGGTGCTCGAGCGCACGCTCGGAAGTGCTCTCCCGATCTTCTGCTACGATGACCTCTTCGACAACATCTCGATGTACTATTGGGACGGCGAGACCGAGGACGCCGCTGCGCGCGAGGCCCTCGTTGCGCTCCATGGGGCTGACGACAGCGAGATCGCGGCCCAGACCATGCCGTCCGAAATGAACGCCAGGCGGCCAGAATGGATGCTCGCCGCGAGGGCAGCGCCCACGTCGAAGTTACCGACTGCCCTTCGTCGGGCTCTGCGCGAATTGCGGGATGCCCACGCGGCGCTCACCAATTTGCCTGACGAACATCACGCCTGGCGCCTCGAGATGGATGTTCTCTACGAATATGTCCCCGGTATCGAGGAATGTTCGCCGCTTCCGCCGCTGACACTCGTTCCCGTCGAACAGTTCGCGGTCGAGGTCGACGACGTCGGGCGTCACGGCATGGAATATGGTTTCATGGACGTGACGGGCCTTTGCCCAATGACGCACTCCACCGCGATCGATGTCTGGCATGCGTCACTCGCCGCCGGCGCGCGGCTGCTGCGGGCCGCCAAACATCTCATCGAACTCTATCCTCCCGAATAACGAGGCCGACATGACTGACCATTGCGTGCAGTTCGAGCGAACCGCAGGCGGCATGATGCTGACCAACGCCATCCTGCTCTACAGAAGCGACGGGGCTCGCGGCCTCGGCTCGCATCTTACCCCTGGCGAAGATGCCGAGGCATTCGCCAGCATCCATCAGATCGAGCACGACGCTATCGGCGCGCCGACCATCGCCGCTGGAACGCCTTTGACCCGGGCGCATCTGCGGCATTGGTCGCAGGCGCTCGGCCGCGTCGCCCCGCCGCAAATTCTCCCCGAAACGGTGCTTGTCGCCCATCCCGACCTGCTGGTCTGGTGGGTGCCCGCACAGGTGAGGACGGCCTATTTCGACCTCTCGGCGAAACTGGCTGGACTGCGTGCGCTTGGCGGCCGCGCGATCGTCCCGGTTGCCTATCCGGCACACGTCCTTGTCGCCACACGGCGCCGGCTTGGAGTCTTTGCGCTTGAGCGGAACGAGCGGCCCGCGGCCGAAACCGCCTTGCTTCATTCGCCGATCCTCAACGTCTTCCTCAACGGTTCCCTCTGCTGGGGTAACATTCCGAAGCCGACATCGCTGGATGTGTCCGCCATTCCCGAGTTCGAGCGCGCGCTTTTCGACTCCTGGTCGACCCATCCGAATCCGGGTCAGGAGCTGACGATCACGGGGAAGGGCGGTCTCGTGCGTCTCTGGGACACCCTCGCAGCGACCCGCGCGACCCGCTTCCCGGTCAAACGCTTGAGGCCGTTCCTCGGAGATCGTCGCCAGACCGCCCCGCGAGGCGCCGCCAAGGCCGACCCAGTGACGCTCGGCGACCTCATCTACGGAAGGTCCGGCCGATGACTGCCCTCGCCGAAGACCCGACCGCCGCCGCGGTACTGGCGGAGGCGCCTTGCTATCCCGTGCCGCCGGATGGGCGATCACCCGCGATCGAGGCCGTTCGCGAAGCCCGAGCAGGCAGCTGCCTCGCAATCGGCCGCGATGGTGTCTGCCTGATCTTGCGCCGGGCCTGGCTGGCTCTGGATCTGCCCGTGACACCGCCGATCCCGGCCTACCTGCCCTACGGGAGCATTGGAGTTCGCCGCGCGGACCTGCGTTGCGGCTTGATACCGGCGGAGCTGCTGCGGCAAGTCCTCGAGCACTTTCGCGCCGCGCTGCCCAACGAGGCCGCCGCCTTCATCCTCTGGGATGAGGCTAATCGGCGATTCTGGGTCGACTTCCCCCAGATCGACCGCGCGACGCCGTCACACCTCACTTATCGTCCGCCTGCGCTGCCGCCGCACCATCACCTCATCTGCGACATTCACAGCCATGGGCACGGCGCGGCCTTCTTCAGCGCAACCGACGACGCGGACGACGCGCACGCGACCAAGATCGCCCTGGTTGTCGGACGTCTGGGTCATACGGACGGCCCCGCATTTGCCTCGCGACTGTGCGCCGCAGGGATGTTCCTCCCGCTGCCGCGAAGCCCTTTTTTCAGGAGACGATCATGACCTCTGAGACGCCCCTTCGCCACTATCTGCCTGCGGCGCTCGGCAACCGCGCGATCAAAATCGTGCTTGTGGGATGCGGCGGCAACGGCGCGCAGATGCTGATGGGGCTCGCCTCGCTGGATACGGCGCTGCGGGCGATTTCGTCGCGTTCGCTCGATGTAACCGTCGTCGACGACGATATCGTCAGCGAGGCCAATCTTGGCCGGCAGCCCTTCTTCAGGTGCGACATCGGCAACTCGAAGGCCCGGACGTTAACCGAGCGGATCAATCTCGCCCACGGTCTGGCCTGGACGGCGGTGCATGGCCGGGCACCCGAGGCCGCGAAGCTCGACGGCACCGACATCGTCATCACTTGTGTCGATACCGCATCGGCGCGCCGGAGCGTCGGTGCGGCCATCGCCTCGGCCAGGAATGCGCCGGCCTATTGGCTGGATCTCGGCAACCGCGCTGGCGACGGGCAATATATCATCGGTTGCCCGAACGCTGAGCCCGAGGCCGGGCACCAGATCCTCCCGACAGTCCTCGAATATTTCCCCGAGGTCGCGAACGAGAGCCTGCCTGACGACGACGCGCCGTCGTGCTCGATGGCCGAAGCCCTCGAGCGCCAGTCGCTTTTCGTGAACCGGGTGGTGGCGAGCCACGCGCTGGCCCTTCTCTTCGATCTCGTTGGCCGCGGATCGATCGGCCACGCGGGCGCGTTCATCAATATCGCCACCGGGCAGGCCGTGCCGATCCCGCTACCGATCGCTGCTTGAATCTTCGGTCGAGCCCGAGGCCGGCCACGGGAGAAAGGGGAGGGGGAGAGGGCCGTTTGAGCGGATTTTCGCTCAAGACCGGAGGGCCATCCCATGACTTACGACGTCGCCATGCGCCACCAGCAGGCGCTCGACCCCAGCGCGCTGATCACCGTCGGCACCACCCTCCACGCGATCGGAGCCGCGATCAAGGATTGCCGCAACGCCGGCAAAGACGCCGAAACCGATCCCGCCGTGATCCTGCTCGTTCGCCACCTCAGCGCAGTGTGCGAAGATCGTCCGTCCAATCTCGAGCTTCGGCGCACCTGCATGGACCAGATCGCCGAAATCCGCCGAACGCCGGTCCTGCGCAACCTCGCCTATCGGGGCGTGAGCCATGACGAGGCCGCCAAGCGGCTCTTCCATTCGGAGGGCCGCACCGCAATGCGGCGCCTCGCCGACGCGCTGGGCCTATGCGACGGAACCTATGACATCCGCTCCAGCAAGGGCGGCCCTGCGGTTTCCGGCGAAATCACGCTCCATGGCGAGGAAGCATGGGTGCAGCTCTCGCTTGGCTGTTCGGGCCCGGGCCGGGAAGTCCTCTATCGCCGGGTTCGTGGCCGCGATGATCACTGCGGCGCGCGCAATCACTGGGCATCGGTCAATGATCTCATGGCGCCCGACCGTTTCGCCGACCGTCTGCGGCGCGACCTTCGTCTCACGCCGCCGGTCGAACAGCCGATGCGCCTCTTCGCCTGATCTCGACCGAGGCCGACCACATGATCCATGTCGAAAAAATCCCGCAGTTCGACCCCTGTTCGACTGCCACCTGGCTGGCCCGGGGCCGCGCACCGGAACATGCCGAAGCGATCGCGAAAGCCTGGCGCGACTTTCCGGACCTGGCGCCGACGGCTTCACCTGAAGATCGCATGGCGCGCACCCGCGCGCGCGTCCAGGCGATGAAGCCCGTCAACGACGCGATTGCCGCGCATAGCGAGGCCGAGCGCCAGGCGCGCAATTTCAGCTTCACCGAGGAGCGCGCCGTCTCAGGACGCGGTGATGAGCGCGATGCGGCGATCCTGCGTGGACGCGATCGTTATGGTTATGACTGGAATCTCGCGATCCGCTATGCCGATGGCTGGTACGCCTTATGCGCAGCTGGGCATAATGCATATTATCGCGAGGTTGTAATAATGCGAAGGAGCGCGGGACATAAGTGCAAAACCGCCATATTTTGCCACGCTCCTTCGCATTAATTTACAGGGTGTCCAGCCACTCCATCAAACTGGCCTCTCGTTTCCACGAAGGAGTAGCGGTGCCTGTTACTGGAACGCCAACCCGCTCCAGCGCCTTGCGCTTCGTTTCCAAATCGGCCTGGGCGTAGTGGTTAGTCGTGTCGAGGCTGACGTGGCCAAGCCAACTGCGGATGACAGTGATATCGACCCCGGCAGCAACAAGATGAACTGCCGTCGCGTGCCGAAAACTGTGCGGGGTTATATGCTTCGATCGCAGGGTCGGTACGGTTTTCGCTGCTTCCTTCACATAGGCGGCGAGCTTGAACCGCACCCCTGAGGCGCCCAAGGGCTCGCCATAGCGGTTGACGAAGATACGTTCATGGGGCGCTCGAGGCTGCCTTGCCAGCAGCGTTTCGAGCAGCATGACCGTTTCCGGCCAAAGCGGGCAGATGCGTTCCTTCTGGCCCTTCCCATAGAGCCGCACGAAATTAGGGGCGTCCAACCGGATTGCGTCTGGGCATAGGTCCAGCGCCTCCTGGATACGCGCTCCCGTGTTATAAAGAAACGAAAGCAGCACATGGTCGCGAAGCCCCGCGAGAGTTGACCGGTCAGGCTGTGCAAGAATGGCCTCGACCTCGTTAGGTTCGAGGTAGAACGGGGCAGAGGTGGGTTCCCGTTTCACCGGCACCGCAAGAACTTCCGCACAATGAACAATCAACTCGGGGTCCTTGCCCGATACGAAGCTGAAAAAGCTACGGATTGCGGAGAGCCGGCAATTGCGTGTGCCGATCGTGCCTTTGCGTTCATTCTCGGCATGATTGAGAAACGCCCGCACCTCGCTGGCTGAAATATCAGCCAAGGTCAGCCGCGCGACCACGCTCTTCTTTCGTTCTGCAACGAATCGGAGCAACAGCCTCCAGGTATCCCGATAAGACCGGATCGTGTGGATCGATGCGTTGCGTTGCTCAGCCAGCCACTCCTGGAAGAACGCTCGCAACAACGTCGGAAAGGGATCGCCCTTTTTCATGACGCCACCTCCAGGTTAAGGCATCGGATGCCAATGGCGCGGAAGCGCTCGTTCGCTTCGTGCAGGAGATCGCGCGTGACGGTTATGTAGACCAGCGTGGAATTGATGTCGCGGTGGCCCATATAGGTGGAAAGGAAGCGCAGCCTTTCCTGAGGATTTACGCCGGTTCTGTACCATTCGAGAATCCGGTTCACGACCATTGAGTGCCGAAGATCATGAACGCGTGGCCCCGCCCTCCCAGAAAGAGGTTTAAGCCCGGCTTGGCGCATGACTTCGGTGATCATTTTGGAGACCATATACGAGCTGTGGCGGCCACTCGGATGATCATGCCAGAACAGCGCAGACTGCGGATCTTGCGAGGCGCCGGCGCCTCGTCTCGCGTCGACAAAAGCGCCCAGCTCGCTCAAGGCGCTGTCGGACAAAGGTAGAATTCTGGTCTTGTAGAACTTCGTGTCCCGGATCGTGATCGTCCCGGAATTGAAGTCCACGTCGCCGAGATTCAGCCTGGCAATCTCCCCGCGGCGCAATCCAGCACAATAGGCCAGAATTATCATGTGCCGCGCACATAGCGGACGGTAGGAAAACGTCCGCGTCGAGTAGGAGCGTGACACGTCGAGCATCAACCGTACGTCACCAGGGCTGAGAATATGAGGTTTCCGATAAATCCGCGCGACCTGTTGCCCAACTCGCGGATCGCACGGTCTTGGGAGCATCTTTGCATCGATGCGATATCGGGCCTTGGTGAGCATCCGCTCCGCTTTTTGGCATTGTGCAGCGTGATGCGGTGTGCGCTTGGCGGCCGCCCATGCGGCTACCATCTTCTCAATACTCTCTCCCGCCAAATGCGGACTAGCCTGAAGAAAGCGATCAAATCTGAGCAGAAGGTCCGCCTCTGTCGTGTATTTGTAACCACGATTGCGCATCAGCGTCACATGGTTCTGCATAAAATCGCCCAAGAAGCTCCCGAAGGGAGCCGGCCGACGAAGCGCCACGAGGGCATCATCCGGATTTGGAGACGCAATAGCCCGCCACACTGGTCTATTGCCCCTTGCACCATGTTTTAACCGAAGGTCAGCAATGGGATTTTTGTCAATCAGGCCACGTTTAAGCAGATAATCGATGAAGTCGTCGACGATATGTATTTCCTGTACCTGGGACGACTTCGGCCAAAAGTTTACCTTACGCTCCCTCATCCATTCGGAGAGCATCTCGCGGCTTAACGCCTGATGCCTTTGAGATACTCGCTCAAAGCTGCGGATAACGGACCGATAAGCTCTGAAGCGCTTCTCCGTCAATTTGCGCGTCTTCAGAAATTCCTCGGCCACTGTATCGTCGGTATCCAGCCACGCGCTCATGACCGCACCCCCGATCCCGGTACTTCAAGCGCCACCCCCCTGAGATCCTCAGTCGCAAGCTTGAGGTAGGTATTTGAGGATTCGACCGACCGATGCCCAAGCAGATCCCCAATGATCTTTTGCGGAACCGAAGCGCGAAGCAACTCGGTCGCGCGCGCGTGCCGAAAGACATGCGGCCCTCGCCTGCCGGGCAGATGGACGCCTGCCGCCGCCAATCGCCTCGACGCCACGTTGTAAACAGTCGTCATCGGGGTGTAGGGCGCCAACGCCAGAACAAATATATTGCGTGATTCTACTTGCGGGCGTCCATGCCGCAGATATTCGATTAAAGCCTCTCCGACCGCATCGGATAGTGGGAGAATAGAAAATGTTCCTGTTTTCCGGTGGCTAACGCGCAATGTCGCCGCTCGCCAATCCAAGTCATCTATTGAGATTCTAACAATTTCACGATCCCTGAGCCCATATGTGGCCAGGATTTGGAGTATGGCATAATCGCGCAAACCCCGGGGCGACTTGTCCTTCGCAGTTTCTTCCAGGACGGCCCTGATCTGGGTGCTATCGATTATCGAAGGTACGCCCTCATAGGCATAGATGCTCGGCCCGATGACAAGGGGAGCAAGATCGGTCAAAACAAGCCTTGCTTGATACAGGTATCGGAGCAACGAGCGGAGCCGCGCCGCAATTCCTGAAATCGATTTACGGCTCATATTGGAGCTACGCATGTCCATATATGCGTCTATGTCACTTACACTCAACGATAAGACGCTATTATCCGACCCCCGGTCCAATTGCCATTTAAGGAAGGTTCTTGCTTCCCACATATTTCCTCGAACGGTTTGATCGGTAAATCCTCGTTCGTCTTCCATCCATCTTCTGTAGCCATTAGCTAAATCACCGTGCAGCTTGGCGGACTCCTCCGCAACTTCTGACTGCGGCGGCCATTGCCCCTGTGCAAGGCTGAGGATTTTACAAATCGCTGTTCGGGGAAGCCTATCCCATCGTGGCGAAGGATACCGACCATATTTGGCTTCGAAGCACTCAGTCGCATACCGAATATACTGATCGACATGTGACGGGGTCACAACCTCAATCGGCAGATCAATCTCCGAAAGATAAATCAGAAATTCGGACGCGTAGAGAACATTGTTCTGGGCAGCCACTGGATTGTAGCGCTTCTCGGTCAAAGATCTGGACAGGTCAGCGATCAGCTCATCATGGATATTCAGCACGTTTGTCTCCTCGGTCGTTTCAGACACCGGAGACGTTCGCAACAAAAATAATGCGCAGCAACGCGGTTAGAAAACGGCGTAATTCTCGTGCATAGCTGACTTCCTTCGCATTATTCCAACCTCGCGATAATACGCGGCCCATGTAGGTTGGAACCATTGTTCGCCGTCCAAGGCCGCAGAACGCCCGGCCTATGACTGCGGGTTCGCCGACGGCGGCGGCGACGTTGACGATCTCTTCGACGCGGCGCGCCGGGCCAATCGCGCTGCCGAACGAGCGCCCATCTCGATGCAGTCGCGGGGTGCGGTGCGATCGCTACCCTCGGACTGGCCGAAACCCAGCGACCGGCCCCGACCGACACCATGGTCGCGGCGGGTTATCATCCTGGGCGATCATCCGGCGGCGGCGCTCGGCCGAGGCGATATTTTGGAGCGCTATCGTAAGACAGGCGGCCGCTGCGGCGGTCACGCCATCATTCTCACCGCCACCAAGGGCTTCATATCCGGTGTGACCGCGCAGCCCGAGGCCGAGGAACTGACGGCGGAGCGGGCCGACGAGCTCATTGCCAGTCCCGAGCAGGAGGACCGGCTTCGCGCGCTCCTCGCCGGCATCGACATCGAGGATATCCTTGTCGCGCTGCACGGCGAATATCTGCGGGTTCTCGATACCCATTCGGCCGCATTGCCAACCTGTCGGAATCGCGAACGCACGCGCAACACGCCGCTGCAGGTCAAGGCGCACGCGAAACTCTGGATGGATCGAGGCCGCGAGGCCGGGAGCAATGTCGGCGCTGGCCACATCCGTTGGTCCAAGGCGACCAAGGGCCTGACTGCGAAGCTAGGCGAGCTGACGGCGCGCTATCAGGGGCCGGCGCCCGGCAAGGGGCATCTCGTCTCGATCGAACAGGACGGCACCCTCGCGCACGGCTTCATCGACCCCGGCGGGAAACCCCTCGCGCCGACGCTCATCGTCGGCAGCAAGGCCCGGTTGCGCGACGAGATGGCACGCGCGCTCCGCCTGTTCGGCGGGGCGACGAGATTTGCCGCCCGCTAACATTCGAGGATCCAAAACATGGAAACGAGCCGCAGCCAGCGCTGGCGCGAGCGCCGGGCGCTCTGGGCCCGCGATCTCACGGTCATCGATCCCAAATCCTATTCCGTCGAGATCATCGGACACGATGCCGCGCGCGCTTTCATTGCCCGCCATCATTATCTGCCGACCTATCCTGCGGCGCAGCTCGCGGTCGGGCTCTATGGCGCCGGGGCAGTCCTGGAAGGCGTCGCCGTCTTCGCCGTTCCGGCCACCGGAGCCGTAATCACGCGGCACACCGGCTTTGCCGATCCGCTACGCGGCTGCGTGCTCGCCCGCCTGATCCTGACAGACGCCGTGCCCCAGAACGGGGAGAGCTTCTTCGTCGCGCGGGCCTTTCGCCATCTGCGCCGCGAGAAGCCCGGAATCGAGGCCGTGGTTTCGTACAGCGACCCAAGCGCCGGACATATAGGCCGCGTCTATTGCGCGCTCTCGGCGGCGCACCGCGCCATTACGAGGCCGCGAACCGTCCTGCGCGCCGGCGACACAACGATCGCGGGGCGCACGCTCTCGAAGATCCGCCTTGGCGAGCGAGGCCATGCCGGCGCCATCGATCAGTTCGTTTCGCTTGGCCTGCCCAGGCCGGAGTTCGGGGAGATGCCTGCGACATGGCTTTGGCGGGTGCAACGCGAACGCCATCTCGTGCGCCATCAGCAGCCGGGTCTCTACGCCTATTGCTTCGAGCTCACCCGCGAAGCCCGCCGGCACGGCCGCGCACTGCCGCGACTTCCCTATCCAAAGGCCCTGCCGTTGGCGCACCCCACCTTTCAGTTCGATCTTCGCATCGAGGCCGAGAACCGCACAGCCGGCCGAGAATGAGGGGAGGGGGATCTTGAGGGTTGCGGCGATGGGCCGCGATCGAGGCCGAGAACTCCATGCACATCCCAAGCAACAGACGAGCGGTCGATACCATTCTGGTCGCCGCCCCGCCGCCCGTGGTCCTGGCCTATGGGATCGGTGTCGATTCCACGGCGCTGCTGATCGAACTCGAGGCGCGCGGCGAGGCGCCAGACCTGGTGCTGAGCGCCGATCCGGGCGCGGAGAAGCCCGAGACCTACGAATATCAGCGGATGATCGCCGCGTGGATGCACGCGCGCGGGATTCCCTATGAGATCGTCCGCTACGTGCCCAGGCGCTTCAAGCACTGGCCGCCCTATTATTCGATCCTCGCCAATGTCCTGACCAATGCGACTTTGCCGAGCATCAGCCTGGGACGGCATAGTTGCAGCCTCAAATGGAAGGTGGCGCCGCAAGACGCTTTCCTGAAGCAATGGGCACCGGCTCGCGCCGCATGGGCGAATGGGCAGAAGGTCGAGCGGCTGATCGGCTACGACACGTCGCCCTCCGATTCCCGGCGTCATGCCCATGCTGCCGGGCTGGACGATCCGCTGTTCCAGTGCCGCTATCCGCTGCGCGAATGGAACTGGACGCGCGATCGCTGCATCGCCCGGATCGAGGCCGCCGGTCTCCCGGTGCCGCCCAAGTCGAGCTGCTTCTTCTGCGGCGCCATCCGGCCCGATGAAGTACGCGCCCTGCCGGCGTGGTGCCTTCGCTTGATTGTCCTGATTGAGGCCCGCGCCGAACCGCGCCTGCGCACCGTCGAGGGATTGTGGCGCCGATCGACCAGGACCCGGCCCGGCAGGATCACCGATTTCATCCGCGCCGAGCGGCTGCTCCCCGAGGCCGAGATCGACGCGATCCGTCGCGATGCGCCGACCGATCTCATCCGTTTCCAGGACGCCGCCAGCATCGTGCCGATCGCCGAGCGGCCGACGATGGAAGAATGGATCGCGAGTTTCAACGCCGGCTTGATGGAGGCAGCATGACCAGCACCATATCCCGGATCGCCGAGCTCAATGACCGCGTGCGGCTCGGCCTCGATCGAAACGCGCGGATCGTGATGACGGCGACCTGTCTCGCCACATTGGCAGGCGGCGACCGCATCGTCAGCGAAGCCGTCGCCCAGGCCGCGGTACTCGCGGCCGTCCGGCGCTACGAATTCAAGCCTGATGACGGCCCGGAACGCAACTACGGGCAGTTCGAGCTCGAGGGTCACATCGTCTGCTTTCGCATCGATTATTACGATCCCTCGCTCGAATGGGGCTCGGAAGATCCTGCCGACGCCGCGGTGACCGTCCGTGTCCTGACGATCATGCTCCCCTGCGACGATTGAGCCGATCAGTCGCCTCGCCAATTTCCAACCAAAATGGAGGTAATCTTGCGCCGCATCACACCCGCGACGTCCGAGGACGGACAAGCCATTGCGATTGCCGTTGAACGCCTGCGCGAAGCCCGTAACCTGCTGCGCAGGGCGGGCGCGCGCCGCGCGGCATCGGCAGCAGGTCAGGCCATCAACAGCGCCGAAGGCGCCGCGCGGCACGTCGCGCACAGAATGCGGAGGACACACGCATGAGCAGGCACATTCTCCCGCCCAAGGCCGGCCATCCCGACGTCATCTGCGCGGCGGTAGGCTGGGACCGACCGCTCCAGACCTATTATGCTCAGGTGTGCTTTCGCACCGATGATGAGCCCGATGAAGGGGAAGCGCTGATCTGGCGGGGCACGGAACCGGGCGAGCTTCCCACGCCCGAGGCCGCGATCGCCGTTATCACGCCCTATGCGGAAATCCCGCCGAGGCTTGCCGAACAGCTCCTCGCCGACATGACCGCGACGATCGGCGAGAAGGATGGCCGGCACCAGGCCGAGGTCAAGCGGCGGCTGTTCGGCTCGATTCATTAGGATCGGGCCGTTCGAGGCAGAAACGCTTGCGCCCGGGTGTCGCCTCGATACCCTCTGCGCGCGGAGAAAACCGATGACGTCCGTACCGACAGATTATGATTCCGCCCGTGCGGCGCTGACACGGCTTATCCCGCTCGCCATGGGCGACACCGGGCAGGCGCGCCGCGTCGCGAACTTTCTGATGGCCTGGTGGAATGGCCCGGAGCTTGGTCATTTCGAGATCGCCGACATGTTCGGCCTCGACATCGACGTGGCAAACGACATCACGAGCGTGATCGGCTTTCTCGGCCAGAACGACCGCGGCGCCGTCTATATCGACGGTCTCGGTTTCGCCGAAGAGATGCAGGATGTCATTGCCCTGTGGCGGCCATCGGCAAGCGCTCCCCAGACTTGACACGCATCGCGTGATTGCGAGGCCCTGAAGTACCCGACGGCGCCGAAGTGGCGCGTCGGAGCGGCGCTGGCGCGCCTTACTCGGCCGAACGGCCGAGGAGAGGAGCGGGTGAGAGAAGGTGTTCGGACAAGGGGTTCGAGCGCACTTTCTCAGGAGACTTCCCATGAACATCGGCACCATCACCCAGAACGCCAGCGGCACCTACACCGGCAAAATCTCGACGCTCACGGTCGCGATCGTCATCGCCCTTCGCACCGTCCATTCCGCCAATCCGCGTGCGCCCAAGTTCGAGATCCTCGCGCTCTCGGCGGCACGCCAGTGGGTCCAGGTCGGCTCACTGTTCGAGCTGGCGTCCAATGCGACCGGCGAAATGTTCCTCAACGGCAAGATCGAGGATCCCAGCCTCGACAAGCCGCTCTACATCTCGGCGTTCCGTCAGGACGACGGCTCGTACAACATCGTCTGGTCGCGTCCCAACCGCCGCCGCGATGCGCCGACCGACACCGCCCCGGCCGACGACAGCCTGCCGCCGCTGCCCGGTGCGGACGAGCCGGCCAAGCCGAACGGCCTCGCCGGTACGGATGGCCTGGGTGAATCCTCGGCCGAGGGCGCGTTCGGCGGCGAGCCCGCGCAGGGCAATGGCCGCCGTCGCCGCACGCCCGAGATGGCCGACTGACGATCCTCTCTCCCTGCCGCGCGCGTCCCTCCGGCGCGCGGCAACCCCGCAGGGCTCGTTTGCCTCACGGCAAGCGGGCCCTGCCTTCGTTTCCCTGTGACCGTGTCCTCAGCTATCGTCCTCGCGCGCGCGACAGAGAGGACTTGAAATTTATCCGGAAACTCCGTACTTTCCGGACAGGAGAATCACCATGCCCCAGACTGTCAGTTCCGTTGAGGCGTCAAAGGCCTTCGGCCGCATCAGCCGCCAGGCGCTGGTTGCGCCCCTTACCATCACGCATCATGGCCACGATAGCCTCGTGTTGATGTCGGCCGCCGAATATCAGCGGCTCAAGCGGCGCGATCGCGAGGTCTTCACGTTGACTGACGTGCCGGAGGAAATCGTGGAGGGGGTTCGAGCGGCGCGAGCGCCGGCAGAAGCCGCTGCCTTCGATCACGAGGTCGAGTCCTGACGAGTGCAAATTCCCGATCCAGTTCCCGGCCTCGTAATTCGCTACTCGTATCTCTGGAGCCATGAAGCAAAGGCAGGTCACGAAGAAGGCAGCAAAGACCGTCCCTGCGCCGTGCTGCTCGCGACGACAAATAAGGCAGGCGCCAAGATGGTCACCATCCTGCCAGTGACCCATACGCCGCCGTCCGACACGAGCCTTGCCGTTGAAATTCCGCACGCGACGAAGGTTCGTCTCGGGCTCGATGATGATCGCTCGTGGGTCGTCCTCACGGAGCTCAACTATTTTCAATGGCCCGGGCCCGATCTTCGGACGGTGCCCGGCGATCCATTGGGCGAGGTTGCATACGGTCAGCTTCCAACCGCCTTCTACGAAACCATCCGCACCCGCTGGCTCGCCGCCTACGACGCCGGCAAGGTCACGCAGGTCAAGCGTACCTCCTGACCAGTATCGGCCGCGCCCGCATTTGCCACGCGGCGCGGATCATCGCGACTTCGGAGTGAGAACACATGGGAACGAACCAGCGGCACGGCAATCGGGCGGTGAGCACGGCCGAGACCTTGAGCGACAAGCAGCGGGCCGATCTCGCGGGCGCGCGACCTACGGACGAAGAGATCGCCGCCGACCGATGGGCTGATGAGCATGATACCGCGCGCGAAAGGTCCCGCCGCGCGAAACTCCGTCTGCCATTTCGCGCCTGAGGCCGCCGAGGCCGAGCAATACGAGGCTCTGCCCTCAATCCCGATCGCTGCGTCTAGCGGGCCTCGCCGAACGGGCTTGCCCGTCACCGATTGCTGAGCACGAACTCCTGAGGGCGCTCCGCCGCCGGCGCCGGGGTCAAGAGCAGCGCGCCGCGCGATCGTCCATCGGGTAGAGCCCCGCCGCGGCCAGCAGCCTTCCTTCGCCTGTTCCTGACACCTGCGGCGAGACGAAGACGTCCCGCAACCCCATCCGGTCGCCCGTGTTGCCGCTTCGCGGCTGCCCGCGCCAACTCCCTCCAGGGGTTCCCCTCCGCTGACGCTACGGTGCGGACCCTCTCCGCACGCCGCTCTTCGGTGTCACCGGCGGGAAGGCCGCTGGACCCAACGAGGAGCACTACAATGAACAACGTCAATCTCGCCGGCCGCGTCGCCAAGGACCCCGAGACCCGCGGCGCCGTCACCACCCTCATTGTCGCGACCGATCGCGTGAAGCTCAGGGACGGCAAGACCTATGTCGACGACGCCACCGGCTACACCGCCAAAGAGACAGAGTTCCACAAGGTCACCTGCTTCAACGGCCTCGGCAAGGCCGGCGCCTCGCGCAAGAAGGGCGATGTCGTCGCCATCACCGGCCGGCTGCACTATTCGAGTTGGGAGGATCGCGACGGAGTCACCCGGTACGGCTGCGAGATCATCGCCGACAAGATCGACTTCTTCTGACCCGGTAGAGCGGCGCCTGCGGGCGCCGCCCTTCAGCTCAACTGGCCCGGGAAGTTCGCGCGTCGCCCCGTCTCGAGGTTGTGGACCATGTTCTCGACGCCGATCGCGTAGAACTCGCCGACATGGAAGCTCGCCCCATCCCGGAGCTTCCACTCCTGATCGGTGACGACCTTGATCACGCTGTTCACCAGCGCGATCACGTCCTGCTCCGCCAGCGGATAGAGGATCGGCTCGATCTGCCACAGGCGGTCGCCATGAATATCACGTTGCCGCAGGAGCTGCTGATAGACGGCGAGTTTCGCCACCAGCCCCGGTGGCTCATTGCCATGCAACAGTGCAGCATATCGCGATAGACGCTCCTCATAGTTCGCCTGAATCTGGGCCTTCACTCTTCATTCCTTCAACATTGCCTGCGGCGTCGGTGCTCGATCATTTGGCGCATCCCGGCCCTTCGACAGGCTCAGGCCGGGACCGGCGCTCTACTCGCCTGCGGCTCCCGGAGCCACGGCCTTGCCGCGTCTCCGCCCTGCCGGGTTACGATCACCTTGCGGGGGTGATGGGGAGGGGGTTTCTCCTGGGACAGTATGGAGCGATTTGCTGTTAACCCGGCCGCCGCGCGGCCGGGGCAAATCCAATTCTCTCTCTAACATCTCGGTATCAGACAAGCTTCATCGCCGTAGTGTGATGTGCCTTGGGGGGCTTTCTCAAGGATGCGCGGTCCCCCCAATTTTCCCGGGACCGTCGCTGCGCTCTGGCCCCAAGAAAATCGGTTCCCCCACGCCCCGCCGAGGCGGCGCGGGGACTTGTCCCCGCGTCCCTGACAAAGCCCCGTCGGCCCATCCGATGAGATTTCATCTTTCATCCAATCCCGGATGAGAGATCGACTTGTTCGGAGGCTTTTATGACTTCTTTCAACAATTTCGCCGACCTTGCCAGCTTCGTCGCCGCGTCGCGTGAAAATGACGGACTGACCCAGACCTACGAGGGCGCGTTCATCGAACATAGCGAGATGGCCAAGCTCAGCATCGTCGAAGCGCCCGAAGCACTTGACATGCCCGATCCCGAGCAGGTGCGGGCCGCCACCGAGATGATGATGCAGACCATGTTCGACGTGCTGCGCGACACCCGCATGGAGCCGTTTGCGGCCGATCTGGCGTGGGGTTTCGCCAACAGCTTCCATGTCGTGGCGAAGCGTATCGAGGGCCGCGAGGATGACGCCGCCAAGAAGCTCGGCGATCTCGCACGCAGCTATGATCCGTCCGAGATCTACGCGACCGAACTCGAAGACACCCAGCTCCTCTGCCAGACCCTCCAGGGTTGCCGCGAGGCGATGGAATGCATGCGCGACCATGCCGCCGAGGTCTATCGGGTCGAAACCGGCAAGCCCTTCTCGCCGGTGCGGGGAAGCCGGGTTTCCAGCGCGCTTACCGCATCGATGATCGAGGCCCGCGACTATCTTGCCTCGAAAGCCCGGGAGCGCCGCGAGCAGTTCGCCCCCGAAGGCCCGGTCGTGGCGTTCTCCGGTGGTCAGGTGTGGGAGGACGTGGACCTGCTCTGGAACGGTCTCGACAGCATCAAGGCACGCATCCCGGAGATGATCCTCGCGACCACCGCGCAAGCGAAGGGCTGCGATGCCGTGGCGCACGCATGGGCGGCATCGCGCGGCGTCAAGGTCATCCAGTTCCGCCTCGATCGCAGTCAGGGCAACCGCGCCGCCTTCGTCCGCAATGACCGCATTCTCGGTCTCAAGCCGGTGGAAGCCGTCATCTGCGAAGGCTCGGGCATCCAGCAGAACCTCGCCCAGAAGCTGCGGCAGGCGGGGGTGCCGCTGCACATCGTCCGCCTCGCGCACCAGCGCACCCAGCGCAGCGCGTGAGTGCTCGCTTGGAGGGGCTCCGGCTTCGGCCGGGGCCTCTCCATCTTTTTCTGCGTGGACATGCGGCGCTCAGGGGCATCGAGCCCCTTCGCGCCGCGGGGGACTGAGCGCTGGCGCGCTCGCGCAATGGCCACCATTCGCACTGACTTCGCCCCGCCAGGCGGCCAGAGGGGAGAAGGGACGGGTGCTGCGTTCAGCAAGGGAGGACGAGATGTCCATTGTGTTTCGCATCACCACATCGGCCGACCATCAGGAACGCCAGACCGCCGTCATCAACGCCCGCCAGCTCGCCGCCTTCCGGGAATTTCTGCGCGGCCAAGGCGAGCGTCTCGACATGACCCTGCTGGATCCAGATTTCGCGGAGGACGACTATCTCTCCTATCGGTTCGAGGCGCGTGTCTGCCCGCTGGCGCTCGCCAGCATCGCACGCATCTTCGACTATCAGACCGATGTCATCACGGTGCTGGATGAGGCCCAGTTTCGCGGCCGCCGGGTCAGCGTCTATCGCGAGGGCGACACTGGCCCGATCACCCTGTCGGTCGGGCTGACCTCCGATCTCGGCCTCGAACTCGATCTGGCCTATCAGAATGCGTTCCCGCTGCTCGAAGGGCTTGGACTGCGACCGGAGAGCGTCGGCGAAATCCCGGTCGACAATGTCCGTGCCCGCCTCGCTGATCCCGCGATCCGGCGCAGCGTCGAAGCGCAGGGTGCAGCCCCATACCTGTCCCGGCTCGACCGCCTGATCGCGACCGGAGATCTTGACGACAGTTCCCGTCTGGAATGGGCATAGCCTCCGCCCGGACCAGACGTCGCGAAGGGGCGCGTCGCCGCGCGCGGCGCGCCCCGCAATGCCGCTGCGAGCCTATGCCGCGACCGGCGTTCGCGGTGTCAGCAGGGTATCGATCGCGCGCTGCAATTGGTCGGCGGCATCGACATCGTTTGTCGCCGCCAGATACTCTTTGGCCTGCCGCATCAATGCCAGCGCAAGCGCCCGTGTCACCGTCGGGTCCGTCTCCGAGAGGTCCATATCGCTACCTCGAGCGCGGTCCATCCTCGCGAGCTTCCGGGCCGTCGCTCCTCCCCGGAGAGCTCCCGCGCCGTGCGCGGGAGCCGGGGCTGGTAACACGTCGAGACATGCGCCTACGCTTTTAGTGCCAAGGCACCTGGACATGTGCGCAGGCACCCCGGCGTGAGATCACACCGAGCTGCCTTTCTCGACGGGATTACCAGTCCCGGCGCCGCAGCCTTCGCAGCGCAATCCGGCGCCTAACACAGACCTCCTGTGACACCAAGGCGAAGTCGTTTCGGCCCTGTCCAGCACCCTCCCGGATCAGTGGATTGTCCATCCGCTCCGCCCGCTGGCCGAGATCGGTGAAGGGTCCGTGCACGCCGTTCTCATAATTCGCAAAAGCCATGATGGGGCGGCGTTTCATCGTGACGACACCGGCTCGCTCGCGTGCCGCACGGACCCGTCGGTCCGCGCGCCGCTACGCCTTGCCGGAGGCGCTTCCCCGAGAGGAAAAATCTCTCACAGTCTTCCCATTCTGTCGGGCGGACGAGACCGTCTCAAGCCCGGCGGGGCCCCACCATTTTCTTCGGCGGATCGGGCGCTGCGCATCAATCTCGAACGACGGTGGCCGCCGAAGAAAATCGTGACCCCCACCGCCGCTTTGCGGTCGCCGGCAAGCCGGCGAGGCCTGACACGGTCCCGCCCGCCCGACGCCATTCCCCTGTCATTCAAGACGACAGGAGACGAACATGCAGACGATCACGAACATCGCCGCCGCCGATCAGCACGCCGCCTACTTCGCCGCCGTCGCCAATGCCGAGCGCCGCGCGATGCACAGCTACTTCGACCAGCATGTGGTCGAGGACGATGAGCTGGGGTTCCTCGCCATTGACGAGGGCGACTACGGCGCGCTCGGACAGGCGATGATCGACCGGATCGTCTACACCGCGCCGGGCGGCATCATCGACGAATTCTGAACGATAGGGGAGGGGCTGCGGCCTCTCCCCTTTTTTTGCTGGGAGAGGAACGGTCACGGGGGGCATCGAGCCCCCCATGACCGTGCCGCGGCGTTGCCGCGGCGGGGGATGATTCAGGCCTTGAGCCGCTTTTCGACTTCCTCGAAACCCAGTGTCTTGATGCGGGCCGTCAGATCGGCGAGCCGCTTAGGTTCAAGCTTCAGCAGTCCGGATTTCTCGATCGTCGCGATCGCCTGCTCGCGCTCTTTCTCTTCGAGCTTCCTGCGCCGCTCTTCCAGCCGGCGCTGATCCTCTTCGAGAGCCTGTCTCTCCTGTTCCAGTGTCTTTGCCATAGGTGCCTCTTGTGAAGGCTAATCGGGCTATGAACTGGCTGAACATAGCGCTGGTTGGTGAGGGCAGGAAGAAGAAGATTCATGGGGCTGGGCGCATCGGGCCTGCGCCCGACGACGGCTCTATTCGCTAGGGCTCCCGATGCCCTTCAGGCAACGAGAGCCCAACCTCACGGAGCCAAGGCATGCGCCTTGTCTCCGCCCTTCGGGTCACGATCCTCGCCTTTCCAACGCGGCCCTTTGGCCGACGTTGATGCTGCGCATCGGGGCTTTTCGCGCCCTGATCGGATCGGTGACACCGGCCTCGCGCGTTCCGCCTCACGGCGGCGCGTACCTCGCCGGTCCCGGCAACCGGCTCCTCTCCGACGACATCGTAACAGGCCCAGGGACAGGGGATCGGGCTCTTGGGATTAGCACACCCTACGCACCTGAAGGTGCATGAGTTCCGTTGTTTCACAACGGGTTAGCGCGGAAGGAAAGGAGACTACGTTGTAGTACGAGCTGGTGGGCGGGCAAAAACGGCGGAAATCAGCCATTCGCGCGTAGTCTGTGAGACTACGGCCTGCTGGTCCATGACGATCAACTTGCCGGAACCGGGCCGCTCGGCTATAAATAGAGCCATTCTTCAGTCCCCACCAGCCTCCCTGCTAGGAGGTTGGTCTTGGCTACCAGTTACCGGCATTACAACGTCCGCCTGGAGCGCGCCCAATGGGACCGCCTCAGCGTGATCGCCGCCGAACAGAAATTGAGCGTCGCCGACGTCATCCGGTCGGCCCTCAATGTCTTCCTTTCATCCTCCGACGTGCTGACCGCGAGCCAGCGCCGCCTGGCCCGGATCAGCGAGTTCCAGCAGCTCGTGCTCGACGTCATTCTGCGCGAGCAATATCCTGAGCTTCGCGACCGCCTCGTTGCCGAAACCGACAAGCGCCTGGTGCAATATCATGGCGCGTGAGGACATCCGCTCGAACGGGAAAAACATCCCGCTGACCCACCACTCTGCGCGCGGCCGCGTGCAGCGAAACTCGGGCAATTTCACCCGCGGCTCACAGCTTCTCACCCACGAGATGCTGATGTGGTTTTCGGGCGCGCGGCTGCCCATCATGGTCTGGTTCTTCGCCTTCCTCGCGGCCTGGTTCGTCATCCTCTCGATCCGCCTCGACGAGCACGGATTCCAGCTCGTCTGCATGAAGATCTATTCGGCGCTCTGGAACTGGGTCGACCTCAATCCCAACAAGCGCGTCAACGTCACCCTGCCCAATGGCGAGATCTACAAAACGGTCATGCCCGTGGTGCCCTATATCCCGGCCGTGCAGCAGGCCTGGGAGACCACCATCCGGGCGCTGATCGGCTCGATCCTCGTCTCGGTTTTCGTGGTCGCGCCACTCACCATCTGGTTCGTCGACATCTCGCGCAGGCGTGGGCGTTCGATCCTTCAGGAACGCCATGAGCGCGGCGCCATGCTGGTCGATCGCGCCGTGCTGGTCTCCGAAATCGCGCAGCACAATGCGGAAAAATTCGCGGAGGACGCGCGCGAGTTCTTCCCCGGCCGCTCGTCCGCCGCCGTGCTCAAATTGCCGTTCGCGACACGGAAGGCGGGCGGCATCCACCATCCCTATACGCTCGCCGGCATCCCCTATCCGCACCGCCTCGAGCAGTCCCATTCCATGCTGATCGGCACCACCGGCGCGGGCAAGACCACCGAGCTCAGGAGTCTGGTCAGCCAGATGCGCCAGCGCCAGGACAGCGCCGTGATCTTCGATCTCACCGGCGCCTATGTCGAAGCCTTCTACGATCCCATGCGCGACACGATCCTGGACCCGATGGACCAGCGCTGCCCGGCCTGGTCGATCTTCAACGACTGCTCGACCTACAGCCATTTCACGTCGGCCGCCGCGGCGCTCATTCCCTCCGATGGCGGCTCGTCCGAGCCCTTCTGGGCGCTCGCGGCCCGCACCCTGTTCATCGAGATGTGCGTCCGGCTTCAGGAGCGCGGCCAGACCACCAACCTGGCGCTCGCCGAGAACCTGATGACCGCCGATTTGAAGCGGGTGCATCGCTTCCTCGCGAACACCATCGCCGACCCGCTGACCGCCCCGGAAGCGGCCCGCATGGCGGAATCGATCCGCGCCGTCTTCAACACCAATGCGCAGGTCCTGCGTTTCCTGCCCGACGAAGGAGAGCCGTTCTCGATCCGGCACTGGATGACCACCGAGCGCGCGCCCGGATCGATCCTGTTCGTCACCTCCGACTACGACGATCTGGAGATGAACCGGCCGCTGCTGACGCTCTGGATGAACATCGCCATCACCAGCCTCATGACGCTGCCGCGCACGCGCAGCTTGCGGACCTGGTTCATGTTCGATGAGGTCGGCGCGCTGCACCGCCTGCCTGCGATCGAGAAGGGCCTGCAGACCGCGCGGAACTTCGGCGGCGCAATGATCCTGGGGCTCCACAGCTTCCAGAAGCTGGTCGAGGTCTATGGCGAGGAAGGCGCGCGAAATCTCGCCTCGCTCGCCCGCTCCAAGCTCATCCTCGCGACCAGCGAGTTCAAGACCGCCGAGGAGTGCTCGCAGTACATCGGCAACCGCGAAGTGCGGCAGATGGATGAGGCCTATAGCTACGGCTACAACAACAATCGCGACGCCTCGACCCTGACTCCGCGCAAGCAGGTCGAGCCCCTCGTGATCCCCGACGACATCACCAACCTGCCCTCGATGCACGGGTTCGTGAAATTCCCCGACGGTTTCCCGGCCGCGCGCATCCTTCTCGAATGGAAGAACTACCCCATCGTGGCGCCGGGCTTCCTGAAGCGTCCCGTGATGCAGCCCGTCCGGTCCAAGCGCGGGGAGGAGATTTTCGACGAGGAGGGCGGTGAGGCCGGCGGCAGGGACGGCGCCGTCCAGATCGTGGATGAGGTGGTCGAGCCAACCAATCTTGCGAAGGAAATGGCGGCGCGGATCCTGCAGTCGCCGAGCGAGGACCAGGCCGCCGAAACCCATCGTACCGCCCCGCGTAGCGATGACCGGCCGGTGCCCCCGCAGGCGAAGGGAGCGGGCGGCGGCAAGGAGGACGGCGCGCGCGGCAGGGACGCCCAGCAGGAGACCGGCCAGCGGCCCGCCGACGACCGGCGCGGACCGTCACCGCAGGCGCCGCAAGTCGAGGATCAGACCCTCATCGAACTGCGTCAGGGCTTCGCCGCGGGCCGTGACCAGGACGATCTCGACATGGGGATCTGATCCATGCTCTCGGTCGCCGCCGTCCGTTCCGCATCAGGCGCCGCGAACTATTTCGCGAAGGACGACTTCAAGGACAATTACTACACGGCCGATGGCTCCTCCGAGGTCAGTGCCTGGGGCGGGGCAGGGGCCGAAGCCCTCGCGCTTGAAGGCGAAGTCAGCCGCGAAAGCTTCGAGCAGATTCTGAGCGGCGTCCTGCCGAGCGGAGAGGGCGTCGCCCAGGTCGAAAACCGGCGCAACGGTGTCGACCTCACCTTCTCCGCGCCCAAGTCCGTGTCGGTCATGGCCTATGTCGCCGGCGACAAGCGGGTGCTCGCCGCCAACATGGTCGCGGTCCAGAAAACCATGGCCTGGGTCGAGAAGAATCTCGCCGAAGGGCGCAAGGACGTCGAGGGTCGCAAGGTGCCGGTGCCGACCGGCAAGCTCGTCTATGCGCTGTTCCAGCACGACACCAGTCGCGCGCTCGATCCGCAGGCCCATGTCCACTCCGTCATCGCCAATCTGACCCAGATGCCCGACGGCAAATGGCAGGCGCTGCACGCCGACAAGATCTGGTCGAATAACGCGGTCGTCGGGGCGATCTACCACGCCTACCTGCGCGCCGGGCTGGAGAAGCTCGGCTACCAGGTCGAGCTCAAGGGCAAGCACGGCACGTTCGAGATCATGGGCGTGCCCAAGGCGATCATCGATGCCTTCAGCCAACGGCGCGAGGCGATCCTCGAGAAGGCGGCCGAGCTCGGCATCGTCTCGGCCAAGGGGCGCGACGGCGTGACCACCACCACCCGCGATCCCAAGCTCAATGTCGAGGACCGCGACGGGCTCCTCAAAGGATGGATCGACAAGGCGGCGGAGCTCGGGTTCGACGGCAAAGGACTGCTCGCCTCGGCGCTGGCCCGGGCAGGGCAGGGCGCCGCCGACAACAAGCTGGAGCGGGGCTTCCGGGCGGTCACCGACGCGATCGCCGGCGCGCGCGATCTCATCGGCGGCTTCCTTCGCTCGCCCGATCCGCTGATCGACAGCGGCCTTGCCCGCGCCACCAAATCGCCGGCCGTCGCCCGGACGCAATTGGCGGTAGCCTCGGCCGTCCGCATCCTCGCCGAACGCGAGGCGGCGTTCGACGTCAACAAGCTCTCCAAGACCGCGCTGGACCTCGGCCTGAAGGGCGTCACCATCGAGACGGTCGAGCACCGGATCGAGCAGCTCTACGACAACCGCCAGCTAATCCCCGGTGTCGCCCGCGCCGGCGACAAGGGCGTCCGGATGGTGACCACCCAGGAGGCGCTGCGCACCGAGGAAGCCGTTCTCAAGGCGGTCGATGCGGGCGTGGGCAAGGCGGTGCCGATACTCCCCGCGCAGGATGGGCCCGCCCGCCTGCAGGAGGTCGCCGATCGCCCGCTCAATGCGGGGCAGCTCGCAGCCGCGACCCTGATCCTCTCCTCCGAAGATCGGACCGTGACTGTCCAGGGCGTCGCCGGCGCCGGGAAGTCGACCATGCTGCAGGCGGTTGCCCGGATCGCGGAAGGCGAAGGCAAGGATGTGCTGGGCCTGGCCTTCCAGAACAAGATGGTCGCCGACCTCGCCGAAGGGGCCGGGATCAAGAGCCAGACGATCGCCTCGTTCGTGCTCGCCAACGAGCGCTACCTGACCGAGCGCGATACGCCGCGCTACGAGGAGGCGCGCGAGCGGCTCGGCGGCGCGATGCTGGTCGTGGACGAGACCTCGATGGTCTCCAGCGCCGACATGCTGAAGCTTCACAGCATCGTCGAGGCGCTCGGCATCGACAAGCTCGTGCTGGTTGGCGATCGCCAGCAGCTCTCCTCGATCGACGCCGGCAAGTCCTTCGCGATGATCCAGGCCGCCGGCGGCACGATGGCCCGAATGGACGAGAATATCCGTCAGCGGACCGACACGCTGCGCACCGTCGCCGCGCTCGCCAATGTCGGTAAGGCGGGCGAGGCGATGAAGGTGCTGGGCGATAACGTCCACGAAAGCGCGAACCCGCCCGAAGAGGCCGCCGACAGGTGGCTCGCGCTGGGGGCGGACGACCGTGCCGCGACCCAGGTGTTTGCGTCTGGCCGGGAGTCCCGCGCCATCATCAACCAGCGCATCCAGGACGGCCTTGCCGCCGAGGGCACCGTGCGGGGCGAGGGCATCCATCTCATCGTCTATGACCGCGTGAACCTGACCCGCGAGGAGCTTCGCTACGCCGCCAGCTATCGGCCCGGCCTCACCCTCGATGTCGGCCGCGGCGGCGCGCAGGACGTCGGGCTCGCGCAGGGACGCTATGACGTCTCCAGGGTGCTGCCCTCGGGCAAGGTCGAACTGGTCGATGGGCGCCGCAAGATTCGCTTCGACCCGCAGCGCCTCTCGCCCACCGAAAAGCGGGACCGGCTCGAACTCACCGAGAAGAAGGATCTGCATGTCCGCGAGGGGGATCGCATCCGCTGGACCGCGAACGACAAGCCGCGCGACCTGCACAACGCGGCGCTCGCCCGGATCATCTCGGCCGATGCCTCGGGCATCACCGTCGAGACGGCGGGCAATCAGACCCTGACATTGGCGCCGGGCGATCCGATGCTCTCGCGTTTGGACCTCGCCTACGCGCTCAACATGCACATGGCGCAGGGCATCACCACCGACAAGGCGATCACGGTCATGGACAGCCATGAGCGCAACCTGTCGAACCAGCGCCTGTTCAATGTGGGCGTGACGCGGGTGCGCGACGAACTCACCATGATCGTGGACGATAAGGAAAAGCTCGAACGCCAGCTCGACCACAATGCCGGCAACAAGACCTCGGCCCTAGAGACGGTCGGCCGCCTCGATATCGACGGCAAGAAGGGCGGCGCCAAGCCGGTGAAGTTCGATCCCGGCCCGATCGACGGGATCAACCTCGCGGATCAGCCGGACATCCTCGCCGATCTTCCCCCCATTCCGGACGGGCCGCTTGAGCCCGCAGCACCGATCAAGGGCGACGGCCTCAAGGCGCCCCCGGATCTCAAGCCCGAAAAGGCAGACCTGCTGCCGCCGCTGCCCGAGCGCAGCCTGGGCCTTGATCTTTGATGACGAACGGTCGGCGCGGTGCCGGCTGAAAGCAAGGAGAGTGACGATGGCATGGGATTTTGACGAAGGCGGCAAGTTCGGCAGCGAGAAGGCCGCCGAGGACTATGCCCGGCGCAACGGCCTCAGCAATGCGGACTTCCGCACCCGGCGCAAGGGTGATGAGGTCGAGCTGGAGATCCGCCGCTCCGCCATCGACGGCCGAAACCTTCGTGACGCGGGCGAAGGCCGCAAGGGCGGTTGGTTTTGATCCGGACGTCGGCGGCCCGGACATTCGGCAGGAGGCGGCTGTCCAATGGGCATCGATGATCGCGACTATATGCGAGCGCGCCACAGACAGCGCGCCAACCGGACGAGATGGAACGAGGGTAGGGGGCGGATCGAGGCGGCCTGGCTTGATCCGCGCCACCAGCGATATCGCCGACAACCGTCTGCGGCGGCGATCGCTGTCCGTTTCGCCCTGCCGGTGCTGAGCCTGCTGCTGATCCTGATCCCATTCTATGGGGACGCGCAACGTCATGGCTGGATTCCTGATCTCGAGCCGGCGCAGCCGTTTCCGGAGAGCGGGTCGGTTACGGTTGGGGCCAATGTTATCGGTCTGATCAAACGCAGCAATCTCACGATCGAGGCAGCCGATTCCAACACGGTGGTGCAATTGGTGGACCCGGATACGAACGCCCATGCACTGTCGATCTATGTTGCCGCCAATGACCGGGTGTCCCTGCCGGTGCCTGCGGGTACGTACCGGGTCCGCCTGATCGAGGGGCGGAAGTGGCACGGCGCGAAGCGCTATTTCGGGCCGAACACATCCTACGAGACGGTGGCCAGTCTGATAGAGTTCACGCCGACGATGGGTCACGTCATCGACCTGCATCGTCGGCCCGGCGGCAATCTGGAGACGCGGATGATGGGCTCTCGACCAGCGCCGCTTTGACCGGGGCGGCCCGCCCCACCAGAACCTAAGATGCCATCAATGACACTTTACCCCGAAACGCCTGGTAGAGTGTCATTGATGACAATCATTCGACGAGGGAAAGTGCGTCCATGATGCTTGGGCCAGGCAGGCATGTTAGCGAGGGCGACCACCATAACGACGAGAATCGCTACCTGAATGCCGCACCATATCTTCTATTCCTGGCAAAGCGACACGGAGAACCGGATCGGTCGCGGCTTGATTCAGTGGGCGCTGGACCGCGCCATTCGAACCGTCAATGCGGACGCCGACGTTGATCCCGCCGATCGTGAGCTTCGCGCCGATCGCGACACTGTGAATGTGCCGGGCATGCCGCCGCTCGCGGACACCATCTTCGGAAAGATCGACCGGGCGGTCGCCTTCCTGTCCGACCTCACGCACGTTGCCACGCGCGCCAAGGGCCAGCTCTCGCCCAACCCCAATGTCCTGCTCGAGCATGGCTGGGCGCTAAAATCGCGCGGGTGGGGCAGGATGATCGGCGTCATGAACACAGCGATGGGCCATCCCGACGAGCATCCTCTTCCGTTCGACCTCACCCATTTCAAACGGCCGATCCTCTTCCACTGTCCGGCCGACGCGACCGACGAGGAGCGCCAGGCGGCGCGGGCAGGGCTTCAGAAGGATCTGGAGAGCGCTCTTCGCCTGATTCTCGACGACGAGGTTCTTATGGCGGCTGCGCCGCCGGCCGAACCTCACCCTCATGATGTTGAGCTGTTGCAGCGGTATCGCCAGCAAATCCCGGAGCTGCTGCGCCAGTTCCTGCGCGAGCATAATTTCGGGACGCCCTATCCGCGCAAGGCACTCGATCCCCTCGATGATATGGCTGCTACCTGGGCGGGCGCTGCCTTCGATTTCGAGGACACCGCGCTACAGGAGGCCGCCATGGCGCTTCGCGCGGCGAACACCTCTCTCATGGAGCTGGTCTATGAGCGCATCCATGTGATGGACCGGAACCCCAACATGGTCTGGCCGAAGACCGACTATGACGTGCGGCACGGCACGCAGCAGGTCACCCTGGATGCGATCCGGGAACTCAATGCGCGCGCCGGAACGCTGATCGGCGCGATAGATGCGTTCGAGAAGGTTGGGCGCTCCCGAATTCGTGTCGCGCCGCCGGCGCCAACGGCGCCGCAGGTGGATCCCCGCTGGGAGGCCGCGCGGACCGCGATTTCAGAGCTGGCGGCGGACCGGATGCGAGGAGGGCTTCCCGAGATCGTCGCCATGCCCAGCATGACGCTGCGCATTGTGCCGCTCGCTGCGATGGATCGGCCGGCTCTCGATCCAAAGACCGTCCTCGCTGCGGCGCTCCGCTTTCCGCCTGACAGCCAGGTCCGGGTTCAGTCAGATTCGGATGAGCGCCAATGGTGGAGCTATGGCCTGCCGCTCATTCAGACCGAAAATAACCCGGAGACCCGGTGGCGCACGCGCCTTGTTCGACCCGGCCTGATTGAATTCGAGGCGATGATCGGCGCCCGGATCGACGATGATCCCGAGATCCTGGTGAATGGTCGCGAGCTGGAAGCATCGATCGCCGCCCATCTCGAGCGTCTTGCCGCCGTGCTCGCCGACGTGGGCCTGGCCGGTTCCGGCCTCGTTTCCATCGCATTCCGGGGAGTGGAAGACGTCGAGTTGACGCGCGCCCGCGGTGGCGGTCGCAAGATCCGAAAGCCCGAGCTGTTCCTGCCTGAGCTTCAGGTGACCGATCTTGCCGCGCCGATGCAGCCGCAGCTGCAGGAGCAATTCAATATCCTCTGGCAGGCGTCGGGCTGGGCCGACGGCTCGCCGTCGTTCGACTGACCGGGTGCGCGCTGTGGAGCTCAAGCCCCCGTCACCGGAAGAGGGAGATGCCGGTCTTCAGGCGTTCCGTGAGGCAGCCAAGCTCCATGAGGATACGTTGCGCAGCCGGATGTCCCGCGAATTCTATCGAAAGGACCTGGCAAAGTGGCAGAAACTCTACGCGACGCTCGCAGGGAAACGCGCGGCAGGCTCGGCAACGGCCGTTCATTTCACTCGACTATCGGCGCTCTGCGGTGAGCTGCTGACAGAATATGGACCGGAGGCGCCGCCCAAGAAGCGGGTGCCCAAGGCGGTGGAGCCGGTGCCGTTGAGCTATCCCGACTTCCCCGACGACATTACCCATCGCATTCACTTCCTCGAAGGGCCGGGGATCCGGCGGCAACGCGCCGTTAAGCTTTCCGTCCATGCGCCGGGCATCTTCCGGCAGATCTCGGCGCGTGGCCGCGTCCTGCTCTCGATCGGGGTCCGTCAGGATCAGGTCCGGCTGTTCGAGCGCATCGTTGAAGCTATCGGCGATCTCGCCATGGCTGATTACGCCGCCGCGGGATTCGACATCGGCTATGTGATGCGGCCCGATGGAATCGCCCAAGGTCAGTCCTGGACGCCCAATCCCCTCGATCCAGCCTTGCCGACTGCCCGCGTATGGGAAGACAATCAACGGGCCCGGAGTTACGGATTGCAGGCACGCCTGCTTGGCGACCAATGGCGTGGCGCTGACGGCACCGGCCTCCCAGGTGATCTTCCGGATGTCGATGGCGAACCTTGGGATCCCGATCCGCATTGGCAGCGCGTTCTTGAACTCACACAGGCTGATCGGCTCGACGAGGCACTTACGCTGGTCGAGGCGGTGCCCGGCCGCGATCGTGAGCCTCTGTTCGACGAGGTCATCTATCTCAGATTCCTGACAGGATCGCCGCTGCGCGCGCAGGATATTCGCGTACTGGCGCGCAAACATGCGGAATCATCGCTCATTGCGGGGCGTCTGCTGGAGGAATTCGAGGCATTCCTGGGCCATCTCGATGCGCAATTCACGCTGGAGCCGCCTGTCCTGGAGGAAATGATCAGGCTTCGGCCGGATTTCGGGTCGACCATGATACCGCCCATGCCGCCCGCTTCGGATTGGGCCGCCTATCGGCGTCATATGGCGCAGTTCACGAACCACGGTGCGCGGCGCGGCCGGATTTTCTCCATCAACATCGGGGCCGCCGACACCGGGGCATCCGCGTTCTTTGCGACCGCCATGGTCGCTGCCGAAGAGGCGTTCCGCCGCGAGAGGTCGATTCCCGAGATCGGACGGGGCTGGGTGTCCGAGGTGGCGCTGCTCGATCTGGTTCGAACCCTATGGCCCTCCGCGGTCCATCAATGGCGCCCGGCGTTCCTCGGCATGCAGTCCGTCGATATCCATGTGCCGGAGCTGGGCCTCGCCATCGAGTATCAGGGGCAGCAGCACTACGCGCCCGTGACGCTCTTCGGCGGCGAAGAGGGGTTCAAGCTCACGCAATTCCGCGACGAGAAAAAGCGCGCGCTGCTGGCTCGCCACGGTGTGCGGCTCCTTGAATGGCGCTTTGATGTTCGGATCACCAGGGCAGAGCTGATCGCTCAGATGGCGGCGATGGAAATCCAGATCCCGGACTAGACGGCAAGCCTCTTCTGCCTCGGGCCGCCGTTTATTTCCTCGACGATGAAGGTGCGGGCCGGCGGTGTTTCGAGAAGGTCGATCTCTGGGAGCAGGTGGTCGAGCCATTGCATGCGTTGCCGGCGCAGGATGATGGCATCGTGTCGATCCTGATAGTGGCTGACTTCAGGATTGGCCGCGACGGTGATGACCCGGAAGGACAGGGGCCACTCTGCCATGGCCGGCTCCCAGATCGCCGCGAGATAGAAGAAATTGCCGTCTTCGAGCCGCACCCGATACTGCTTGCCGCCGCTAACGGTCATGTGGAATTCCGAGGCGGGCACCAGACAGCGCTGGCTGGGGAAGATCTGGCCCTCCGAGCGCACGAAGCGGAAGGAGGCCCCGCCGCTGAAGCGTGGATTGGAGCCCCACCGGGCCTCGACCATTTCCATTTCTTGCATATCGTCCGGATTTCGCCGGATGATGGGCAAGAGCTTTTCGAGGGGGGCCTCGGAGTCGAACGGTGTTGGCGTCGCCATGACAAGAACATATATAGAACGACGATGAGTCGCAAGGACCAGTGGAACGGATGACCGATGTGCAATGATTATCGCCTGGAGGTCGATATCGCCTCGATCGTTGAGGATTTCGACGACCTCAAGATCAAGATCAAAATGCCCGAAGGGACGCCCAATGTCGCGGCCCGCGCAGACATCAACATCAGCGACGTCGCGCCTATCGTGCGCAGCGGCGAGGGCAGGGGATCGGGCGAGCTCGTCAATCGGCGATGGAGCTGGCCTGGCCAGAATGGGCGGCCGGTCTATAATTTCCGCTCCGAGGGCCGCGAGTTCACTTCGCACCGCTGCCTCATTCCGGCCGACGGTTTCTATGAGTTCACGGCGCCGCTCGAACCGGGCCAGAAGCGCAAGACAAAATGGCTGTTCACGATGAAGGACCATCCCTGGTTCTGCATCGCCGGCATCTGGCGATCGCATCCGGAAATCGGCGAGGCGTTCACCATGCTGACGATGGAGCCCGGCGAGGATGTCGCGCCCTATCATTCCCGTCAGATCATCCCGCTACCGCGCGACCGGTGGGCCGACTGGCTTGATCCCTCAGTACCAGCAGAGGAGGTGCTTGGCCTCCTGCCGAAGGGCAGCCTCCTGCCGCTGCAGGTCTATCCACCGGCCGCGGCGCAAGCGTCGCTGCTTTGAGGTCTCAGGCCGCCGGGGGCTCGACATCCGGCGGGTTCATATAGACCCTGAATCCAGCAAGATCCTCGTCGCTCGGATTCTCCATCTCGGGGATATAGCGGATCGTCTCAGCCATATCGCGCCGCGTAACATAGTCGATGATCGAGCCACCGTTGGAGAGCTCATATTGCATCGATCCGCAATGGCGATCGACGGTGGCGAGCCCGGGCGCGAAGGCGATGGGCTTCTTGTTTCCCTTTTTGCTCACCTCATGCTTGGCGAGCGCAACGCGCAGGAATTCCAGCCTGGTGAAGCCCATTTCCGTCCGGCGTAGATCGATCCGCATCTGATCGACGAGTTCGGGTCGCTCCTGAGCATCGCGAAGCTGTTGGGCCCGCAGCTCCCTATCGTAATGCCGGTAGCCGAGATCGCGTTCGAGGTTGGTGGCCTTGAGATTGATCCCGCCATTCTCCGCGAGCTTGATGACCTCCTCGCACCGTTGGCGCCAGGTGCGGAGCAGTTCGTAGGCCGCATAGATCCACATGGGTGTCAGGGCCGACAGCTGCGCCATCCGGCCGCGCGGCGGTTCGTCGTCGAGCTGATGCTCAAGGATCTCCTGCTCGATGTGATTGAGCATGTTGTCGACCAGGCACAGCTGGCTCGCCTGCATCCTCAAAAATGGATTCTCGCCGAACCCTGCCAGGGTCATCAGGGCTTCGTAGAGTTCGGCCTGTCCGATCTCAGCCACCGGACGATATCGAGGCTCGTCATCCACCTCGTCGGGATAGGGTTCGTAGTCCACGGTCAGTCCTTTCGCGCCGGCCGTGATCGCGCCGGTCCGGGGGTGATAGTGCTCACGAGACCTTCTCCCGGAGCCAGGACGACAGCCCTGCGTCGAGGACCATTCGCGCGAGGCGCTGCGGCCCGAGTAGGATTACCCCGTCCGGGCCTTCATTCTCTGGGATGTTGCCGGTGTGCCATACGAAGAACATGCGATCATAGGCCTCCGCTTCGGCCAGCCGGCCGACATAGTCGTCGAGAGCTGCCCGAGTGGCTTGAGATTTCACTTGCACGAAGGCGCGTTCGGCAGTGCTCGGAAGCACGAGTTCGAGGTCGATCGTTTTCTGGGTCCGGCCGACCTGGCTGAGCCGGCGCCATCCGCTGCTCGAGAAGACCAGATCAACCAGCAGTTCGAAATCCTGCCAGGTCAGCAGTCGCATCAGGGGAATGATCGCCGCTGTGAGGGCGCGTTCCGCCTCTTCCGCCGCTGCGACCTCCGGTGACAGCTCATCGCTCAACCGGCGCAGCAGATAGTCGGCCGCGCGCACGTCGCAGATCGTCCCGCGGAACATCTGGACCTTGAGCAGTCGCCCGGACAGCCGGTCAGCCGTCAACAGACTGCCGCCGACCGACGTGCTGTGCCAGCCATCCAGGGTCGCGCGGCGATGGCTGTTGTCGGGCAGGATCTCGATCTCGCCGACCGGCCGACACCAATAGAGCAAGCCGCCGACGAAGGTGATGAAGATGGTATCCTCGTCGCTCTCGTAAAATGCCCGGATTTGCTTCACATCGCGAGTTGCAGCGCCGGCGTCCCCTCGACGATCCTTCATCGCGTCCCAAACGCCGGGCCAGTCGCCTGCCACGCAAAGGTCGTGCGGCACTTCGCGGTAGCCAAAGCGCAGCACGCCGTCGCGGATGCTCTCCGTCTCCCAGTCACCGCCCCGGCCCAGCTTGATGTAAAAGACGTTCGACGCCGTAACTGCGGTCATGGAATCCCCCGTTATAAGCAGGGCAATTCCGATCAGCCCGCCCGCATCGCAAGCTATACCTTCATCGTAGAAAAGATATTGAAGAGCTTGCCCTGATCGGGCGGCGGGCAGCAAAATTGGGGGGCAAATGGCTAAGGCAAACAGCAACGCACATCGCGAGAAATCGTCAAAGCCCTATAACGAACGCACCGATCTCGAAAAATTGCAGTCACAATGGACCAAATTATCCGGCCTGCACCTTCGAGAAGAGCCATCTGCGGCGATCGTCCGTTGCGCCACGGCAGCGGAGATCGCGGCCAACTATGCCATTCGGACGGAATGGGCCCGCAAGACCGAATTCGATGACACCATCGTCGACATGTTCCTGCGTTGGGCCAATGGCCTTCCGCTAAAGGTCACTCGGCTGTTCGTTCCGATCTATTTCGAGACGCCGGACAAGAGTCCGATCGGAAAGGCGCTCAAAGCGTCGGCCGAGAAGATCAACACGGTGCGCAATGCCGTGGTGCACCAAGGAGCCTTCAGCAATCCCGAGGAGGCTGAAGCCGTGATCGCCGAGGCGAAGGCCTTCATCAACACGATTGTCGGCCTGTCGATCGAAGGGTTCGACATCGAGGCGGCGGCGCGAGAATGGCAGGCGTCCCGCAAGAGCGAGGGGGGCGAATGACCTCGACGCTCGGCGGTCTGACCGTCACGCTCGGCAAGAAGCTCAAACAGTCCGACGATTTCCTGAAGGCCAAGCACAACCTGCTGACCCAGTTCGACAGCATCGACGATCTCGTCACGGACGAAACCAAGCTGTCTGCCAAGGATCGCCAGGCGATCGAGCATCATATCCTGCAGCTCCGCGCGGCGATCGCGCGCACGCTATGGTCGAACGAGTTCTACATCGGGCGCTCTCTGCTCGACGACTATATCCTGCACACCGCCAAGAATGGGGGCGGGGATGTGCCCGCGCGGGTCATCGCCGGGCTCGCGACCGCAGGCGCCGACAGGCCGGGCTTCGTCCTCTATCCGCTGACAGGTTTCGGGATGGAGATGCCGCGGATCTTCGCGAAGGACAGCAAGCTCCGCTCCGAGGCGATCTTCAGGAGCGCGGGCTTCGCCGTGAGTACCCAGAGCAATTCGTTCGACGCGGCCGTCGCCAGCATCGAGCGGATGGCAAGGGGGCTCGGCGTGAAGCAGCGCATAGACAAGTCGGATTTCCGGCACTTCGCTTACTCGGCAAAGTGGTTCGGAAAGAACCCGCTCATGCTGGTCCGCCTCACGTCGTTCACTGGCGATATGTACGAGAACCAGTTCGTCTATTCACTCAAGATCAGGGTGGCAGCGGCGAACCTGCTGATGCTGCATAGCCTGTCGCAGGAGGCAGTCGGGCCGCTCGACCGGCACCGCAATTCGTCCTTCGTCAACAATTTCGAGACGCTCGACATCGCCCATTATATGATCGGTGAGGCGATCCCTGGCCGCCCGATGTCCACGCGCCGCGTGCCCATGAACGTCTCCCAGCTCGAGCTGGCCAAGCTCTCTGACGTCGCCGCGACGCTCTCCACCACCGCACTGGCGACGTCCCGCATGCGGCGGCTTGCGGCGAAGGTGACGCAGGCGTTGAACACGGTGGAGCGGGGCTATTTTCGTCACGTCAGTATCGCCACGCATTCGAAACCGGAGAACCGCCTTTACCGCCGTCTGCTCACTGCCTTGGACTGGTTCCGGCAGTCGTTCAGTGCCCGGGCGAACGAGGCGGAGGCGATCGTCGCGCTGGCGGTGGCGTTCGAGACGCTGCTCACGGACCAATATGCCCCCGCGATTGCAGAGCGCCTGCGGCGCCGGATTGGGATTTGCATCAAAGGGGTGCCAGGCGTGGCGAACTATCAGGCCAGCGTTCTGGCGATCTACTATGCCCGCAGCGCCATCGTTCATACGGGCGAGCCTGACCACGCGATTGACATTCATCGCGGCCAGGTCGCCTTCGCGCGCTGCTTCTGTGCAATCGCCGAACGGCTCACGGCTTGGACACCGACCTCGAACAACGCCATGGGCGACCTGTTGGGCGATATTGCATGAGACCTTCGTCAGGCTGAACCTATCGATAGGCCGCCGCCCTACCGTTGAGGGCCTTCGACACTTTGCTATGATGATACCGATGCAGATACGACCCGAGAAACCTGCGGACGAGGAATTTATCCGCGCCGTAACTACTTCCGCTTTCCTCGCAGCGGAGCACAGTGACGGCAACGAGGCCTCAATCGTTGATGGGCTGCGCAATGCGGGTGCGCTGACGATCTCGCTTGTCGCTGCCAACGGTGGGAATATCGTAGGCCATGTCGCATTCTCCCCAGTCATGATCGACGGCATTCTCGACGGGTGGTTTGGGCTTGGCCCCGTGTCGGTTGACCCAAATTGCCAACGAGAGGGCGTCGGCAGTGCGCTGATCGAGGCAGGTCTCACCGACCTGAAGCGGCAAGGCTCGAAAGGATGCGTGGTTCTCGGCGATCCCGCTTACTACCGCCGGTTCGGCTTTGCCGTCGATCCCGACCTGCGGTTAGCAGGAGCCCCGCCAGAGTTTTTTCAGCGGCTCTCGTTCGATCAGCAGCACCACAGCGGCATCGTCACATATCATCCCGCATTTGGCGGCGAGTAGAGAGCCCTATTCGCTGTTTCTTGCGCTGCGTTCCGGGCCGGGTGCGTCAGCGGAAATCGCGCTATCGGCGCCCACACGCTAGACCGAGATCTTTCGATAGCCGCTTCCCTGCACGAATCCCTGTTCAAGGCACCATCGGCGGGTCAAGCCGGCGCCGGTGTCATTCGAGTAGGCGTGCGCGTTCGAGCGGAAGCGCAGAAATGAGGGCCAGGTCGAAGGGGCTGGGTGGTTCGTCGCTACATGGACAAGGACCTTCTCCCCGTTTCTGATATCGGTGGGCTTCCTGACGGCGTAATATTCGCCCCAATCGTCGCTCTTTTCGAGGACGGCCTGGGTCACCGTTTGCCGAGTGGCAGGCCGTCCGGGTTTACCGGCCTCTACCTGCGACGCAATTGTATCGCGATCGCCCCATTCCCGGAAATACACGTTGGCCCAGCAGCCAAGAACCTGATGGGCGTTGAGCGCCTCGATATCCTGGTGCCGATCGATGTCGATCCAGTGCGCCCGGTGGCCAGAGGTGTAGACAGCCCCGTCGTAAAGGATTGCGCAGAGAGAAGGTGAGAGCGGCAGGAAAAAGATGGCCCCAGCGGTCTTTACCCCGAAACTCGGTCGGCCCTTGCGCGGCCGTTGAATATGCAGGCGGTTGGTCAGGATGGCCGGATCGTCGGAGGTGAAGAAGGGGAGGTCTGACCGGTTTCGCGCGATGCAAAGCGTGAGATCGTCGACGATCCGCATCGTGTCCTTGTAGTTCAGCATCGCGGCCTGGACGGCCTCCTTCGATGCCTCCTTCACCGTTGGCACGGGAAGGTCGGATCCAGGAACATCTTGCAGCGCCAGCGCCATTTCACTGGCTTTCAGCGAGGCGGCTTCCGTCCGGAGGTATTGGAGATAGATGAACCGCTTGAGGACGACCTTGACCGCTGAACCGACCGCGCCGCCATCGGACAAGTGGCGGACGATCGGCCCATAAGGGTCCTCGATGAAGTTGATCGCGTTCTCGAGAAGCTTGTTTTGCCCGTAGAAATAGTCGCCCGAGCATTGATTCCTGACGGGTGCGTTGGGAATGGCCTTCATGCGATCGAGATTGAACAGGTTGATCGCCAGCCCCTCTCCGTTGACCGTGAACGGCCGAAGGTGGACCCGAGGGACAAAGTGCTGGTTCTTGTTGTCGGCCATCTATCGGCGTGTCCGCATCATGCGTGTTCAACGGCCGGGTAGCTTGCCTCCATGATCCCCTGAAGTTTCAGAGGATCAAGGACATAGGTCGCGAGCGTAAGTCGCCTGTATCCCATCGCGACTTCCCAGTCTGTGGGGTCGAGCGCCGCAAGTTGTTTGGCGGCGATGGAATCGCCCTCGAGATAGGTCACAAGATCGAGCGCATGGAATTCGCTTCCGGCCCAGATCGACAGACTGCGCTCCTCACCGCTCAGCTTGCCCATGGTCAGGACATTGATGAGTTCATGCGCCTGGCGAACCGGATGGCCGTTCAGGGCCGCACCATGAAAGATACGATTTGCGGTGACGATTCCGGTGTGGACTTCGGCAGACGGATCGACCGCCCAGCCATGCTTCTTCAACAATTGGCTCTTGTGGGTCGTCTCCGAAAAGACCCGCCGCCGCTTGTCCAGCTGGTCGCGCCCGACCTTAATGTGATCATAGCTGTTGCGCATCTCGTGTGGTGAGCACGGGTGGTAGGCGTTCTTGCATTCGAAGAAAAACAGATGGCCATCGCGCCAGGCGACGATGTCGAGTTCAAAATCGAGCCCGCCAGCACGCAGTTCCACGCCGGATTCAACCTTGAACCCCGCGGATTTGAGCGCGTCGATCACTGCGTTCACCATCTGGTCTTCGGGGCCGAGTGCGATCGGTCGCAGGCCGTTGGCCACGATGGTGTTACGGACGAGATTCGAGGCGGCCAGCACCTGAGGGGCAATGACGTAGTAGCCGCCGAGGTCGATCAACGGTCGATATTGCAGATCGATGTGACCGGTGCTGATGGTCATTTTCATCAGATCGATCAGGGAGCGCACCTTTGCTTCGCTCCTAAAAATCAACATCATCTGCATGAAGAGATTGTCGTGAGACATCACAAAGACGGTCGACGTGAAGGTGAGGAATGTGCGCTCGGCCTCGTCCTCAATCCGCGCCAAGGCCCTTTGGTACACACCGCTCAGGAAGGTGAAGTACCTCTGAAATTTGAAGATGTCGGTGGTGGTGACATGCTCATTCACATCGGCGATCAGATCGCTGACGTTCCCAAAGTTGTTGACATCGAGGAGGAGGAGGCTCTCCACCTCCTCGCGAAACATCTGGTCCCCAGCGAAGATCGAGAAGATTTCCGGCGCCGTCGGCAGCATCATTCGATAGCGTCTGACCGGCTTTTCCGCGAGTTCGAGCAAGCCGGGAAAGGCGTCACGTTCAAAGCCCATGTCGAGAAAGTCACTCATGGACATCGGCGGGTTTGAGTTCCGGAAACGGTGGATCCGGATGATCGCTTGATTGTCGCTCTGAATGTAGCCCAAGCGGACGGAGCGCTCTATGTCCGGGTCGATCGATGAGATTGTGACGGTCTCGCCTTCGAGCGTCGCTTGATAGGGCAACCCATCAATCTGGGTTTCCGCGTCCTTGAATTTTGTGAGGCGCACGGCCGCGAGGAGCAGTCGTTCATAGACCACCGCGTCCGTCGTGATGGCAGCAATATCGACGTGATTGCAGCATTCGTCGGTGATCGGGAACAGCGAGGCATAGATCGAGAAGATCAGCGAGGCGCCGTCTACATATTCTTCCGTGGTGTAGCGGCGAGGCGACCAGGACGGCTGCGAAGGGTCGGCGACCCAGCCCTGGTAGAACTGGTTATTGAGAATCACGAGCAGGGTCTTGAGAACGCAATCTCGCCGGCTCCCGAGGATTTTGACGATTTCGTCGTAGATCGCGCGCGCGTTGGAGGCCAATTTGCTGAGCGCAATCACGGACTCGAAATAGCGAGCGCGTTCTGGAGCGTTCAACAACGGCCGTATCTGGAGTGCGGTCTTGGCGAGGGTGCCGATCAGATTGCCGGCGTAGCCGTAACGCGAAGCACGCAGCACACCTGCCCGGCGCAGGCGGGGCACCACATAGGCGGCATCGATGTACAACAGCGCGAGGAGCGTCACGGTCGCCTCGCGGCGGCGTTTTGCTTCGATATGACCGCCGAGCGTCTCGATTGCGGACCGGATCTCGGCGCCGATCGCCTTGGACATCGCAGGCCGCGGCGATTGGCCCAGCTTGGCAATCATGTCGGTCTGATTCCGTGTCGCAAGCAGTGTCGCGATGAGGGCTTCAACTGTCGCGGCGGACGAAGATACCATGAAACGCTGCTTTCCTGCTCCGGCTGTTGCTGGCGCGCCTCGTTCACCCGCTCACACGTCAATGGCGTGAACAGAAACACTGTGACGCGTTGGCCGTAAGCTGGCCCCCGAAGGCGATATAGGAATGGTCCAGGCTCCCTGCCATGAGCTGGAATGATGTCTCTCGCCCGAATACCTATGCACCGACCGGCTAGTCTAATGACAAGCTCCCACTGCGCCGAACTTCTCTCGTTTTCCCCCGGAGCTGCGAGCCGGCGAGTTTGGACAGGATCAGCGGAAATCACGCGAACGGACCCTTATGCCGGGATCAGGCGGTGGCGTCAGCGATCTGCGATCCCACGATACCAGATCACGGGGATCGCACCGCAGCGGATGTTTGGCCACGTCAGCGCGACTAACCCGGTAGATATCGGCGACATCCGTGCGTGTGCCAACGCTGGCAAGGAGCGGCGACAAATCATCGAGCCGCTGGGCGACCACATGGATAACCTCGCCCTCGCGCTGCACCTGGCCTCGCACGCCCATCATCGACGCACCCAGGACGGCGCGCCGATGCTTCTCGAACACGTTGGTCCATACCACCAGGTTGGCGACGTTCGTTTCGTCCTCCAGCGTGATGAACATGACGCCCTTGGCGGAGCCCGGCTTCTGTCTGACCAGCACGATCCCCGCGAGATTGATCCAGCGGCCGTCTTTCATGGACTGCAGCTCATCGCAGGTGATCATCTTGCGATTGCGCAATTCGTCGCGCAGGAACGCCAGCGGATGAGCCCGCAGCGACAGGCCAGAGGCCCGATAATCCTCGACCACTTCCGCGCCGGCGCCCATAGGCGCAAGGATGACCGTCGGCTCGATCGCTTCCTGGCGTAGCTTGCCTTCACGTTCGTCCGCCGCAGCGAACAAGGGCAATGCTGCATTGCCGAGCCCCTTAACGCTCCACAGTCCCTCACGCCGATTGTTCCCCAATGAGCCGAACCCATCGGCTTCGCCGATCCGATCCAGAGCGCCGCGCCCCACGCCGGCACGCCGCTGGATTTCCTCGACGCTCTCATAGTGTTGATCGGCGCGCGCCGTGACGATCGCCGCGGCATCGCGGTTGGCGAGCTCATTCACCATGCGAAGGCCCAGCCGAACGGCGAGATAGCGGCCGCCCGTTGGCTCAAGGGTGCAATCCCAGCGGCTGTGATTGACGTCGATCGGGCGGATCTCGACGCCATGCTGACGCGCGTCGCGGACGATTTGGGCCGGGGCATAAAAGCCCATGGGCTGGGCATTTAGCAGCGCGGCGCAAAACACATCTGGATGATGGCATTTCACCCAACTGCTGGCGTAGGCGATCAGCGCAAAGCTCGCGGCGTGGCTTTCCGGGAAACCATAGGAGCCGAAGCCCTCGATCTGTTTGAAGGTGCGCTCCGCGAATTCCTGATCGTATCCGCGCGCGACCATGCCATCGATCAGCTTGTCCCGAAAATGTGAGACGCCGCCTGTCAGCTTGAACGTCGCCATCGCGCGCCGAAGCAGATCCGCTTCGCTCGGTGTGAAGCCAGCGCATTCGATGGCCACGCGCATCGCCTGCTCCTGAAACAGCGGCACCCCCAAGGTCTTCTCGAGCACGCGCCGCAGTTCCTCGGTCGGATAGGTGACGGCCTCCTCGCCGTTGCGCCGGCGACGATAAGGGTGGACCATATCGCCCTGGATCGGCCCGGGGCGCACGATCGCCACCTGAATGACCAGATCATAGAAGGTGCGCGGCGCCATCAACGGAATGGACGCCATCTGTGCGCGGCTCTCGATCTGGAAGACACCCAAGGTATCGGCCTTGCGGATCATCGCGTAGGTCGCCGGATCCTCGGCGGGGATGGTCGCGAGATCGAGCTTCAGGCCCTTGTCATTCTCCATGAACTCGAACGCCCGCCGCATGCACGACAACATGCCCAGCGCCAGGACATCGACCTTCATGAAGCCCAGGAGATCGATATCGTCTTTGTCCCATTCGATCACCTGTCGATCTTCCATCGCAGCCGGCTCGATGGGCACCAGTTCGTCAAGCCGATCGCGCGTCAGCACGAATCCGCCAGGATGCTGCGACAAATGGCGCGGCGTATTGATGAGCTGACGGGCCAATTCCAGGGTCAGCACCAGGCGCCGGTCGGCGAGGTCCAGATTGAGCTCTTCCGCGTGTTTTTCCTCGACGCCATCCTGGCTCCATCCCCAGACGGACCCGGCCAGACCCGCCGTCATGTCCTCGCTCAGGCCGAGCGCCTTGCCGACTTCGCGGACCGCGCCCCGCGCGCGATAGCGGGTCACGACGGCCGTCAGCGCCGAGTGCGTCCGCCCATAAGTCTCATAAATCCACTGGATCACTTCCTCCCGGCGCTCATGCTCGAAATCGACGTCGATATCGGGCGGCTCGCGCCGCTCGGCCGACACGAAACGCTCGAACAGCAATTCCGAGCGCACCGGATCGATCGAGGTGATGCCCAGCACGTAGCAAACGGCACTGTTCGCGGCCGACCCACGTCCCTGGCAGATAATCTCGCGCCGCCGCGCTTCGGTCACGATGGAATGGACGGTCAGGAAATAGGGCGCATACTCAAGGTCCGCGATGAGCTTCAGTTCGTGCACCAGTTGCGAGCGCACCTTGTCATCGACCCCCTCGGGATAGCGGTCGGGGGCTTTCTCCCAGGTCAGCCGCTCCAGCTCCTCCTGCGGCGTCCGGCCGGGCACATTGATCTCATCCGGATATTGGTAACGGAGCTCCTCAAGGCTGAAACTGCACCGCGCTGCGATCTCGAGCGTGCGAGAGACGGGCGACGCATCCTTGAGATAGCGACGGAACAGCCGCTCCATTTCCTGGCCGGTCTTGAGATGCCGATCGGCGAACCGCTCGCGCCGAGCGCCCAATTCGTCGATCGTGCATTTCTCCCGGATGCAAGTGACAACATCCTGCAGCATGTGGCGCTCCGCCGCGTGGTAGAGCACGTCATTGGTCGCGACCGTAGGAACGCGAGCCGCAGCCGCCAGGTTCGCGAGATCACGCAGCCGGATCGCATCTTTCGGTCGCCGCCGGATCGTCAGAGCCAGATAGGCACGGTCGGCGAAAATCCGTTTCGTCCGCGCAAGGGCGGCCTCGGTGCCGACGTCTGCCCGGTCAGGACTCAGGATCGCGATGAGCCCGTCATTCCATTGTTCGACATCCGACCAGTCGAGATGACAGGCTCCCTTGCCGCCGCGTTCTTTGCCGATGCTGAGCAGTCGGCACATTCGGCCATAGGCTGCGCGATCCGTCGGATAGAGCAGTAGCGCCGTGCCGTCGCTCAGATCGATCCTGCATCCGATGATGGCACGAACGCCGGTGGTCCGTTCGGCATCCCAGGCCCGGACGATGCCGGCGACCGATCCTCGATCAACGACGCCGAGAGCAGGCAATCCGAGCAATGCGGCCGCGGCGAACAGCTCCTCGGGGGATGATGCGCCCCTCAGGAAGCTGAAGTGCGTCGTAACCTGCAGCTCGACATAGTTGGCGTCGACCTCGCTCATGCGAACGCACCGTGGATGAACCAGCGCATGGTGCCCGTAGCCGGATTTACGCCGTCACCGAGCCGGAACAGCCAGTACCGACCGCCTGTCTCGGTCTCGACCTGATAATAATCCCGGACGATCAGCGCCTTGTCGGCCTCATTGCCGCTCTCGCGCCACCATTCGCCGTGCAAGCGTTCCGGACCATCGCCTCGGGTCACCCGATAGCGCTTTCGACGCCACACGAAGAGGCGAGGGGCATCGTCTGGCAGCAGGGCGACCACGTCGATTGGCTCGGGTCGATCCAACATGCGGGCGGGGCGAGGGAGGTCATCGTCCCACTGGGCGCCGCTATCTTTCGCAAGGGCGGGCATCGTGGTGATCGAGCGCTCAGGCATACTGCTCGCGTGCGGTGCCGCCCGATGCAGGCTCCGTGGACCAAAACGGTTGGCGAGCGCATCGACCAGAGAGGCGAGGTTCGGCCCGCGTCGCGGGCTTTCCAACCCTTCATCCTGTTGGGCCGCGAGCGCGTCAGCCAGCGGCGTCACGAGGGTCATTGCCTCAATGCCAAGCCCTGGCTCGACCGTCTCGATCTTAGCGCACAGCAATTTCGCGAGATGGCCTGCGTCGCGGGATGCGGTTGCGGTCCCGATGCGGATCGCCTGATTGTGGCCGTCCACACGGTGGAAATAGCAATCCAATCGGCGAGCACCCTTGCCGATACAGGTGAGCTGCCCCACCACATCGGCAACGAGATCGCCGATCACCTGGGCGAAGGCTTCAGGTGTCGCGATCGGCTCCATGAAACCTCGACGGGCCCGCGGCAGATGTTCAGGGTAGATCGGCTCGATCGGCTCGGGCACGAAGCCGAGCGCCTGATCCAGCCGCCGATGCAATTCGCGGCCGAACCGTTTGGCGAGAGGGCCGCGCGGCGCACCGATGAGCTGTTCGATCCGCTCAAATCCGAGCTTGCGCAAACCTTCGACCTCGCGTCCTGGCAATCGCAACGCCGATATCGGCAGGATGGAAATGGCAGTGCGGTGTCCGCCCGGCTCGATCGTGACCGGCCGGCCGGCGGGTACATGCCGCGCAACGGCATGGGCGCAGCCTGCAGTGTCGGCCACAGCGATCTGCAGAGCCAGCCCCGACGCGGCAACACGGCGATGGAGATCCTTGAGCAGCGCCTTCTCGGTGCCAAAGAGACCCGCGCAGCCGGTGATGTCGAGCCAGATTCCGTCGGGCGCATCCGGTGATACGAAGGGTGAGTATCGGCGGCCCGCCCATAGCGCGAGATCGCGAAGTCCCTGCAGGTCGCCCTCCGGGTCGGCATCGACGACCTGCAATTCAGGGGCAAACGCTCGGGCCTTCGTCACGGTCATGCCGACGCGGACACCGAGCGCCTTAGCCTCGGCATCGACGGCAGCAATGACTTTCCTGCCGTGATCGGGCACCGCGGTCACCAGCGGAAGATCAAGGACCAGGCCGTCACGGCACTCAGGCGACAATTTTGCGATCTTCCGCCGCAGCCGGTCGGTCGACCAGTGCGGCAGGAAGAGCGATACGACCCGTCGCATCGCACGCCTCCACGATCCAGGCGTGCGGATTACCACCGCGCACACGTTCCAAATCCACATGCCAGCGAGGGCGACCCAGGCTCGGCAGACCGAGATCTTCGCTTGGTGAAGCGGTGATCCGCCAGCGTGTCATCGCTGCCGTCCCTTCGGCGACCTGTTCGGCCTTCGCCGCGCGACGAAACACGAAGGCCGCTACACCCGAGCTTTCCGCCGCCAATTGCAGGCGCTTCGATGCAGTAGTCGAATATTTCCCGACTTCGCCAACCACACCGGCGATGCCAGGGTGATGCAGGCACTCCTCCATCGCGAGCAGGACATTGGTGTCGCTGCCGGCCTCGACATAGATGACCCGATCTGGATGAAGACCGGCGAGATGAAGGGCAGGGGCAAACAGGTCGCGCCAGCGCAGGCACCAGAAGACGGGACCTTCCATTCGCGCCAGGATTCCCGCCAGAAAGACCGTCGCACTCGCCTAGTCCGCGAGATCGGGACTGCCCATCATTTCATGGAGAGCACCTGCAGCAATGCCTCCGCCCGGCAATCGCGTCGATGCCGAACGGGATCGCTTCGCGCTGAACGCCTACGCCCTCGATACGCGCTCGCAAATCTTCAAGGACGGTTGATTGACGCATGGCATTCAGGAGACTCGGGACTCGTTGATTCGTTCCTTATTTGTTCCTGTTCCCGGCGATGAGTCAAGCAGCTCAAATGCACCGCTTCCGAAGCCTGTGGAATCCGCCAGAAAAAAAGCGCCTTCGGTCCTTTGTGGGATTCACATCCACCAAAGTGCATAGTAGATTCATGCTATGTTCCATCAGGCAGACCTATTCGAAGCATCCGTCGAACCCGCGCGAGGGATGGACACGCCGGGGCTTTTGGCGGCGATCGCCGCAGCTTCGCCGCGGCCAAAATTCTCCTACATGCTCCTCCAGCTCCTGGAGGAAGTCGCTGACGAAAAGGGCAGGGCTGGACCGAGCGTGATGGTGAACGGCGACGCCGTGCCTGTCCGCGACTGGCTGTGCGATGCGCTGGCTCCGATCGCGCAGCGTACACCCTGGCGCCGTTCGACGATCGAAACCGTGCGGTCGGCACTTGAGCAGGCTGACGAACTACCGGCCGATCCGACACAGGCTGACCGTGTCATTGAAGAAAGGGTCCGTGAGCGGGTTCGCCAATCGGGCCGCTGCAATGTCAGCCGCGCAGTGTCGGATCTATGTCGGGGCGGCCTCCTGCGACGCCACTATCAGGGCTATCGGGTGGATCATCAAAATCGCGGCGCCCAGCGCGAGGCAGTCTACACGATCATGCCGGACACCTTGGCGGCGCTACGCCGGCGATGAGCTGCCGCTGATCGCAAGATCGGCTTCTACTGCGGTCGCGCGCATCAGGCGATCGGGCATCTCCAACAACTTCACGGCCGCCGCGGTGATCGCTTCGGCTTCGGTGGGATAGGATTCGGCCGAGCTGATCGATACCCCATCGGGCAATGCGACCGTTGCCTGAAATCCGTTGCCTTTAGGTGTCGCGCTCAATCGGACTTCCATGAAAGGTCTCCGCGTTGTATCGGGACTGATATTCTTATAAGATATTGATATTTAACATAATACTTATTATCGCTCTAAGAATTTGCGATTGTGGCACGTGTCCGCATCGGCCTATTCCGGTTTGAATGCGAAGTTACTCAATGATATGATGTCGGCGGTAGAAAGTCGCCCATGTTTGATACGATCACATACGCATTCACCAAAGATCTACCCGGCGGCCCAATCTATAGGCCGGCCGATCCGATGCCGCATGAGATCAATTCCGACGAGAGCGATGACGATACTAACGAGCTTTCGCGTGGCCGCCTGATCGGTGGCGTGATTTCGCTTGTCCTGCTCGTGGCGACGGGTGCCTATCTTTACCTGACGCTCTGACCGGTCCTTTACTTCCGCAAGTTCGGATCGGTGAAGAAACCGCGATTGAGTTCGCGGCCGACCTCGGATTGTAGATCAACATTCGCGCCACCGCGATTGTTACGGGCGGCTTCCGCTGCCGCCCGATCACCGTCCAGCTTCGCCTGTCCATCAGCGATCATGCGGGCAGCGGCGCCAGGGTCGCCGCCTCCCCCACCGCTACCGATCCCGCTAACCCCGCGCGGATTATAGGAGCCGCGCACATCGCCGGCGTCGAGATCGATCCGCGACACGTCGACCAGCGACGGGTCCTTGATATCGCCGCTGATCTCGGACCAAAGCGCGTCTCGTTTTTCCTGTGCCCACTGTTGAATCAATTGGTCACGGACCGCGCGCTTCTGCGGCGTTAAGTCGGTCGCCCAAAGCTCGGGCGCATCAAGGTTGGGATGAAGGGCCTGTTGCAGCCTGTACCATTGCGCAAGATCCTGGCTCATATTCTCGCTGAGCTGCATCCCGTGCGATTCGGCGAAGCTCGCATCGCGCGCGAGGGATTGCGATAGCTCTTCCATACGCCGCGCGGCCTCGGAATAGGATCGTGCCCGCGAAAGGGCGTCCTCGGTGCTCACCGAGGACGATGACGTCACCGATGACCGGCTGAACGAGCCTGAACGAACATAAGTGCCGTCGGATGTGCTAGCTCCGCTGCCGTTGGAGTGCTCGTCGCGCACACCGCTTGAAGACGAGCTGGAGCTGTCGGAGGAACGCGTTTGATCCGTGCCATAGCGAAGATTGTCGACCTGTTGCCCGGTCTTGCTGACCCCAAGGGAACCGCCGACATTGGGAAGAAGTCCCCCGCCGCCTGCCCGCCCACCGCCACCCTTACGACCTCCGCCGCCGCCGATGCCGCCATTGATCCCGCCGGTCACCTGATCGAGCGTGCCGGCTGACCGATCACGGCCCATCGAGATCCGATCGGTCAACCCGGTCGAGGAGCGCTCCTCTAGGCCCTGCGAGCTCGACCCGGTAACACGATCGAACTTCTCGACATTTGTATTTGCGGTGGACCCGCTTCCAGATTCAAAGCCTCTGGATCGCTCGGACGAGACCCCAAACGCACTTCGGTTCGTGTGTGTGCTGGTCAGAATATCCTGCGCGGCATTCTCCCACGCTTGCGCTTGGCGATGCGCCGCGCTCGACATTTCCCGCCATTCCGCGACGGTGCCGCTGTTCATGGTTGGCGTGAACCCCAGCCGCGAGATCGCGCCCGACATGTCGATGACATCTTGTCCATTGCCGAAGCCCGACACCACGGCGCCGTTGTCCTGGCGCCAACCCACGCTGGTCGCACCGCCCGTGAAACTCGGCGCAATCGACCATTGGTCGCTCTGGCGCATGTTCGACGTCGCATTCGCCCAGCTCACATTGCCGTAAGAATAGTTTCCCGTGGTCTGTTCCAGCGCGGCAGCCTCGGCGGCGTTCTGTGCCGGCGCAAGCATCGAGGTCGCCTGGCCCGCGATCGACATCGCGCCCCGTGCAAGACCCGCGGCGAGAAATGGGATGCTCATCAGCATGAAGCCGGCGATCGTCGCAGTCTCTCCATTCACGGCGCCGATGCCGGCATAGGTGCCCAGCGTGACGCCGCCGGGCGCGACCCCCGCGGCGGCGGCCTCGGCTCTTGTCATGCAGATCATGTGCAGGATGACATAGAGAGGCCCCCAGGCTGCGAGATAGAAGAAGCCCATCGCATAGCCCTTCAGGGTCGCGAGACCCGTTTGCGGCATCAGGAACAATGGGAATATCACCGGGAACATCGCGAAGAAGACCACGGTCAGCACGATGTTGAGGATGGGCACCCAGGCCATCGCCTGCTGTGCGATCGAATTATAAGTGTTGCGTGCCTGAATGTCGGCGCGGGTCTGCGCGAAGGTGTCGATCGTCGCCGCGCCCGATCCGCCCGCCATGCTGTTGCGGGCTTGCATGAAGGCGTTGATCGCCGTGTTCTGCCGCATGGAATCGCTGTAGTTGCTGCCCGAGCCGGTGAACGCGGCATTGGCGATCGGCAGATCGTGCCTCAGCTTGTCGGCCGCCAGCGCGTTGCTCAGCTTCGGGTAAAGCTCCTTCCCCCAGAACGGCGTGTTCGCCTCGATCATCGGCGCCCACCGCGCATTTAGCATGTCGTAAGCCTGCCGGCAGGTGACGATCGCGCTGGTGACGGTCCCATCGCCCTGCCGTTCGAGCCATTCCTGCGATCGGGCTTCCGAGCCGGGACCGATTTCCGCCCAGAGATCCTTCGATTGCGCCAGGACGGTCAGCGACTTCCGGTAGAGCATCACGTCCCCGAAGACGCATTTCTTGAAATGCTCCTCAAGATTGGTCGAGAACTCGGCATCGCGGATCACGAAGTTGCGAGTGGCGTCGAACAGGCGCGCGCCATAGACCATGCCGTTGGTCGAATAGTTGAGCTCGCTCGGCATCACGAAAACGGTCTCGGCCGTCCGCGTCAGCCAGTCGCCAATCTGCGTGGTGAAACTTGCCAGAACACCAAGCCCGAGCGGCACGTTCGCGACCGTTGCCGGTGCCAGTGACGGATTGATCCGGTCGGTGACCTTCACGTCGATGGTCGGCACCATGAGGCAGAGATAGATCGCCGTCGATTGCAGAAACCAGTTCATCCACACGCGAAAGTTCATCGTGAAGGCGACGACGAGCAGAGAGTAGATGAGCCCCATCACCATCACGACGCGGAGGAGCGAGCGGTATCCACCTCCCCCGGACCAGGCAGCGACGGCATTGAAGGTGTTGACGAGATATTCCCCGCCCCCGACCGTAAAGACCTCGAGCATCGCGCCGGCTCCCCTGCCCTAATTCAGCCCTTGTGCGTTCAACCCGCGCGAGAAATTGAGCGCGGACGCCATGCCCGGCGTCATCGAATTCTGGAGCGTGGATTCGAGCATGATGCTGCGATCGATGATCTGCATCGTCACCTGCAGCTTGTTGGAGAGCTTCACGTCACGCTGCGCGAATTTCTGCCGCGTCGCAGCGATTTGCTGTTTCCACTGCGTCGCGGTGGCCTGGTCGAACGTCTGATAGTGAGTCTGCGCCTGCTCGACGCGATCGAGCATGTTATCGAGCATCGCGGCCAGCAGATCGACTGCGACGATCTCTGAGAGCGTTTCGATTTCGCCGTCGGTCAGCGCGTAATGCGCATAGGCCTGGACTGACAGGATCTTGTAGAGCGGTACGGTCGCGAGGTTGAGGAGCTGCTTCTCCGAACCGTCGAGCGCGGTGTCCGTCCTGATCTTGCTGCTCATCGAGCGGATCATCCCTGCGATCCGCGGCCGCAACGCCGACGAGGCCGGCACCGTCAGGGTCTGCTCACCGACATCGTAGCAATCCGTGTCGTTGCACTTGAGCATCTTCACCGCCGGTGCGTTCGCCGTGCCGTCGAGCAGCGCCGTAACCACCGCCTCCTCGGCGGGCCCGAACATGATGACCTTCCCGCCTACGCTCGGATCGGTTGATGGCGTGGTGATCACCGTGCCGACGAGCGTCATGATATATTCGGAGAATGACTGGTCGAACGCCCCGAATTTGGCGGACTTCTTCAGCGCCTCCCAAGTGTAGTTGTGTGGCTCGCCGACGAGCTGGTCCTTCATGCTCGCATCGGTATTGCCAGCGATTGTGCTGTCCCGGCGGTTGCCGTTGTTGCAGCCTTGCCGTGAAGCGGCCCAATCGGAGAATATGCCCTGGCTGTTGCCGACCGCCTCGCAGATCGTCGAGCGGGTGGTTTCCATCTGCGGCCAGATTCCACCGACCAGCGCCTGCGCCGTCTCGCAGCTCGATATATTCATCTGGTTGAGAAGCTGCGCCTTCTGGCTGAACTCATCCATTACCTTCCCGATCTCTGGCGAAACGGAATCGATCGCGAGCTTGAAGGCGAAACCAAGGGCATTGTTGGCGGTCGCCTTCAACATCGCCACGATTTCCGAGGCGTTGATGAAGGAGAAGCTGCCTGCGAACAGGTCGATGCCGCCGCAGCCCGCCCGCGCGCTCGGAAGCTGCAGATTGAACGGCGAGACGCTCTTCTGCGGAAAGCGGGTCCACACGTTGCCAAGCGAGTAATAGCCCGCGGACTGACCCTGGAATGCCGTCGGCCCGGTGACATTTGCGGCGCCACCGGCATCGTTGAAGAAGCCGTTCATCTCAGACGCGACATCAGCGTGCGCGACGCCGACGATCGCGAAATGGGAAGCTGCGATTAACGCCAGACCAGAGCCGAACTTCCGGCGCAGGACGCCCTTTTTTGCCTGTGTCATCAATAGTCGCTCCCGACCTTGGTGTTGGTCAGCATGAAGATGCGGTCCATGATTTCGTCGGCGCTGAGCACGCCGTAGCCGACCGGAATCGTCCGCTTGGTCTGGGTATCGAACAGGACCAGCGCAGGCGTTTCATTGCCCGGCACACCCATTCGTGCCCGCTGCCCGGAATCGACGACGTAATTCGGAAAATCCCTGCTCGGCCCGCCGTCCATGGATACGGCCATCACCGTCATCCGATGACTATCGGTGACCGATCGCAGGATCGGCGCGAACACCTCGCACGCGCCGCAACTTTGGGCATAGAAATAGAACAGCCCGTAGCGCTGGCCGAGGCTGGTGAGGACAGCATCGCGGTCGGCCTTCCGATTATCGAGCCACAGACGCTTGCCGACCGTCGAAACCGGGCGTTGCAGCGTATAGTCGAGGTCCGGGTTCTGCCAGAGCGCGCGTTGCCAGGTGTCCGAGAATGTCGACGCGCGATCGAGCTGTTCGCGCTGGAAGCGGATATAGTTGATGACGTTCGCTTCCGTCGGCTCGAGGATGGCCTTGGCCTTCAGCTCGTCGAGTTGCTTGGCGATCGCGGCGATCCGATCCGTGGCGCGATCCGCTTCGACAGGCGTCGCCGGCTTGGCGTTGTCCATCGGCTTTGGCTTCGCGCAATAGAACCACTGCCCCAGCCTGCGCTCGCCGCAGTAGAATTCGTCCGGCCGATCCTGCTCGATGGTATCATTTCGGGCCGCGGGCGCGTCCTGGGCAAGCGCGGGCGCCCAAATCGCCGCCGAGAGAGCTGCCGCAAGGATCACCGTCCGGTCAAGAATTGCCATGTTCCGTCCCTCCCTCGGCCTTACCGGGCGACTGTGCAGGGCGTTCGCGGGGCGGGCTTTCTTTGCGCGCTTCCCAATCCGGTAAATGAACACAGCAATCGGCCACCGTTGCGGCGTGCCGGGAGGCGCACGGCGGGCGCGGCGACGGGCTCTCGTGCGCTGGCTGAAGCAGCAGCGCTGCCGCGATGACGGGCAGCTCAAGAAGCGGCATCGACATGATCATTCTCCCTGACTTTCTGGCTTCGGACGGCCTCCCCCCGGCGTGGTGCACATCTGACCCGCCTCATTTTCCGTGGAGGTCGTAGTAGGACTGAATTTTCGCCTGGATGTCCGTCATCGTCTGGACTTCGTCAGGCAGCTTCGCCGCATCCATGAAGTCCGCATACACCTCGGTGAAATTCATGACGGAGAGGTCGAGGCGGGCAAATTCGTCGACGGTGAAGCCCTGACACGTTTCCTTTTTGGCGCTCCCCCAAGGCTTGCCGAGCTGTGGCCGGCCCTGTTCCTGAAGCACGCGGCTGAGCTTGCTTTCAAAGCAGCAATAGGCGGTCCGCTTCGTTGTGCAGATGCCGAGGATCTTCGATGAGCAATAGGTTCCGAGATTGTGGCACAGACCCATCCGATCCTTGATGTCGAGCTTCATCTCGTCCTGCGAACAAGCGAACAGGGTCAGGAAGGGCGTCGCCAACGCGGCGATCGCCGCAGGCCCGCCGGCCAGTGCGGCTGCGCCTGCACCGACCGTCAGCAGGCCTGACGTTTTGCCGGCGCAGCAGTTGATGAGCCCGAACACCGGCTTGTGACAGGTCTCGCGATTGCCCTTGAAGACCGTGAAATTGGTCTCGTCGAACTCCTCACCGGCCTGGTCGATCGAATGCAAGGCGACGAGCGCATCCTTGAATTCGGTCGACGCCTCGCGAACGATCGGCTCGCAATCACCGTTGATGCAGTAGACATCGTCGCCGCAAATATATTGCGGTGCGTCGCTGGTCCCACTCAAGGGCGTCGGGCATTTATAAACCCGGTTTTCGACCTGACATGCGCCGCCGTTCGGTTCGTCATCAAGGCATTCGGTCCGCAAATAGGTGCAGGCCCGATTGCTCTCGAGGTCGCCGCAGTCGCTGGCGGGAGTCAGCGTGTGGCAGGTGAAGTCTCTTTTCCACGCCCAGCATGCCTGGGTTATCGGCACCCCATTGATGACGCGGGTCTCCGGGCCCTCGGTGCAAATCTCCCCCGCAGGATCGGCCGTGCACATGGCATCCGCTGTAAGATGTCCACAGCCGTCGGCCCTCTGACGGTGACCTGCGTGTCGGTCGTTTTGGCATGCCAATCCCGTCCGGTAATCGGGCTAGGGAGGAAGGCAATTCCCGTCAGGTCCTGGGAGCAAACATATTCGGTGGCGTTGTAATCGTCGCAAAATTTGTTCGTCGAAACGCCGTAGATGCGATGGGCGGCGCACGCCTGCATCACCACGCCAGTCGGACGGCATGTCCCGGCCGTTATATGCGGCGCCATCGAATCGTACCGTGCGAACGGGGTGCCGTAGGCGCTGTTGGGAACCACAAAGAATTTGAAGGCGTCGACCGTCGTCGTCTCCGGCACCATCGTGATCGAGCAGGAGCGCGGCTGGTCCTCGATCTTCGTGCCCTGATTGCAGGTCGCTTCGTAGTAGCCTGCGTTCCCAACCGCCGGTGGCAACGGCACACAAGACCCGCCACCGCCGCTATAATCTTCACCGGCCAGATAGGTGGATGGATCGTTCTCAACCGACGTCGCCCTCTGCGTGGCCGCCAAGATCTCCGAATTGCTGAACGTCGCGCGCGTCCGATCGGCGTCCGTCGTGATGCGATATTGCTCGTTCGAGGACTTCGCCGATTGACCGGCCGCCTCAAGTCGCTCGGGATCGTCGAAATAGGAACCTTCGGGCAGGCTCGGGCCGGAATAGCCGGGGACCGCTGCCGCCTGGGCGTCACTCGACGGTACGAGCGTCGGATCGTTGCGCTTCTGGGTGCCGAGCTCCTTGCCCTGCTCCCGCGCCTCCTCGACGGTCGTTTGCGCCAGCGCCGGCGTTACGACCATCAGCGCGACAACGAGCGCAGCCGAGGCGGGGATCGACCTCACCGATTGACCTTGCGCATGTTGGAGAGCCCAACGGCGGCGACGCGGGCACCCGGGCCATTCCCCTCGGCAAACTGCTCGAGCGCATATTCAACCGAGACGTTGCCAATGAGACGGTCGTGGGGCGGAACCTTGGTCTGGCACGAGAAACCGGCGCAAAGGTCGAAATCGGACGAGACGGCGATATAGGTCGGAACAGCTTGGACGTCGAAAGCGCGGAAGAGGCGCGGATCAATACCGACATTGGCGAAATCGTCCTGCCGGGTCACGATCTTCCCGAGGGCGGACGAAAACTCCTTCATCGAATTGTTCGGAAAGCCCCGGAAGACGACCACACCGCCCGCGCGCGCGGTATCGCCGATCAATTGCTTGAGCGCCTGTGGCGGCATCGACAGGCTGGCAAACACTATGAACTGGGGTGCTTCGCCCTTCCCCACCGTCGCGTTCGACGCGGCGCCCGCTACGATTTCGTCGAAGTCGACCGGACCAGCGGGCCCCTTGGGCAGATCGGTCTTCGCAACGCGCTGCATGTTGGCCATGCCACCGTCATTCACATTGGCCGCCTCCTCGCGGAACGCATCACCCCTGTCCTTCACCTGATTGACGAACGCCTCGGCATCAGCCTGAAGCTCGGCTGAGCGCTTCTTGATCGCCTGAACGTCGATCCCATCGACGCTCTGCGCAAGCACCGCCGATATGCTGGCGATGCCGAGAACAGCAGTAGAAGCCCAAAGATATCCGCGCATCGAAAGGCCCCCCTAGAGAACGCAGCAGTTGCGTTTGCGCCAGACCAGGTAGCCCATGTCCTCGCCACCGGCGGGATAGGCGCGGCCTGCGTCGGGCGGCATGGTGGATGCCCCGATCGCGGAGCAAGCGAAGCGACCGCTCACGGTCGGGATCGGATTGACCATCTGAAAGCGGTATTGCTGCTTCCGCATGATCGGCATGAGGTACTTCTTGCAGAGGCCCGCCGACCCCATCGTTCCCCACGCCAGCGCCTCGCGGTGCATCTTGTACGCAAAGCGCGACAGCGCGAGCCGCGAGGACTGAACGTGGCCGATCGACGACGGCACGTTTCCATTGAGCGGATACATGCTGCCCTGGCAGCCAGCGCACCAGAATAGCGGATCGAGCGGCAAATGGGCGGTGCCGGCGATGCAGTCTCCGGCGCAGGCAACCTGGGCGATCGGATTGGCAAAAACGATGGCTTCCGGGTTGATGAGTGCTGTCAGCGAGTCGTCCTGCCAGAGCGGGTCGATCTCGGTCATGTACGCGATATCGAAACTTGCCTGCTCGAAGCAGACGAAGTCGGTCAGGATTTCCATCCAGTAGAGGAGCGGGTACACATACCAATGGACGTGCCATTTGGCCGTGCTCTGGGAGCGGCCGCCCACCATCGACGGGCCGGCCAAATAGCCCTGTCCGATGTCGAAGCCGGGTGCGATGCGGATACCACCAAGGTTCGGAAAGCACCAAGGCTTCATGGTCACGTCCGCGAGGCGCGCTGGTTCCCAGAAACCGACGGAGATACCGATCCGAGGAATGGGGCTGCCGCAGGCGCAAATAGGCGAAGCCGGATTGGCTGTATCCGGCCGGCCGCTCGGCCAGATCTTGAGGCCGCCCACCGACAGCGGGAAGAGGCACGACCAACAGACATCGGTGATCGGGTTGACGAACTTCCCGTGACAGGTCGGTCCCGCGGCCTGAGCGCTCGGCGCGAGAATGAAGGCGGCGATCATCGTCAGGAGGAGCCGCAGAGCCCATCGCGCGCTATGCATCATTGCTCCTCCCCGCTTGCTTCCAGAAATGAGGTGTCGGCGCGATGCTTCCGCGCGAGGTAGACGGCGGTCGTGCAGATATTGGCAAGCAGAAGTACTGCGATCGCGCATGGCGCCGCCCGCCCGAAGGCGAGCGATAGCGGCTGCAGGCCAATAATCGCGGCGCCGAGCATCAGACAAAGCATCTGCCAAATCAGGCGCAGACGTCGCAGCGCGCCGGTCTCGGGGGCCGCCATCGGCGTGCGAAGCATGTCTAGCCAAGGTGGCATCAGCCTGTTTTTCCGGGCTTGAGCGCGACTTCGGACACGCGCATCACCCTGCCGGCCTGGGTGACGATTGCCGGTGTGTGCTCGATGCCGAACCGGGTCGTGAGCTTGCCTGCCTGGTCGAAATAGAAACGCCGCTTTTTCGCGGTCATCAGCTCGACCGGCGAGCCATTGACCAGGATGATCTTGGCCTTGATGTCGGAGTAATGCTCGATGGCCCACGCCGTCTGCGCGGGGTCGTCACCATCGATGAAGACGAGGTCCTGTCGGACCGAGACGAAGTCGAGCGGATTGATACGCTGGCCGGCCGCGGCGATCAGGTTTCCTTTCTGATCGCGAATGTCGCGCTCCATCATGACCGAAGGATCGAAGTCCCAGCTTCGGGCCGCTCGCGCCGCGGTTATCCCCGCCACGGGATCAGGACGCCGAACCTTCGCCTCGACGCGCTTGGCAAACATCTCATTGGTGCGCGCGAGTTCGCCACTCGCCTCGGCCCTGCGCAGTCGGGCTTCGATCGTCGAAAGCAGATCCGGCTCGATCACCGGAAATGCCTGTGCCGCCTGGCCATAATCCTTCGCTTCCGACCGCATCGGGGGAAAGACGAGCGCCGCGCCTAGCGCCGCAACCGCGCACACGCAGCTCGTGACAAGCATCCTCATAGGATTGGCTCCCCTGTCCCAATGATCTGGCGCCCGCAGACGAAGCCAATTTCGCCGTAACGGCTGTCGAAGCCGTCCTTGTGAGGCGTCGCCGCGAAATAGCATCCGGCCGGCACCCGTCCGGTGGCGCCAGGAGTCAGCGGCTCGCCGAAGCGTGTGAAGGGCTTCATCTGCGCGACCGGGTGACCATTCACGGCGACCGTCCGGCCGATATGGCTGATGATGTCGCCGGGCACGCCGTAGGCGATCTTCCCGAACATCTGTGGCTTCGCGCCGAAATGGCGGCGGAGGAGCTCGCCGGGCGGCGGATCGAAGAACACATAGTCGCCGCGTGCCGGCAGCTTGTGGCGCTGGATGAGAAACGCCCAATTCGGGAGCGAGTCCGTCGTGTTGATCAAAAGGGCGTGGCCATCACGCCATTCGCCGATCGCGCCGAAGCCAAGCGTCCCGGCGACGGCCACCGCCAGCATCCCCCACATGCGCGTGCGGGGACGCCAACGCAGGGCTTCCACCCTATTGGCCGCCGTTGCCATCAGGTCCTCCGAACGTCGAGACGGACGCACCGGGAATCTGCGGCGGGATTGGCTGGGCCGGAAAAGCCTGGCCCGCGGGCACCTGAGGGCTGGCGCCGGGGACGCCAGCCATCGGATCGATGGTTGCCCCCGGCGCCGCCAGCGGTGCTGCACGCGAGGCGGCCAGCGCCGATTGGGCAGCCGAGAGCTCCTGCATCCGCTGCAATTCCTCGACGGACATACGCTTGGGTTCGGGAACGCCCGAGGCAAAGACCGCCTTTTTCAGGCTGTCGGTGATGTCCGGCACGTTCTTGGTGAGCACGGCTTCACCGACAAGCACGATCTGGCCGTCTTGGCTCCTGCGCTGCAGTTCCTTGTCGAGCGAGGACATGAACGCCTGCATCTCGGCGCGCACGCGGTCGGGCGGCGAGCCTGAGAAGCGCTGTGCCTCGACATAGTCGCCGACCAGCGCCGACAACCGTGCCGAAACGATATGGTCTTGTTTCGACTGGGTCAGTGCCCGCGTCACCCACATTCCCCAGATGATCGCAGCGACGAGCAGCAACAGGATCAGCATCTGGACGCGCGTGAAGCCGCCAAAACCGACCCTGCGCTTCGCTGCTCGGGTCTCAGGCGCGGAAGGGGGAGGAAGGTCGAGTTGGGGTTGGTCAGCCATGAGGCGGAACTCCCTCATCCGCACGCTGCGGAAGGATGCGATTGGCGCGAAGAGCGACGACGGCGGTGGAAAGGATCATGTGCGCGATCGCGAACATGTTGAGGAAGGCGGCGGTGCGCGCCGGGTCCGCGGCAACGTAGCGCGTCGTGAAATTATTGAGCTGATGGACGAAACCATCGAACGAGAAGCCGCCGATCGCGAGGAAGAAGAGGCAGAAGAGGCCCCAGGTGATGAGCATCGTCGACGCGACAAAGCCGAGCCCATGCAGCAGGAAATGAAGCATGGTCTGCCATTCATGGCGCGTGAACCCGATGTATCGCCGGGCGGTGGTCGGGACCGGATGCGTCGCCATCCCTGCTACTCCGCCGCGATCGCGATCTCGTCCTCCGGGACGAGATTGCTGACCCACTTTTCGGGATTGTTCGGAAACGCGATCCGCTCGATCGCCTCGTCCATGCTGAGGCCCTCGGCGATCAGAGCGTCGATCGCCGCAAAAGTCTTCGGACTCGAGGAGAACAGCGCTGCGGAATAGGGGTCGAGGACCAGGCGGCCGACAGCGAGGGTGTCGGGCCCTTTGATCATGATGTCCGAATATTCGAAGCCGTTGCGCTTCAAGGATCGCAACAGCGCATCGGTGTGATCGTCCATCTCGAAGCGGTCATGCTTCTTGAAGTCTGCGATCGTCTCCGGCTTTTGCTGGAGGATCACGAACCAGTCGGAATTTTCGAGCGCCGCGACCGATCCGGCCGATTTGTAATAGTCGTTCAGCGATTGCGTCGCCGTGACCAGCGATGCGCCATATTTCCGGCAGGTACGCGCGTAGGTCTCGATGAAATCGGCCATCGCCCCGCCGCGGAGCATCTGCCATGCTTCGTCGAGGAGTAGCGCTTTCGGGATCGAACGATCCAGCTTGCGCATCATCTGCTGCGACATGAACATGATCGCCGTCAGGACGACGCTGCGCAGCTCCTCACGGGCAGACAGATCGGAGAGCTCGAAGACCGTGAGCTGGGCCGAAAGTTCGAACGAGACCTCGCCCTGAAAGAAGCGGCCGTAGGTGCCGCCCGACGAGAAGGGCCGCATCGCGATCGCAAGGTTCGCGGCCAGCCCGTTTCCGGTTGCCTCGAGCGCCTCGATGACAAGATCGATCGAGCCGCGGCTGCCGTGCGCCTCCCAGACCTGGTTCACGGCACCGTCGATCAGCCCGCGCTCGGTGTCGTCGAGCAGGTTGATATGCCGGGACATCTGATTGATGATGGCCTTCAGCATTGCCATGCAGTCGAGGAGATAGTCCTCGTCTTCGGCGGCCTGGGCCTCGTCGATCATCGAGAAGGGATTGAGACAGAAGCCCGAGCTCATGGTGAACTCGACAAAGGCGCCGCCCTGAAGTTTGGCCGAATGCTCGAACGAACGCCCGTCGTCGATCACGACCACTCGCGCGCCGGCACCGCAGAGCGAGCCGCATAATTCCTGCAGCGCGACCGACTTGCCGGAGCCCGATTTGCCGAACACGGCGACGTTGTGATTGCCGGCGGCATTCTCGAAGGGGCTCCAGAAGAAGGGCTGTCCGCGCCGGCCGATCAGCAGCAGGTGGGGAATGCTTCCGCCGAGATATTCCCCCTGCAGCGGCGCGAGATTTGCGGCCGTCGTCGTGAGCAGAGTGCGCATCCGCTTCATGCGCTCGAGATCCTTTGACAGGCCATTGGCCATCGTCATGGGCATCGCGCACAACAGACCCATCACCTGCAGGTAGCGGTCATCGAGAAGATCCCAGCCCGCCGCACGGTAGACCGACTTCAGCACTCGCTCGTTGCTGTCGCCCTGCCCTTTCGGCGAGAACGACGTGACGCTGAAGAACACGCGCACGAGCTTCCTGCCCTGCCGGATCTCTTCATTGACGTGTCGCCACTCCTGCGACTGCTCGCGGAGCTGCGGCAGGAAGCGGGACGATTTGGAATCGGCCAGGCTGGTCGTTCGCATGAACTTGTAGCTGGCCTTGTTGGTCGACGCCTGCGGGTCCGGGAACTCGATGCACAGGTTGGTCGATACGGGGCATGGCATGCGCAGCTTGTCGGTAAAGATGTCGCCGATCAGCCGGGTTACGTCCCATGGCGCCCAGCGCGTGGGCAGGTTGCGCACCGAGAAGGAGCGCACATCGAACACGTCGGGGTAGATCTCCCCGATCTCCGGCGCGCCCTTCAGCGTTTTTCCGGTCGGCCGGAAGCGCTCGGTCCGCAGCAACATGCGGTCCGGCTCGATATGCAGCTCGATATCCCTTCGGATCGCCTGATCGGCGATCGGGTCGAGAGGGTTGTAGCTCACCGCATCGTCGCCAGCGGCGGTGGTCGGCGACGTGATATCGTCGATCCAGCCGATGAGCGCGACCGGGTCCATCTTGCGGGCGGATACGTTCACCGATTGAAGAGCCGAGATCAGCCCGTCCATGAGCGATACGATCTGCTCGATCGTGATGTTTGAGGACTCCGGCGTCGAGTAGGATATCGCGACCCGATGATGGCGAAGGCAAAACGGCGCGTCGGCTGAAAGCGAATTCCAGACGCCGTCCGTCAGGAAGTCGACCCGGTGCTTGGCCATCCGTTCGTAAACGCCGCGCGCCGAGTAGCGGGGCAGATACCATTTCGAGAGCTGCTCGCCGATGCGCGGCGACATCCATTGGTGAATCTGAAGGCAGCCGGGCGCGGGAATGCCTTCGGACAGGAACTGCGCCAGGATCTCACCCGTCCGCTCGTCCGCGCCGACCAGCGGCGCGGCCTCGATCACGAAGCCGCGCGAGGCGCTATTGTAGAAGATACCGGTCTTCGGGTCGAAGCTTCGATAAGGGAGCCAATGCGCAAGCATCGGGACCACCAGGTCCGGCCGCTGGGTGTCCGGTCGCTTGCTGTCGCCGAAGATACCGGACAGCAACTCATCGAGGAAGCCGCTCGCCATCTCAATTTTCCTCTGGAGCAGCGGCCGGGAAGTTCGCCGCGCGCACGGTGGGCTTCGTCTTGGGCTCGGGTGTCGGCGTCGATCCGGTCAGAGCTGCTGCCTTCGCGTCGCTCGCTGCCTGAGCCGAGCGCGCCTGGTATTCGGTAGAGCCTCTCACCCGCGTGATTGCTTCGCCGATCGCGGTCGCACTGTCTGCGCCCTCCGGCGCCGGGGCGGTCCCGGCCGAGGCTTTGTCTGCCGTTGCGAGCGGCGGCACCTTCGCTTCGATAGTCGGCGCCCCCGGCACTGCTCCCTCGACGCTGCGCGATTCCGCGCGCCTGGAGGAGACGTTAGTGGCCGGGGGCGTCGGTGTGCGGCCCGCCTTGGGGGCTAGACGGGTCGCAACATCGTCCTTGATCGCTTTGACCGGGTCGGCTGCACGGGCGCGGGCTGCCGCGACGGCCGCAGGATCGGGTAGATTGGGGTCGACGCCGCCCGTCGCTCGGCTTGCCAGTTCCGCTCGATCGACCGCTTCGGCGAGCGATTCCGGCTGCTCAGCAGCGACAATCGCATCTCGGTCCGGTATCGCTGTTGCATTGACGAGGAATTGTTGTTGCCATTCCCCGCTTTGCACCACGGCATGGACTGCCGTCACCTCATGAAGGCGGCCACGCTCATCGATATATGGCTGAAAGACAATGCGCAGCACGCGCTCCTGGGTACGGCGCGCATCGATCTGAGGTGCCGGCGCTTGTCCTAAAAAGGCGATGTGCGAGGATCTGGGTGCAGACTGCCTGGCCGGCCCGCTGCTGGCCGGCGATGAACGCTCGACAGTGCCCTCTCCGGTGATCATCGCGAGTGCTCGATCGTCGATCGAGGACGATGGCGCGCAGATGCCATCGGGCGCTTTACAGGAAAAACTTCCCTTCACATTGCTGCCGAACGTGGCGCACCCGCCAAGCAGGGACAGAGCGGCGATCGCGCAGCCGCGCAGCGACAGGGCGTGCCGCGCCGTCACGACCGCGTCCCCTGCAGCCAGGCCTCGAGAAACTCCTTGGGCCGATATCCTTCCAGGACGGCGCCATCACCCCGAACGATGATTGGCGTCGCATTAAGCCCATGCTCGCGCGCGAAGCGCTCGTTTGCATCGAGCCCCTTGGTGTCGCAGCTCGCCGGCGCTTTGAATGGCTCACCGGCATAGGCGGCATGCAGCGCCTGTTCCTGGTTTTTGGAGCAATAGACGCGGTCGGCGATGTCGCGGCTACCGAGGACCGAGATCGGACGCTCGACCACCTTCACATCCATGCCGCGCAAGACGCTGGCGAGCGCCCTGCAATAACCGCAACGGAAGTCCGTGAAGATGGTGATGCTCTGTTTGGCCGACCGGTTGCCCCAGACAATGGCCCCGTCGGCCGGAAGCCCAGACAGGTTGAGCGAGACGGGGCGGACCGGCGCGGATGTCTTGCCGACACCGCGCGCCGTCGCTGCGATTTCGCCAGCCTCGCCGTCATCGGATACCGCGGCGTTCGCCTTGGCGGCCCCGCCCACCAGCATGTCCGGATTGATCTCGAGCAGCCGCGCCGCGGTCAGGTCTTGACGCGTCTCCATATCGTAGACACGACCGATGATCAGATAGCGCGCGCCATGATTGACGTAGAAGAGGTTCGCGCCCGAGGTGACTTCGCACAGCCCGTCGATCTTATCGCAATCGAGCTTGTTGATCGGCGTCTTCGGAAGCCTGGTCTTCAGGAGCAGGCTGACCTTGGCGTCATCCTTGCCGGCGACATCGGCTGCAAGAGCGATTCCGGCAACGCCGAGCGCGGCAGCGGCCGCTACAATCGGCGCCGGGCGAGCGAACGCGCGCAGCTTTCGCAGACGATCAATTGCGGACATAGACACCCTCCAGGAAAACGATTTCGACATCGATGCCGGTCGGCATCTCGATCACGGGCTGATATTGCTCGGCCCGCTCGATCAGATATTTCGAGACGTCCTTGCCCGATTCCGCGGCACCGCCGCCGAGCGCGCGCAGGCCGACGCTGCCGAAGTTGGGCGTGCGGTTGACGCCCCCCTCCCCGTCGGTGCTGATGCTGGCGAGCGGCTGATTGAAAGCGGTGTTGAGAGCGTTGCCGCCACCACTGACCAGACCGGCCAGAAACGCCTGCATGGCAAGCGAGCCTTCCCGGCTGACCACTCGGCCGCGCACCCCTGTCTTGCCGCCAAAGGCGATGAACCCCTTGACCTCGGAGACGGCGTAGCGCCCGCCAGGCTGCGGGCACGTCATCTTTTGCAGTTTGACGTAGACCTTCTCGCTCGAGAGCTCGCCGCGGGCGGCACCGTTCACGAGGCAGCCTTCGATCTTGGTCGTTAGGAGGCGCCCGTTCTGATAGACGGAACGGGCCGGGCCAGTGACGCGAAGCACGACCGGCAAGGGGTCGGTCTGGCTGTTGACGCCGGCGCTCGCGTCAACGCCGACTATGACCTTGGCACTGGCGAAGCTGTTGGGCGGCAGATAGTTGATGCTGTCGCTGAAGGTGGTCGTTCCCTTAGCGACGCGCGTGGCATTGCCGGCATCTGCGGTCTGGAAACTGACCAGCTTGACCTCGGCGGCGCCTGAGAACGGCGGTGCAAAATTAGACCACGGTGGCGGCGGCGAAGTGCTGCTGCGGGCGGCGTAAAAGTCGTCCACTTTGCCTTCTTTGCGCGAGCAGGGAGGGCGTGGAGATATATACCGTGGATCTTTACCTGAAGGTGCGTCTTGCTTGCGCGGGCGGCATGAGCCAGCGTGAGGCGGCGAAGCATTTCAACGTATCGCGCGACACGGTCCGCAAGATGCTGTCGTATTCGGAGCCCCCCGGTTACCGCCGGACGGCGGCGGTGCGGCGGCCCAAGCTGGAAGCGTTCGTTCCGATCATCGATGCATGGCTTGATGGTGACCGTCAGGTTCCGCGCAAGCAGCGTCATACGGCGAAGCGGGTATTTGACCGCCTTCGCGAAGAGCACGGTTTCACCGGCGGCTACACGATCATCAAGGATTACATCCGACAGCGCGAGCAGCGCAGCCGGGAGATGTTCGTGCCGCTGGCGCATGCGCCCGGCCATGCCCAGGCAGATTTTGGTGAGGCCATGGTCGAGATCGGCGGTGTTGTGCAGAAGGCGCATTTCTTCGTGCTCGATCTACCGCACAGCGACGCCTGCTACGTGCGCGCCTATCCCGCTGCCGTTGCCGAGGCATGGATGGACGGCCACGTGCACGCCTTCGCGTTTTTCGGCGCGGTGCCGCTGTCGATCGTCTACGATAACGACCGCTGCCTGGTCTCGAAGATCCTGCCCGACGGCACGAGGCAGCGCGCCCGGCTGTTCAGCGGCTTCCTGTCGCATTACCTGATCCGCGATCGTTACGGCCGTCCCGGCAGGGGGAACGACAAAGGCAGTGTTGAAGGGCTGGTCGGTTATGCTCGCCGCAACTTCATGGTGCCGATCCCCCGGTTCGCGACGTGGGAGGCGTTCAACCTGTGGCTCGAGGAGCAATGCCGCAAGCGTCAGAACGACCGGCTGCGGGGCGAGAGCGAGACGATCGGCGAGAGGCTGAAGCGCGATCTGGCGGCGATGCAGGAACTGCCGGCTGCCCCGTTCGAGGCTTGTGACCAGACCAGCGGCCAGGTCTCGTCGCAGGCGCTGGTGCGTTACCGGACCAATGATTACTCGGTGCCGGTGCGCTTCGGCCATCAGGAGGTATGGATCCGGGGCTATGTCGGCGAGGTGGTGATCGGCTGCCGGGGCGAGGTCATTGCCCGTCATGTGCGCAGCTACGAGCGCGAGGACGTGATCTTCGATCCCATCCATTACCTTCCCCTGATCGAACAGAAGATCAATGCGCTCGATCAGGCAGCGCCCCTGCAAGGCTGGCACCTGCCCGAAGCGTTTGCAACGCTGCGCCGCCTCATGGAAGCTCGTATGGGCAAGCATGGTCGGCGCGAGTATGTGCAGGTGCTGCGTCTGCTGGAGAGCTTCACGCTTGCCGATCTGCATGCGGCCGTAAAGCAGGCTCTCGATATCGGGGCGATCGGCTTTGATGCCGTGAAGCATCTCCTGCTGTGCCGGGTGGAGCGCCGACCACCCCGATTGGACATGGCGATCTATCCCTATCTGCCCAGAGCCAGGGTGGAGACGACATCGGCGCGCTCCTACATGCAGTTGCTCTCGGGCGATGCGAAGGATGCGGCATGAGCAGTCCGTCCCCCGAGCTGTTACTGGCCAGCCACCTCAAGACGCTCAAGCTACCAACCTTCCTGCGCGAGCATGACAAGCTGGCCCGGCGATGCGCGGCCGAGGGCGCAGATCACGTCCGCTACCTTGCCCGGCTTGTCGAACTGGAGCTGATCGACCGGGAACGCCGGATGGTCGAGCGCCGGATCAAGGCTGCGAAGTTCCCGGCCGCCAAGAGCCTCGACAGCTTCGACTTTGCCGCGATCCCCAAGCTCAACAAGATGCAGGTGCTGGAACTGGCACGCTGCGACTGGATCAACCGCCGCGAGAACGTCATAGCCCTTGGTCCCTCGGGAACCGGCAAGACCCATGTGGCGATCGGCCTCGGCCTTGCCGCCTGCCAGAAGGGCCTGACGGTCGGCTTCACCACCGCGTCCGCGCTGGTCAGCGCGATGATGGAGGCACGCGACGAACGCCGCCTTCTGCGCCTCCACAAGCAAATGGCCGGATACAAGCTCCTCATCATCGATGAACTGGGGTTCGTGCCGCTCTCGAAAACCGGCGCGGAACTGCTGTTCGAGCTGATCTCGCAGCGTTACGAGCGCGGCTCGACGCTGATCACCAGCAACTTGCCGTTCGACGAGTGGACCGAAACGTTCGGCTCCGAGCGCCTGACAGGCGCGCTCCTCGACCGGCTTACCCACCACGTCTCCATACTCGAGATGAACGGAGAGAGCTATCGTCTGGCCCAAAGCCAGGCGCGCAAGGCACGCTCCAACCCCTGACAGAAAAGACCATCCGTGTGTTGGCGACCCCCACTCGGGCTACGCCCTCGCGGCGCTCGCCAGCACACGGATCACCCGGCCTGATTTTGCGCCGCCCAATGGCCGACTTTTACTCCGCCGTTGACAGAGGGCAGGATATCTCGCTATCCCCTCGTTTGAATCACGGTGTGGAGGAGGTTCGGAATGAATCTGGCGATAGTGACGACCCGGTCGATCGCATTGCCCCGCAAAATTACTGGAGATCAAAGCAGCCATGATGACTTCCGGCGCACAAGAATCTGAGTCCGCCTGCTATCGGGGTGTCTATCGATCCTTCGATCTGGATACCGAAGCCGGTAAGCTATTTGGCAGCCTTTCAACTGGCATCAACGCCTGCGTCGAATGCTGCGATCGATGGGCCGAAGACCCGTCCAAGGTGGCTGTCCACTGGGAAGACGCAACGGGACGGAAGCTTGACTTGACTTTTGGGGAATTGCGCGATGCATCGGCCCGTTTCGCAAATTTCCTCGCCGGCCGTGGCATCGTTCCGGGAGACCGCGTTGCGGTGATGTTGCCTCGCGTACCTGACCTGATCATCGCCGCTCTTGGTGTGTGGCGGTCAGGAGCGGTCTATCAGCCGATGTTCACGGCTTTTGGATCGAAGGCGATTGAGCAAAGGCTGGGCACCAGCCAAGCAAAGCTCGTCGTCACCGATCCGGCCAACCGGCCTAAATTCGATGATGTCGACAATGCCCCCTTGATTGCCGTGACAACGCCCGCTTACGGCGGCGAGCAGATCCGTGAGGGCGATCTTGATCTGGCCGCCGAACTAGCATGCCAGAGTGCAGAATTCGAACCTGTTGCACGTGCCGGGGACGACATCTTCCTTTTGATGTCGACGTCGGGGACGACCGGCTTACCCAAGGGTGTGCCGGTGCCGCTGAAAGCGCTGGTCTCGTTCCGTGCGTACATGGAATATGCGATCGACCTGCGCAAAGGCGATATCTACTGGAACATCGCCGATCCCGGCTGGGCCTATGGGTTGTACTATGCCGTGATCGGTCCACTCCTGCTTGGCCATTCGACCACATTCTTCGACGGGCCGTTCTCGGTTGAAACCACGTACCAATTGATCCAGAACGCGGGCATCACCAACCTCGCCGGCGCACCCACCGCCTATCGCTTGATGATCGCCGCCGGTCCGGACGTGGCGGCTACCGTGAAGGGGTGCTTGCGGCGCGTTTCTTCCGCAGGTGAGCCGCTGAATCCGGAAGTCGTCCGCTGGTTTGCCGAGCATCTCGATGTCCCGATCGCTGACCATTATGGGCAGACGGAATTGGGTATGTGCGTCAACAATCACCACGGGCTCGATCACGATATTCGCATTGGGTCAGCGGGTTTTGCCATGCCGGGCTACCATGTTGTTGTGCTCGACGAGGAAGATCACGTCCTCGGCCCCAACCAGCCCGGCATACTGGCTGTCCACGTTGAGAAATCTCCGATTATGTGGTTTGCGGGCTATCTCAACGAAGCGACGCCGTCCGTGTATGGCGGCTACTATCGTACGGGCGACACAGTCGAACTGGAGCCGACCGGCCATATCTCTTTCGTCGGCCGCGCTGACGATGTCATTACCTCCTCGGGATACCGGATCGGGCCGTTCGACGTCGAGAGTGCACTGATCGAGCATCCCGCGGTTGTCGAGGCCGCAGTGATTGGCAAGCCCGATCCCGAACGCACCGAAATCGTGAAAGCCTTCGTCGTGTTGAATGCGGCCTACGAGGCAACGCCGGAATTGGAGGAAGAATTACGCCGCCATGTACGCAATCGCCTGTCTGCCCATGCCTATCCCCGCGAATTCGCCTTCGTCGCTTCGCTGCCGAAGACGCCCAGCGGGAAAATCCAGCGCTTTGTTCTGCGCAACGCGGAGATCACGGCTGCAGCGTGAGCGTTCCGGCCAGCCACCTCGTTGGATGACGAGTTCATGGGAGTTCTGTTTTGCAGTTAGAGAATAAGGTTTTCATCGTGACGGGGGCTGGATCCGGCCTCGGTTCGGCAGTTGCGCGTGGATTTGCGAAGGCGGGCGCGCGGCTGGTGCTGTTCGACCTCAACGGCATGGCCGCGGAGGCCGAACGGGCCAATGTCGAGGGTGAAGCCTGCGTCATCTCCGGAGATGTGACCAGCGAGGAACACGGCCGGGCGGCAGTGAAGCTGGCGCTCGACAGCTTCGGTCATCTACACGGGTTGGTGAACTGTGCGGGTGTCGCGCCGGGAGAGAAGATTCTTGGCAAGAAGGAGATCCATCGGCTCGATAGCTTTGCCCGGGTGATCTCGGTCAACCTTGTGGGTACGTTCAACATGCTCCGCCTCTGTGCCGAGGCTATCGCGAGGGAAGAACCAGGCCCGGACGGAGAACGCGGGGTGGTCGTCAACACAGCGTCGATCGCTGCGTTCGATGGGCAGATCGGGCAAGCGGCCTATGCCACCTCTAAGGGCGGCGTGGCAGCACTGACTCTCCCGGCCGCGCGCGAACTGGCGGGCCACGGCATCAGGGTCGTGACCATCGCGCCAGGCATCTTCGGCACCCCGATGATGGCGGCCATGCCTCAGGAGGTGCAAGACGCGCTGGGCAAGGGTGTTCCCTTTCCGTCCCGTTTAGGCCGCCCGGAGGAGTATGCGGCGCTGGCGCAGCATATCGTCGAGAACTCCATGCTCAACGGCGAGGTGATCCGGCTTGATGGCGCGCTGCGCATGCCGCCGAAGTGATTGGGGGACAGGATTTGCCATGAATGACCAGATTGTCATTGTCGGGGCCGCGCGAACTCCGATGGCCGGGCTGCAGGGCGATTTTGCAAGCCTATCAGCGTACCAGCTCGGAGCCGAAGCGATTCGCGCCGCGGTTGGCCGCGCCGGCGTTCCTGCCGGCGATGTCGAGGGCGCGATAATGGGATGCGTCCTGCCAGCAGGCCAAGGGCAGGCCCCTGCCAGGCAGGCCGCGCTCGGTGCCGGATTGCCCGAAAGTGCCGGATGCTCCACCGTCAACAAGATGTGCGGTTCAGGCATGCAGGCGATCATGTTCGCCTATGACATGCTGGTTGCCGATAACGCGCAGGTCCTTGTTGCGGGCGGCATGGAAAGCATGACCAACTCGCCTTATCTGCTGCCCAAGGCGCGTGCCGGTCTTCGACTCGGCCACGGCGCGGTCGTCGACCACATGTTCCTCGATGGTCTGGAAGACGCCTATGATCGAGGGCGTCTGATGGGCACCTTCGCCGAGGACGCGGCGCAGGTCTATGGCTTCACTCGTGCGGAACAGGATAGCTATGCGCTTGCCTCGCTGGAGCGGGCGCTGAACGCCACGCGAGACGGCAGCTTCACTGCCGAAATCACGCCGGTGGCGGTCGAGACCCGCAAGGGACGAGTCGTAATCTCGGTCGACGAGCAGCCGGGAAAGGCCAGACCGGAAAACATCCCGACGCTCAAACCCGCCTTCCGGGACGGCGGAACGGTTACCGCCGCCAATTCATCGTCGATATCGGATGGAGCGGCCGCCGTGGTGATGATGGCGCTATGCGAAGCCGAGAAGCGCGGATCGGCCCCGTTGGCGAGGGTCGTCGGCCATGCGACATGGGCATCGACGCCCTCGCAGTTTGCGTCAGCGCCGGTCGGGGCCATCCGCAGGCTGCTCGGCAAGGTCGGCTGGGCCGTCGACGACGTCGATCTGTGGGAGATCAACGAAGCCTTCGCCATCGTCGCGCTGATCGTGATGCGAGAACTGGGACTGCCGCACGAAAAGGTCAATGTTCATGGCGGCGCCTGCGCGCTCGGCCATCCGATCGGTGCTTCCGGTGCCAGGGTGGTCGTGACGCTGACGGAAGCGCTTCGCAAGCACGGCCTTAAAAGGGGCATTGCGACTTTGTGTATCGGTGGCGGCGAGGCCACGGCGCTGGCGGTAGAAATCCTATGATCCTCAACGATGAGCAGCAGATGGTGCGCGACATGGCCCGTACCTTCGCCCAGAGCGAGCTGGCTCCCTTCGCGGAGAAGTGGGACCACGAGCACCACTTCCCCGCCGAGGCGCTGGCGAAGATGGCCGAGCTCGGCTTTATGGGCATGACCATCGATGAGGCTTGGGGCGGCGCCGGGATGGACTATGTCTCCTATGCAGCGGCGCTGATCGAGATCGCGGCGGGTTGTGGCGCCGTATCGACGATCATGGCGGTGCATAACGGCGTCGGCTGCGCGCCAATCATGGCCTACGGCAATGACGCGCAGCGCGAAAGGTTCCTTAAGCCGATGGCGCGCGGCGAGAAGCTGGGTTGCTTCTGTCTGACCGAACCCGAGGCCGGCTCTGATCCCGCATCGTTGCGAACGCAGGCCCGCCGTGACGGCGATCACTATGTCCTCGACGGGGCCAAGCAATTCATAACAACAGGCAAGAACGGCCACATTGCCATTGTGTTCGCCGTGACCGATCCGGCGAAGGGCAAAAACGGGCTCTCCGCTTTCATCGTTCCTACGAATACGGTCGGCTACCATGTCGTGCGCGTCGAGGAAAAACTGGGCCAGCACGCATCTGACACCTGTCAGCTCGCGTTTGAAGACATGCGCGTGTCTGCCGATCAACTGCTCGGCTCGGAGGGCATGGGGCTGAAGATCGCGCTCGCGAATCTAGAAGGAGGGCGCATCGGGATCGCTGCCCAGTCGGTCGGCATGGCCCGCGCTGCGTTTGAAGCAGCGCTCAGCTACGCCAAAGAGCGTCGACAGTTCGGCAAACCGATCGTCGAGCATCAGGCGGTCTCGTTCCGACTTGCCGACATGGCGACGCAGATCGCTGCGGCAGAACAGCTTGTCTTCCACGCCGCCGACCTTCGCGATGCGGGTAAACCATGCCTGAAGGAGGCCTCAATGGCCAAGCTCTTCGCGTCCGATATGGCGGAAAAGGTCTGTTCGGATGCGATCCAGATACATGGCGGTTACGGCTATCTTGCAGATTATCCAGTGGAGCGGATCTACCGCGATGTTCGGGTTTGCCGGATCTACGAGGGGACGAGCGACATCCAGCGTCTGGTCATTGGACGCAGGGTAGCGGCGGAGTAGGCACCATGGGAGTACTGACAGGACTGCGCATCGTCGAGCTTGCGGGACTGGGGCCGGGGCCTTTTGCCGGTATGCTGCTGGCCGATCTGGGTGCAGATGTCATTCTCGTCGAACGTCCAGAGGCTGAAGCTTCCGTCACCAACACCGGGAGCGCCATGATCGTCAATCGCGGGAAACGGTCGATAGCGATCGACCTGAAACAACCGGAGGGTGTAGAGACGGTCCTACGTCTCGTCGAGCGCTCTGACGCACTTATCGAGGGAATGCGGCCAGGAGTAGCCGAACGCCTGGGCATCGGACCCGAACAGTGCCATAGTCGTAACAGTGCCCTGGTTTACGGACGGATGACGGGGTGGGGACAAGACGGGCCGCTGGCACATGTGGCTGGCCACGACATAAACTATATCGGCCTCTCTGGAGCCTTGTTCTATTCAGGAGAAGCAGGGCGTCCCCCCTTCTCTCCGCCAACCCTCGTCGGCGACATAGGCGGTGGAGCGCTCTACCTTGCTGTCGGCATCCTGGCTGCGGTTCTCGCGGCCCGCTCGGATGGCAAGGGGCGCGTGGTCGACGCTGCGATCGTCGATGGCTCAGCGCACATGATGAATTTATTGCTCTCGCTGAATGCCGACAATCCGCGCGCATTCGAACGAGGGCAGACTCTGTTGGATGGCCCGCACTGGTATCGCGCCTACCGCTGTGCCGATAGCGAATATGTGACGATTGGTCCGGTCGAGCCGAAATTCTACAGCTTGCTGATGGAAAAGCTCGGACTGGCGGACGATCCGGCCTTCGCCGCCCAATATGATCCAGTGGTCTGGCCGACACTTGGAGCGAGGCTGGAACGCTTGTTTGCCACTCGGACCGCCGCTGAGTGGCGTGTATTGCTGGAGGGAACAGACATATGCTTTGCGCCGGTCCTGACGCCCACGCAGTCCGCAGAACATCCGCATATGGCCGCGCGCGAGATTTACTCGCGTGCTCATGGCGTGCTGCAAGCACGTGCGGCGCCACGTTTCGTCGGTGAGGAAGTTCCCGATCCGCCCTCCGTTCCCCGTAATGGCGAACATTCCAGCGAAATCCTCCGCGAAATTGGGATGGCACCACTTGAGACGATTAACAACAATTAGATAATTCCTCCATATTTTGAGTCATTCTTATCTGGCATGATGAAGATCATATAAATAATATATAGGTTTTCTAACCAGATTACATTGCCCAAATTGTGCAACATTCACTGTCGTATCCTGCACTGGATTGAGATTGTTACTCTAAGCTCGCAAGGTAGATCTTTCTGCTGTGACAATTTCGAAATTCGATTAATAGCAAGAGGACAGAGAGATTCGGCACCTCACAGATTGAGAAGCAGCGTTATTTGTTTGGTTTGCACAGGCAAAACCGCTCGCCAGTTACTTGGATCAGCTATGCTGATGAAAAACACAAGTCATCATGGCGACACTCTCGATACTTCAGATTTTGTCTTTCAAATAATCCTATTTGTCGCAGGAACAGGTGACTAGATAGGAAGTTGGTGCAATCATACGGTTCCCGTTCCGAATGTTAGAACAGGGAAAGTTGCAAAGGCGTCATTGTCAGATTGGTGACATAGCTTCCAACGGTTTCAAGAGCGATGCCGAGATTGATGCCCCGGTTGCGTTCCGCTACCGCTACAAGGAAAGCGTAATGCTCTCGAGGTATGTGAAGCGCGACTTGTTTTAACCTGTCATGATCGCATGGCGGAGGTGGCGCCACCAGTTCATCGGCGGAGTAATTTGCCATTGCCTTGCGGATCATCGCGGAAACCACACTGTCGAGGCCACGCATATTATGGAGGAATTTGAGATGATTTAGACGCTGACCGAAGCTGATTGGTATCTGTAGCTTACATTGCACAAAGCCTGCGGCAGCCATTACTTGCCGCTTGCGCTGCATACAGGTAGCGGGAGTGATCGGGCTTAGGTTTGATCGACTGCGACGTGCCATTCTCGTCACGATATGGCGTTTGGATTTTGTTGTCAAAGTTATGCAAAAAAAGGTAGTTAATTAGATAATATCGCATAGGCCGTGCAGGTCGCTATAATTTCCGCCGCCGGATTGGGCGGATGCTTAGCGAACGACGGACGGGACAACCCTATGGCGCGATATTTGAGGTTGGATGAGGCAGCGTCAGAGCTAGCGAAACTGTTGGCAGAAAATTGCAAGCGTCGCCGTGCCGATCTGGCCATCTCACAGGCCGAACTTGCGGAGCGGACCGGCATCGCAGCCTCGCATATCTCGCTTATCGAACAAGCCAAGGCCAACCCGACTCTGGAGGTTCTGGAGGATATGGCCAAAGGGTTGCAAACCACTGTCGTTGCTCTGTTGGCCGCTCATACAAACCCCTAGAATTGTGCAATCTTCGCTAGACAGGGCCATCGCGCCGGCTCTGTTGCAAAGATTGGCGGCAGTCAGAGGTAGGCTGTCGCTCTGCGCCGATCAGGCGGCTGCTGCGAAATGGTGGTTGAGCATGCCCATGGCCTCCGTCAGCGCCGAGGGCCCAATGCCAAAAGCTCTCTCCACAAGGCGCACCTCGCCCCTGATGCCGGGCTGCAGGCACCAGGGGCGAGCCTGTCCTTTGCGCAGGGCTCGCATGACTTCGAATCCCTTGATCGTGGCATAGGCCGTGGGGATCGATTTGAAACCGCGCACCGGCTTGATCAGTATCTTGAGCTTTCCGTGATCGGCCTCGATCACGTTATTGAGATACTTCACCTGCCGGTGGGCCGTCTCCCGGTCCAGCTTTCCTTCGCGCTTCAATTCGGTGATCGCTGCACCATAGCTCGGCGCTTTGTCGGTATTGAGCGTGGCAGGCTTTTCCCAGTGCTTCAGGCCTCGCAGGGCCTTGCCCAGGAACCGCTTCGCTGCCTTGGCGCTGCGGGTCGGCGACAGGTAGAAATCGATCGTGTCGCCCCGCTTGTCGACTGCCCGGTACAGGTAGGTCCACTTGCCCCGCACCTTGACGTAGGTTTCATCCAGGCGCCAGCTCGGATCAAAGCCACGCCGCCAGAACCAGCGCAGCCGCTTCTCCATCTCCGGGGCGTAGCACTGGACCCAGCGATAGATCGTCGTATGGTCGACCGAAATGCCGCGTTCCGCCAGCATTTCCTCAAGGTCGCGATAGCTGATCGGATAGCGACAATACCAGCGCACCGCCCACAGGATCACATCACCCTGGAAATGGCGCCACTTGAAATCCGTCATCGTTCCGTCCGTCCAATCTCCGCCAAGCATGCTCAAGCTTCACGATTTTTGCAACAGAGCCAGCCAGGCGATTAATAGCTTCGATAACCCTGCTCGATGAACCGATCAAAAGCCCTTATTTTAGCCGATTCGATACATCTGATCAGCGTACCGTTGAGAGCATTAACCGCATCGCACTCTGGCTTGCGTCAACTGCTGGGTGCCATCATGCTAAACGTTGGGGTCGTCGCTGATGCATTACTCATGATGGGGTGGACGCCCCCCGACGGCATCGAAGTGCCATAGTGGAGGTGTTGAACACCACTAGAGGGAGGCGTCCGTGGGCGAAGTTAGCACGATTGGCTTGGATATCGCCAAGCAGGTTTTCCAGGTTCATGGTGCCGATGCAGTCGGCGCTGAGCTCTTCTCGAAGAGGATCACCAGGTCGAAGCTGCTGAGCTTTTTTGCGGCGCAGCCCCCTTGCCTTGTGGCGATGGAGGCATGCGGCGGCGCTCATCATTGGGCGCGCGAGCTGGCGAGGCTCGGTCACACAGTGCGCCTCATCCCGCCGGCTTATGTGAAGCCCTTCGTGAAGCGACAGAAGAACGATGCGGCGGATGCCGAAGCGATCTGTGAAGCCGTGCAGCGCCCGACCATGCGCTTCGTCACCGTGAAGACCGAGGTTGTTGAGTTGCACTGAGAAGTGACCCGGGAGGGTTATAAGTTTTCACTGAGAATTGACCCATGTTTTCCTCGCCCCTGGCTGACAGTCAGGAGGCATCGGAGTGATCGACATGGACCTACTCAGTGTGATCCGCCGCTGGCATTTTCGGCAAGGCATCCCCATTCGCGAGATCCGGCGGCGGACTGGATTATCGCGCAACACGATCCGCAAATATCTGCGCGATGACGCGGTGGAGCCGACGTTCAAGGTTCCCAAACGGCCGAGCAAGCTTGATCAGTTTGCAGAAAAACTGACGACGTGGCTGCGGGTGGAATCTGGCAAGTCGCGCAAACAGAAGCGAACAGCCAAGCAGCTACATGCAGATCTGGTTAAGCTGGGCTACGAGGGATCATACAGCCGTGTTGCCGCCTTCGCCCGCTCGTGGAAGACCGAACGCCAATATGAAAAGCAAACCAGTGGGCGCGGCACATTCGTACCGCTGATCTTCCAGCCCGGTGAGGCCTTTCAGTTCGATTGGAGTGAAGATTACGCCCTTCTGAATGGCCGGCCTACCAAGCTGCAGGTGGCCCATACCAAGCTCTCCCACAGTCGGGCGTTCATCACGCGAGCCTATCTGCTGCAAACGCACGAGATGTTGTTCGACGCACTGACGCAGGCCTTCCGGGTGCTGGGCGGCGTGCCTCAGCGTGGAATATTCGACAATATGAAGACGGCTGTAGACCGGATCGGCCAGGGCAAAGTCCGACAGGTCAATGCGCGGTTCGCTGCCATGGCCAGCCACTACCTGTTCGAAACGGATTTTTGCAATCCGGCCTCAGGCTGGGAGAAAGGTCAGGTCGAGAAAAACGTTCAGGATGCGCGTCGACGGTTATGGCAGCCAATGCCCAACTTCCCAGATCTTGATGCCCTCAATGCCTGGTTGGAAGAGCGGTGCATCGCACAATGGGGAGAAATCCAGCATGGCGTCCTCCCCGGCACAGTTGCCGATGTGCACGCCGTTGAGATTATCAGCCTGATGCCGATGGGGCGGGCCTTCGATGGCTTTGTCGAACATACCAAGCGCGTGTCGCCGACCTGCCTGATCGCGTTCGAGCGCAATCGCTATAGCGTTCCTGCATCCTTTGCGAACCGGCCAGTGAGCCTGCGGGTCTATCCTGATCGGTTGGTCATCGCGGCCGAGGGGCAAATCTTGTGCGAGCACAACCGGATTATCGACCGTTCTCACCAGAAGCCGGGGCAGACGATCTATGACTGGCGGCACTATCTGGCAGTTGTTCAGCGCAAGCCTGGCGCTTTGCGCAATGGGGCGCCATTCCTCGAAATGCCCGAAGCCTTCCGGCAACTGCAGGGGCATCTGCTCAAGCGGCTCGGTGGTGACAGGGAGATGGTCGAAATCCTCGCCCTTGTTCTACAGCATAACGAACAGGCTGTGCTCAGCGCCGTCGAACTGGCCCTCGAAGCTGGGGTGCCGACCAAAACCCACATCCTCAATGTTCTGCACCGCCTGATCGATGGCAAGGCTCCACCGGCATCCCCAATCGATGCCCCGCAGGCCCTGCGCCTCGCCCAGGAGCCTGTTGCCGATGTCGAACGCTACGACACGCTGAGGGCGTTACGCCATGCGTCATGATCCGGCCAGCGCCGCTGTGGTTGTCATGCTACGTGGCCTCAAAATGTATGGCATGGCGCAAGCCGCTGGTGATCTGATCGAGCAGGGCGCGCCAGCCTTTGATGCTGCCGTTCCGATCCTCTCACAGCTTCTCAAGGCGGAGATGTCCGAGCGGGAGGTCAGGTCCATTGCTTACCAGATCAAGGCAGCCCGGTTCCCGGCCTACAAGGATCTGGCAGGCTTCGACTTTGCCGTCAGTGAGGTCAACGAGGCGCTCGTGCGTCAACTTCACCGTGGTGACTTTATGGATAGCGCCGACAACGTCGTACTGATCGGCGGACCAGGCACCGGCAAAAGCCACATCGCGACGGCTTTGGGCGTCCAGGCGGTTGAGCATCACCGCAAAAAGATCCGCTTCTTCTCCACCGTCGATCTGGTCAATGCGTTGGAGCAGGAAAAGGCCGCAAACAGAGCGGGCCAGTTGGCCGAGCTGTTGAGTTGCACTGAGAAGTGACCCGGGAGGGTTATAAGTTTTCACTGAGAATTGACCCATGTTTTCCTCGCCCCTGGCTGACAGTCAGGAGGCATCGGAGTGATCGACATGGACCTACTCAGTGTGATCCGCCGCTGGCATTTTCGGCAAGGCATCCCCATTCGCGAGATCCGGCGGCGGACTGGATTATCGCGCAACACGATCCGCAAATATCTGCGCGATGACGCGGTGGAGCCGACGTTCAAGGTTCCCAAACGGCCGAGCAAGCTTGATCAGTTTGCAGAAAAACTGACGACGTGGCTGCGGGTGGAATCTGGCAAGTCGCGCAAACAGAAGCGAACAGCCAAGCAGCTACATGCAGATCTGGTTAAGCTGGGCTACGAGGGATCATACAGCCGTGTTGCCGCCTTCGCCCGCTCGTGGAAGACCGAACGCCAATATGAAAAGCAAACCAGTGGGCGCGGCACATTCGTACCGCTGATCTTCCAGCCCGGTGAGGCCTTTCAGTTCGATTGGAGTGAAGATTACGCCCTTCTGAATGGCCGGCCTACCAAGCTGCAGGTGGCCCATACCAAGCTCTCCCACAGTCGGGCGTTCATCACGCGAGCCTATCTGCTGCAAACGCACGAGATGTTGTTCGACGCACTGACGCAGGCCTTCCGGGTGCTGGGCGGCGTGCCTCAGCGTGGAATATTCGACAATATGAAGACGGCTGTAGACCGGATCGGCCAGGGCAAAGTCCGACAGGTCAATGCGCGGTTCGCTGCCATGGCCAGCCACTACCTGTTCGAAACGGATTTTTGCAATCCGGCCTCAGGCTGGGAGAAAGGTCAGGTCGAGAAAAACGTTCAGGATGCGCGTCGACGGTTATGGCAGCCAATGCCCAACTTCCCAGATCTTGATGCCCTCAATGCCTGGTTGGAAGAGCGGTGCATCGCACAATGGGGAGAAATCCAGCATGGCGTCCTCCCCGGCACAGTTGCCGATGTGCACGCCGTTGAGATTATCAGCCTGATGCCGATGGGGCGGGCCTTCGATGGCTTTGTCGAACATACCAAGCGCGTGTCGCCGACCTGCCTGATCGCGTTCGAGCGCAATCGCTATAGCGTTCCTGCATCCTTTGCGAACCGGCCAGTGAGCCTGCGGGTCTATCCTGATCGGTTGGTCATCGCGGCCGAGGGGCAAATCTTGTGCGAGCACAACCGGATTATCGACCGTTCTCACCAGAAGCCGGGGCAGACGATCTATGACTGGCGGCACTATCTGGCAGTTGTTCAGCGCAAGCCTGGCGCTTTGCGCAATGGGGCGCCATTCCTCGAAATGCCCGAAGCCTTCCGGCAACTGCAGGGGCATCTGCTCAAGCGGCTCGGTGGTGACAGGGAGATGGTCGAAATCCTCGCCCTTGTTCTACAGCATAACGAACAGGCTGTGCTCAGCGCCGTCGAACTGGCCCTCGAAGCTGGGGTGCCGACCAAAACCCACATCCTCAATGTTCTGCACCGCCTGATCGATGGCAAGGCTCCACCGGCATCCCCAATCGATGCCCCGCAGGCCCTGCGCCTCGCCCAGGAGCCTGTTGCCGATGTCGAACGCTACGACACGCTGAGGGCGTTACGCCATGCGTCATGATCCGGCCAGCGCCGCTGTGGTTGTCATGCTACGTGGCCTCAAAATGTATGGCATGGCGCAAGCCGCTGGTGATCTGATCGAGCAGGGCGCGCCAGCCTTTGATGCTGCCGTTCCGATCCTCTCACAGCTTCTCAAGGCGGAGATGTCCGAGCGGGAGGTCAGGTCCATTGCTTACCAGATCAAGGCAGCCCGGTTCCCGGCCTACAAGGATCTGGCAGGCTTCGACTTTGCCGTCAGTGAGGTCAACGAGGCGCTCGTGCGTCAACTTCACCGTGGTGACTTTATGGATAGCGCCGACAACGTCGTACTGATCGGCGGACCAGGCACCGGCAAAAGCCACATCGCGACGGCTTTGGGCGTCCAGGCGGTTGAGCATCACCGCAAAAAGATCCGCTTCTTCTCCACCGTCGATCTGGTCAATGCGTTGGAGCAGGAAAAGGCCGCAAACAGAGCGGGCCAGTTGGCCGAGCGTCTGTTGCGCCTCGACCTCGTCATCCTTGATGAGCTGGGATATCTACCCTTCAGCCCTTCAGGCGGGGCCATGCTGTTCCATCTGCTCAGCAAACTCTATGAGCGGACCAGCGTTGTTATCACCACCAACCTGAGCTTCAGCGAGTGGTCCAGTATCTTTGGCGATGCCAAAATGACCACCGCCCTGCTGGATCGCCTCACGCATCATTGCCATATCCTTGAAACCGGCAATGACAGCTTCCGCTTCAGAGCCAGTTCCGCCGCCCCAAAATCCAGAAAGGACAAATCACCCGCTTGACCCTGCTCGTCGCAGGCAGTACATCATCCACGCCCACCCGGGTCACTTCTCAATGAAAATCCCGGGTCACTTCTCAGTGCAACTCAACAGGAAGGCGAAACGTTGGACCAACCATTCAAACCAGATCGTCGCCAACTTCTGGCAGGCGCAACATTGCTGCTGGGCGCCAGCCATTGGCCTGTCTTCGCCTCGACTGACGCAATTGAGCCGCAGCCGTACTTCGCGAGCGTGAAACGCGCGGTCGAGCAACTGGCCGCAATGGGGCAGCCGATTGCCGATGCGGATATGGCCAGGCTGGCGAGTCTGTTCTCGAGGGAAGATGCTGAGGCAGTTATTGCCGCCGAGGCGCTTCTCGAGCGCTATACACTCGCTAGGGTCACGCTCGACAAAGGCGGCATGGGCGCCGCTGCGTTAGGCGGAGCGAAGCGCCATTTGGTCGAGCAGGGATGGACCGCGTTCTTGGTGAGGGTCTCTAACCCATCATCGCTAACGCAGGCATTCGAAATTTACAGCGGCAGTGCGATGCCTGCGCGGATGTTCCCACAGGCCTCGAAGCTCGCCGCTGAGCAGAAGGCCTATCTTGCCGATACCGTTCGAAAGGAAGCCCTCATCGAACGAATGTGGCTGATGTCGCAAATCGAAGCTTCGCCAGTGCTGAGCGGCAATGTCGTGGAGTACAAGATCGCCACGATTTACAGCAGGGACCGGGGAAGAAAGACGGGCAGGTTGGGCTTTGGGGCAGGAATTTTGCAGGACAATCCTACCTGGGGGGCCGTAAGTCGCGCATCGGTAGCTAACCCGCTCGTAACCGATTTTGTCTCTCAACCATCTCGCGATATTCAGCTGCAGATCCTCGATGATGATGGTGTCGGCTGCATGGCATCGCTGATGATCCATGACGCCAATAAGCATATCTATCCGCCCCAGGTGATGCGCCTAGCACCCGACCTTGCGTTTCAACCCCACATATATCGAGCCGATGGCGAGACCGTCCGCCTGCCAGACGGCGAGTATCATATAATGGTCCGTAGGGGGCCTGAGTATCTGGTGCAGCGCGCCACCGTTCGCGTTTCGGCGAGCGACGCACGAATAGCGGTGCGGCTCAAACGATGGATCGATCCGGCGAAATGGGGCTGGTACTCTGGCGACACGCATCTCCACGCCGCAGGTTGTGCTCATTATATGTTGCCTACCGAAGGGGTAGCACCTGAAACGATGATCCGTCACATAAGAGGCGAAGCTCTCTCCGTTGGCGAGGTCTTAACCTGGGCTGGAGGTTATTCCTACCAGAAGCAGTTCTTTTCCGGTGCTGCGATCAGTCCCGAGGCGCGGCTCGAACATCCTCAACTGCAGGCTGCTAACAACGCAGACTGGAAGCCCATGCCCACGCCGAAAGATCGAGAGAGCATGCTCCGCTACGATCTCGAGATCTCGGGTTTTCCGTCAAGTCTTTCCGGGCATTTGATCCTGATGAGACTTAAGGAGCTTAGCTACCCTGGTACGCACGCGGTGGAGGACTGGCCATCTTGGAATCTCCCGGTGGCGAAATGGGCGAAAGCCCAAGGAGCACTGGTAGGATACACCCATTGTTCATTCGGTATGATAGTCGGCACCAACGCTCTACCAAATTACGAAATTCCAACTTTCAACAGCGTCGGCACGAACGAAGCGATTGTTGGCGTGACCCACGGCGCGGTCGATTTCTTGGCAGGTTGCAATGGTCCCCCTGCTGCTGAGCTCAATGCGTGGTATCATCTGCTCAACTGCGGTTACACGCTGATGATGGCAGGCGAGACGGATTATCCGTGTATCGTGCCTTCGGTCGACTCTCGGCCGGGGATCGGACGCACCTACGTGAAGTTGCCACAAAGGCCAGTGGACGATGCGGGTTACAGCGCCTGGGTGGACGGTCTTGAGAATGGCCACCTCTACTGGGGTGACGGCAGAACGCATTTTCTACATTTCACGGCGAACGGGCGGGAGAGTGGCAAGCAGCCCCTCGCATTTGTCCGCGCTAGTAACGTCAGGGTGAGCGCCACGATAGCCGCGATGCTCGAACTGACTCCATCGCCTGAGACGGTGCAGAACGCCTCGGAAGAGCCGTGGCACATCGAACATGCGCGGATCGGCAACAGCCGTAAGGTAGCGGTCGAGCTTATCGTCAATGGCGTGGCGGTGAAACGCCAGGAAATGCTTGCCGATGGCTCGCTCCAGCAGATCTCCTTCAAGGAGAAGATCGACCGCAGTTCCTGGATCGCAATGCGGGTGCTTGGGTCCGGCCATACCTATCCCGTATTCGTCACCATCGGAAACAAACCGATCCGTGCTTCGCGGCGTAGCGCCGAATGGCTACGCACCTGCGTGGATGCGCTCTGGAATGAGAAGCACAGTTTGATCCGCGATACGGAACTGGCCGACGCGGCCGCGGCATATGATCATGCGCGCCAGACTTATGATCGGATCATCGCCGAAAGCGACTTAACGTGAAGTGGATCGCCTGGCCGCTCCTGCTCATGGCCTCGGTTGCCGGCGCGCAGGACCATCACCAGCATCACAATGACAAGTCCGAAGCGCTCGGGCAGGATGCTCATATCGTCGTGACCATCAATCCGGAGGCGCGCGTAAGCGCGGCCCTACACCAGCCCTTACCGCTCCAACCGAAATGCGGCGATGCGAGAGACTTCAGCGTCGAGATCATCAATCAGGGCTTCGTAACAGCGCCGTTGCGTGCCGCCATCATTGATGGAGCAGGCGACCGTGTCGCGCTTCATATGGATGTGCAGAAGCTCAGTGGCAGGGCGAGGGATCTCCGACGGCTGCACCTTACCCCTCTTGATCAGCGCGCTTCCGACGTGACAGTTGCGTTCAGCCTCGATCACAATGTTGGTGATCAAGGTAAGCGTGATCGCGTACATATCCTGATGCGGTGTAGGCCTTAGCTTCAACCCGATTTTTGTCCATGCCTGATCCCTTCCGGCCCATGGCGGAGGAGTCAGGATCCGCAGTCTGGCAAGAGACGACGCGCCTTGACCCAGCTCAAGCTAACGTTCCCTTCAGCACAACTGAAACGTCGCTCGCGCACAAGCCATAAAGGTGCTGGCCGGATAATACCTGTATCGATCGATGGAAGTTCGAGAATAGGTTCATCACGCGCACTGCCGACCGATACGGTGGGGGCGGTCCGCCCTGCCTCGGCCGAACGACCTGTCGATCCAACACAGGCGAAATTAAGCGGGGGAAGACCGACATGCGCAGCTATTTATTGATAAGTGCTTCGATCATATTGCCGGGTCTCGCAAGCCCGTCAGTTGCTCAGGCCCTATCGGGTAATGCTGAAACGGCATCTTCAATTTCTGATGCAGATGGAGACAGCGCCGAAATCGTCGTGACAGCCTCGCGCCGCAGTGACAGTGTTAAAAACACGCCGATCGCTGTCACGGCTATCGGCGGAGATGCGCTGAGGGAAAATCAAATCGCCAACCTGGCAGATCTAGCTTCTTCCACTCCGAACATCCAGATCAGCACCTCGTTCAACAACGCCAACATCGCGATCCGAGGTGTTGGCAACAGCCAATTCGCGGCGGGTTCGGATGCCGGCGTGGCTGTCCACTCCGATGGTGTCTATCTCGGCCAATCGGTGTTGGCGCTGGCAACAATGAACGATGTCGAACGTGTGGAAATTTTGCGCGGTCCCCAAGGAACTCTGTTCGGTCGCAACGCGACCGGCGGCGCGATCAACATCATCCCCAAACGTCCGACGGAAGATCTTCATTATGGCGTCGAAGCATCGTTCGGCCTCGATCCCGCGATGGTGCGCAGTTCGGCCTATGTCAGCGGCTCCGTCGTCGAGGGGCTGCGCGGACGCCTGTCGCTCAGCCAAAATTATAACAAGGGTTATACCAAGAATCTCGTTGCGTCCTCGGGCTCCAGTGCGGTGCCGTCCAGGCTGGACGATGCGGACAGCGCTTCCATTCGCGCCCAGCTCGAAGCTGGAACGGGAGCGTTCGTCACGAGGCTGTCGCTCGAATATATGAAGGATAAGGGGGCCGGTCCCTCTATATGGCTGACGGGCACACCAAGCGGCGTGTTGCCTCCGGTCGTTGCGAACACGCCGTTGGGCAATCTCGATAAGCGTCAGGTTTATAACAATTACGGTTACAAGAATAATGAGGCAAAATTTGCCACGCTCATATCGACGCTCGACATAGGGCAGGGGCAGATCAAGGCGACTGCCTCATATGGAGAGACGCGCATTGAGACCCTGACGGATGGAGACGGTACCGCTGTCGACCACACGTCGACCTACGCGCTGAATAACGCCAAGCAAACGTTTGGAGAGCTCATTTACGCATCGGATCCAGCACGGCCGTTGGGCCTGATTCTCGGCGCGAACTATTTCCATGAGCGCTCGTCGCAGGCCTTCTCAATACCGATCAGCACCCTGCCGCCGCCTCTCGATGTCCTGGGTCCGGTCGTTTATGATGCTGGTGCATCCTCGCTCAAGTCTACGTCCTATGCCGCCTTCGGACAGGCGCAATACAAGATCTCTGATGCGTTTCGCGTTTTCGCGGGCCTGCGCTATTCTCGCGATCGGAAAGCAATCGAGAATTATAGCAATTTTGGCGTGTCTCCGGCCGCAGGTCGCGAAAGCTGGAGCCGTACGACATATGAGTTAGGTGCTTCGCTGAAGGTGAATGCGAACGTCACTGGTTACGCAAAATACGGCACGGGTTATAAGGGCGGAGGGTATTCTGCCGCTGCTAATGCGATTGCGTTCAACCCCGAGACCAATACAAATATGGAGATAGGCCTCAAGGGGAACTATCTCGGGGGCGCCCTGCAGGCGAATCTGGCGGGCTTCCACATGAAGTATAAGAATTTACAGGTAAATCAGGCCGTGGGCGCCGTCGTTCTAGTCACAAATGCGGCCCGTGCGACGATAAATGGTTTTGAAGCGGAGCTGAAAATTCGCCCGGTCCAAGCTTTTCGTGTCGATCTGAATGCTTCTTGGTTGGATGCTAGGTTTGACGATTTTTTCTCACGCGATGACTCGCGCCCTACTTTCTTGCCAGACACTAAGATCATCAACGGTATCCCAGTGCAAGGAATAGATCTTGAAGATAACAGGCTTCCTACCGCACCTAAATATGCCGTCAGTGCTGGTGCCTATTACGACATATCGATAGATTCTGGCCTTGTTACTGTGGGCGGGCGCTATGATTGGAAGTCACGTGTCTATTTCAATGAGTTCAATACCCGGCTCTCATCGCAAAAGGCGATTGGTAAGCTCAATCTTTTCCTCCGTTATACAAGCAACGATCAACGTTGGAATGCGAGCCTGTTCGCACTGAATGTGACGGACAAACAGGTTAAAGAAAACGTCACCGTGGTTTCTGCTTTGATAGGGTCGTTGGGAGTCGCGCGGTATCAGCCCGCTCGGCAGTTCGGGCTCTCGCTCGGCTATCGATATTAGGCGATCGGCTCAGGGTTCGGATCGTGCAATGATGCCCCATATGTAACGGGTGGATGGTCAGTTTGATGCCTGATCGTCAGCGCCAGTTTGTACAGGAAGGCAAGCGCAGTGGGTTCGCATCGTTCGCATACGCTTGCCGACCGGCGCGCTTTTCTGAAAGCCGCCGGCGGCATTGGAGGGGCACTTGGCTATCCGAGTATCGCCAGAGCCTTTGGAATATCCGCCAACCGCCGCACCGGAACCATTCAGGATGTCAAACACGTCGTTATCCTGATGCAGGAGAACCGGTCATTCGATCATTATTTTGGATCCATGAAGGGCGTGCTGGGGTTTGGCGATCCGCACCCAGTCCCGCTGCCCGACGGTCAGCCTGTGTGGAGCCAAAGGGCCAAAAACGGTCGTGTGATACGACCTTTCCACCTCGATACGCGCACCACTGCGGCTCTAAAGGTCGCTGATCTCCCGCACGCGTGGAAGGACGCCACAGGCGCCTCTAACGGCGGGCGATGGGACAAGTGGATCGACTGGAAAACGCCGCTTACGATGGGGCACTACCGTCGGGACGACATCGCGTTCCAGTTCGCCTTGGCCGAAGCTTTCACCATTTGCGATGCCTATCACTGCTCGATCCATGGACAAACAAACCCGAACCGCCTGTTCGCGTGGGCGGGCGGCAACGATCCTCGAGGGTTGGCCGGTGGTCCTGTGACCGAGAATGGATCGGGTGTAGCGCTCGATTACGAGATGGTGATGACGCCTGAAATGCAGCGCATCGCCGAACGGAACAAGATCGATCTTAGGAACTTCGGGAAGGGGCCTCGCTACACCTACACTACCTATCCAGAGCGCCTTGAGAGGGCCGGTATTAGCTGGAAGGTCTATCAGTGTTGAGTTGCACTGAGAAGTGACCCGGGAGGGTTATAAGTTTTCACTGAGAATTGACCCATGTTTTCCTCGCCCCTGGCTGACAGTCAGGAGGCATCGGAGTGATCGACATGGACCTACTCAGTGTGATCCGCCGCTGGCATTTTCGGCAAGGCATCCCCATTCGCGAGATCCGGCGGCGGACTGGATTATCGCGCAACACGATCCGCAAATATCTGCGCGATGACGCGGTGGAGCCGACGTTCAAGGTTCCCAAACGGCCGAGCAAGCTTGATCAGTTTGCAGAAAAACTGACGACGTGGCTGCGGGTGGAATCTGGCAAGTCGCGCAAACAGAAGCGAACAGCCAAGCAGCTACATGCAGATCTGGTTAAGCTGGGCTACGAGGGATCATACAGCCGTGTTGCCGCCTTCGCCCGCTCGTGGAAGACCGAACGCCAATATGAAAAGCAAACCAGTGGGCGCGGCACATTCGTACCGCTGATCTTCCAGCCCGGTGAGGCCTTTCAGTTCGATTGGAGTGAAGATTACGCCCTTCTGAATGGCCGGCCTACCAAGCTGCAGGTGGCCCATACCAAGCTCTCCCACAGTCGGGCGTTCATCACGCGAGCCTATCTGCTGCAAACGCACGAGATGTTGTTCGACGCACTGACGCAGGCCTTCCGGGTGCTGGGCGGCGTGCCTCAGCGTGGAATATTCGACAATATGAAGACGGCTGTAGACCGGATCGGCCAGGGCAAAGTCCGACAGGTCAATGCGCGGTTCGCTGCCATGGCCAGCCACTACCTGTTCGAAACGGATTTTTGCAATCCGGCCTCAGGCTGGGAGAAAGGTCAGGTCGAGAAAAACGTTCAGGATGCGCGTCGACGGTTATGGCAGCCAATGCCCAACTTCCCAGATCTTGATGCCCTCAATGCCTGGTTGGAAGAGCGGTGCATCGCACAATGGGGAGAAATCCAGCATGGCGTCCTCCCCGGCACAGTTGCCGATGTGCACGCCGTTGAGATTATCAGCCTGATGCCGATGGGGCGGGCCTTCGATGGCTTTGTCGAACATACCAAGCGCGTGTCGCCGACCTGCCTGATCGCGTTCGAGCGCAATCGCTATAGCGTTCCTGCATCCTTTGCGAACCGGCCAGTGAGCCTGCGGGTCTATCCTGATCGGTTGGTCATCGCGGCCGAGGGGCAAATCTTGTGCGAGCACAACCGGATTATCGACCGTTCTCACCAGAAGCCGGGGCAGACGATCTATGACTGGCGGCACTATCTGGCTGCGCATTTCGCAAAAACGGGACAGGCGCTTCACTAATTCCGGGACAGTCGTTTCGCTAATTCCGGGACAGCGGGAGGTCGTTTTTCGTTTGCCTGGTTGATATCAGTTTTGCTTCATCTCGCTGTTTTGGTTTTCGGTCAAGCTGTGGGGCGATTTTTGCCGCCGCATGCTGTCGCCTTCGAGCGTGATGCGATGGGCATTGTGGATGATGCGATCGAGAATGGCGTCGGCGATAGTCGGCTCACCGATCATGTCGTGCCAGGCGGCAACGGGAAGCTGGGCGGTGATCAGCGTGGATTTCCGGCGGTAGCGTTCCTCGAAGATTTCGAGCAGGTCGAGACGCTGCTGATCGGTCAGACCATGAGTGCCCTCTGTCAACGGCGGAGTAAAAGTCGGCCATTGGGCGGCGCAAAATCAGGCCGGGTGATCCGTGTGCTGGCGAGCGCCGCGAGGGCGTAGCCCGAGTGGGGGTCGCCAACACACGGATGGTCTTTTCTGTCAGGGGTTGGAGCGTGCCTTGCGCGCCTGGCTTTGGGCCAGACGATAGCTCTCTCCGTTCATCTCGAGTATGGAGACGTGGTGGGTAAGCCGGTCGAGGAGCGCGCCTGTCAGGCGCTCGGAGCCGAACGTTTCGGTCCACTCGTCGAACGGCAAGTTGCTGGTGATCAGCGTCGAGCCGCGCTCGTAACGCTGCGAGATCAGCTCGAACAGCAGTTCCGCGCCGGTTTTCGAGAGCGGCACGAACCCCAGTTCATCGATGATGAGGAGCTTGTATCCGGCCATTTGCTTGTGGAGGCGCAGAAGGCGGCGTTCGTCGCGTGCCTCCATCATCGCGCTGACCAGCGCGGACGCGGTGGTGAAGCCGACCGTCAGGCCCTTCTGGCAGGCGGCAAGGCCGAGGCCGATCGCCACATGGGTCTTGCCGGTTCCCGAGGGACCAAGGGCTATGACGTTCTCGCGGCGGTTGATCCAGTCGCAGCGTGCCAGTTCCAGCACCTGCATCTTGTTGAGCTTGGGGATCGCGGCAAAGTCGAAGCTGTCGAGGCTCTTGGCGGCCGGGAACTTCGCAGCCTTGATCCGGCGCTCGACCATCCGGCGTTCCCGGTCGATCAGCTCCAGTTCGACAAGCCGGGCAAGGTAGCGGACGTGATCTGCGCCCTCGGCCGCGCATCGCCGGGCCAGCTTGTCATGCTCGCGCAGGAAGGTTGGTAGCTTGAGCGTCTTGAGGTGGCTGGCCAGTAACAGCTCGGGGGACGGACTGCTCATGCCGCATCCTTCGCATCGCCCGAGAGCAACTGCATGTAGGAGCGCGCCGATGTCGTCTCCACCCTGGCTCTGGGCAGATAGGGATAGATCGCCATGTCCAATCGGGGTGGTCGGCGCTCCACCCGGCACAGCAGGAGATGCTTCACGGCATCAAAGCCGATCGCCCCGATATCGAGAGCCTGCTTTACGGCCGCATGCAGATCGGCAAGCGTGAAGCTCTCCAGCAGACGCAGCACCTGCACATACTCGCGCCGACCATGCTTGCCCATACGAGCTTCCATGAGGCGGCGCAGCGTTGCAAACGCTTCGGGCAGGTGCCAGCCTTGCAGGGGCGCTGCCTGATCGAGCGCATTGATCTTCTGTTCGATCAGGGGAAGGTAATGGATGGGATCGAAGATCACGTCCTCGCGCTCGTAGCTGCGCACATGACGGGCAATGACCTCGCCCCGGCAGCCGATCACCACCTCGCCGACATAGCCCCGGATCCATACCTCCTGATGGCCGAAGCGCACCGGCACCGAGTAATCATTGGTCCGGTAACGCACCAGCGCCTGCGACGAGACCTGGCCGCTGGTCTGGTCACAAGCCTCGAACGGGGCAGCCGGCAGTTCCTGCATCGCCGCCAGATCGCGCTTCAGCCTCTCGCCGATCGTCTCGCTCTCGCCCCGCAGCCGGTCGTTCTGACGCTTGCGGCATTGCTCCTCGAGCCACAGGTTGAACGCCTCCCACGTCGCGAACCGGGGGATCGGCACCATGAAGTTGCGGCGAGCATAACCGACCAGCCCTTCAACACTGCCTTTGTCGTTCCCCCTGCCGGGACGGCCGTAACGATCGCGGATCAGGTAATGCGACAGGAAGCCGCTGAACAGCCGGGCGCGCTGCCTCGTGCCGTCGGGCAGGATCTTCGAGACCAGGCAGCGGTCGTTATCGTAGACGATCGACAGCGGCACCGCGCCGAAAAACGCGAAGGCGTGCACGTGGCCGTCCATCCATGCCTCGGCAACGGCAGCGGGATAGGCGCGCACGTAGCAGGCGTCGCTGTGCGGTAGATCGAGCACGAAGAAATGCGCCTTCTGCACAACACCGCCGATCTCGACCATGGCCTCACCAAAATCTGCCTGGGCATGGCCGGGCGCATGCGCCAGCGGCACGAACATCTCCCGGCTGCGCTGCTCGCGCTGTCGGATGTAATCCTTGATGATCGTGTAGCCGCCGGTGAAACCGTGCTCTTCGCGAAGGCGGTCAAATACCCGCTTCGCCGTATGACGCTGCTTGCGCGGAACCTGACGGTCACCATCAAGCCATGCATCGATGATCGGAACGAACGCTTCCAGCTTGGGCCGCCGCACCGCCGCCGTCCGGCGGTAACCGGGGGGCTCCGAATACGACAGCATCTTGCGGACCGTGTCGCGCGATACGTTGAAATGCTTCGCCGCCTCACGCTGGCTCATGCCGCCCGCGCAAGCAAGACGCACCTTCAGGTAAAGATCCACGGTATATATCTCCACGCCCTCCCTGCTCGCGCAAAGAAGGCAAAGTGGACGACTTTTACGCCGCCCGCAGCAGCACTTCGCCGCCGCCACCGTGGTCTAATTTTGCACCGCCGTTCTCAGCCCCAGTCATCGAGGATGAGCAGTTCGACCCGGGCAAGACGGTCGACAAGCCGCGGGAAGCGACCATCGAGACGAGCCAGCGCAAGATCCTCGAACAGGCGCGGCATGCGCAGATAGAGAACCGAGTAATCGAGCCGGGCCGCCTGCCGGCCAAAGGCGCAACCGAGCCAGGTCTTTCCGGTGCCGGTCTGGCCGGTGATGATCAGATTCTCATGCGCCTTGAGCCATGCTCCTTGCGCAAGCGAGAGGATGTTGCGCCGGTCGAGCCCGCGCGGCGCGGCAAAGTCGATATTCTCGATGCAGGCATCGGCAAAGCGCAGCCGCGCGGCTTTCAGCCGGTTGGCGAGGCGCTTGTCGGCACGCACCGCGATTTCGCGATCGAGCATCAGCCCGAGCCATTCTTCGCGGGCCAGATCGCCGGCGCTGTCCTGCTCAGCGATGTCGCGCCAGGCGGCCGCCATTCCAGCCAGGCCAAGCGCCTGCATCTGGTCGAGGGTAGGATGGTTCAACATGGATTGTCCTTTCTTCACTGATAATAGGTGCCACCACGGATGTTGCCGTGGGCTGGCGTTGGCCGCACCGGCTCGGCCGCCGGTTTTGCCCGGTCGAGACCGGATTTGAGGATGGCGCTTACCGAGGAATAGGAGGCGGCATTGATGAGGAGCGCCCGTTCGCAGGCAGCTTCCACCCGGTCCTGTTCATAACGCCGGGCCAGCGAGATGACGCCCATGGCAGAGCGATAGCCCTGCTCGGGATGGGGCCGGGTCCGCATCAGCCGCTCGACAAGGATTGCAGTATTGGCGCCGATCCGGGCGGCCTTGCCGATCAGGCTGGCGGGCGTCATGTTGGCGTAGCGCTGATGGGCCTTGGGCATGTGCTCGTTGACCGTGACATGACCACGCCGCTGCGATCGCCGGACATGGCTGGCCACCCGCTTGTGGTCATGGAAGATTTCGACCACCCGATGGGTAAGCCGGACATCGACCTGGCGGCCGATCAGTCGGTGCGGTACCGAGTAGAAGGTCTTATCCACCTCGACATGATAATCAGGATGGACCTTGGCCCTTTTCCATTCGGCATATTCGAACGGCTGTGCCGGCAGCGGTGCCAGGGCCAAGCGTTCGAGTTCCTCGAACAGCTCGCGGCGGGACTTGCCAACATGCCGCATCGGCCGGTTGTTGAGATCCTCCAGCAGTACGGCGATGGCTGCGTTGAGCTCGGCCAGCGAGAAGAAAGTCCGGTTGCGCAGCCGCGCCAGGATCCAGCGCTCGACGATCAATACCGCGCCTTCCACCTTGCCTTTATCGCGCGGGCGCCGGCTGCGGGTCGGCAGGATCGTCGTGTCATAATGCTCCGCCATCGCGGCAAAAGTCGCATTGAGCGTCGGCTCGAACCACAGGGCTTTGACCACACCGGCTTTCAGATTGTCGCAGACGATGGATTTGGGCACGCCGCCAAAATAGGCGAGCGCCCGGCATTGCCCCTCGATCCAGTCAGGCAGCTTCTGGCTGAAGCTCGCCATCGCGAAGGTCAGCGACGATGCCCCCAGCACCGCCACGAAGACCTGCACCTGATGGATTTCGCCGGTCGACGGATCCACCAGCGGAACGGTGTGGCCGGCATAATCGGTCTGCATCACCGCGCCAGCCTGGTGCCGGTTGCGGAAGCTGGCCTGAATGCGTTTCTGAAAGACGCCGAACCGCTCGCAGAACCAGGTATAGCCATAGCCGTGGGGATGGGCGGCGCGATATTCCTGCCACAGCAGCGTCAGCGTCACACCCTTGCGCTTGATCTCCCGTGCGATCAGCGCCCAGTCCGGCTCGGTCAGATCCTGCGGTGGACGCCCGACACGGCGAAAGAGCAGCCGCTCAAGCTCCGCGTCATCGTCCTGGCCCGGCGGTAGCGGCCAACTCGCAAGTCCCGCCTCGCGGGCCCGCAGCACATAGGTCGATACCGTCGTTTTGCTGAGCTTCAGCCGTTCCGACACCGCCCGCACCGACAGCCCCTGACCATAGGTCAGGCGCAGGATCGATCGCATATCCTTCACGTCCGTTCGTCTCGCTTGCTTCCGTCTCGGCATCTTCCCTCCCATCACATCGGTGAAAGGTCACAATGCCACTCCGGCGCACCCGAAAAACGAACCTCTTTTCCCGCCCGAAACACTGTCCGGGAATTAGCGGAATCGCTGTCCCGTATTTACTGAAATCACTGTCCGGGAATTACCGAAATCGCAGTCCGGGAGTTTCCGAAACACGCAATCTGGCAGTTGTTCAGCGCAAGCCTGGCGCTTTGCGCAATGGGGCGCCATTCCTCGAAATGCCCGAAGCCTTCCGGCAACTGCAGGGGCATCTGCTCAAGCGGCTCGGTGGTGACAGGGAGATGGTCGAAATCCTCGCCCTTGTTCTACAGCATAACGAACAGGCTGTGCTCAGCGCCGTCGAACTGGCCCTCGAAGCTGGGGGCCGACCAAAACTATAGCGCGACGATCTGGGTGAGAGGTCAGCGACTATCAGGATGAGAACAGATTGTCGCGGCGGGTTCATGGTGCGGGTTAGATTGTCGCTGGCAAGGGCGATTCTTCGCTCTGATTGTCGCTGATCGACATTTTCTCGATGGATTTGATTGTCGCGTATTTTGGGGTCCTTCCAGCCCCTGTCTGTCGCTGGAGGGCGGCCCTGCGACGATAGCTCTCGACATTCATCTCGAAGATGGTGGCGTGATGAACGAGACGGTCGACGGCCGCGAGCGTCATGGCGGGATCCGGGAAGACCCGGTTCCATTCGCCGAAGGGCTGGTTGGCCGTGATGAGCATGGATCGGCGCTCATAGCGTGCGCTGATCAACTCGAAGAGCACGGAGGTTTCAGCCTGATCCTTGGCGACATAGGCGAGGTCGTCCAGGATGAGCAGGTGGTATTTGTCGAGCTTGGCGATGGCGGATTCGAGCGCCAGTTCGCGGCGCGCGAGCTGAAGCTTCTGGACCAGCTCGGACGTGCGGGTGAACAGCACGCGCCAACCATTCTGGACAAGTTGCAGGCCGATGGCTGCCGCCAAGTGGCTCTTTCCTCCGCCCGGCGGGCCGAACAGGATGAGATTGGCGCCCTTTTCCAGCCATCCGTCGCCCGAGGTCATGGCCGTGACCTGCGCCCGCGAGACCATCGGCACGGCGTCGAAGGCGAAGCTGTCGAGCGTTTTGCCCGGTGGTAATCGTGCGTCGCTCAGATGACGTTCGATCCTACGCCGGTCACGTTCGGCCATTTCATGCTCGGTAAGTGCAGCGAGCAGTCGGGTGGCGGGCCAGCCCTCCTTGTCGGCACGTTCGGTAAACTCGGGCCAGATCACCTTGATGGCAGGAAGCCTCAACTCGTTGAGGATGAAGCTCAGGCGCTGGGCATCGACGTTATGGGCCTTGGTCATGCGGCCTCTCCCAGCAGCAGGGCATCGTAGTCGGTCAGGGGGCCAAGCTCGACCACCACCTCGGGCAGCGCGGCCGGATCGGGCGAGAAGCGCGTTCGCAACGCGGCGATGTCAGGCAGCCGGCCTTCGTCAAGGTCCTGGGCGAGAAGATCGGCAAGCTCGGCCTCGCAGGCCCGTTCATGGGCCATGGACAGCAACTCGACCATCTTGCGGCAAGCGTCACGCTCGGACATGGCTTCGAGCAGCCGTTCGAACATGAGCCTGTACGCCTCGCGCGGGAACAACTGGTCGCGATAGGTCAGCTGCAGCAGGGCCATCGGCTTACGCCTGAGGCTATGGATCACGTGACGGTAATCCACCACATAGCCATGTTCGGTAGCGCTTTTCGGGCGACCGCGTGGCCGGGTCATGAGATAACTGCCGCCCAGGAACAGATCGAGCCGATCATCGTAGAGGCGCACACGCAGTCGATGCCCGATCAACCGTGACGGCACCGTGTAGAACACCTTGCGCAGAACGAAGGTGCTGGACGAGGTGACGGGAAGGATATGTTCCTCGTAGTCGCTGGTGCGACGATCAGGTAGCGGTTTGAGCGTTGCCCTTTCGGTGTCGATGCGGGCGGCACTGCGCCGGTTCTTTCGGGCAACGATCTCGTCGATGAACCTGCGATAGGCCGCGAGGTCCTCGAAGTCGGTCGATCCACGCATCGCCAGCGCATCCTCCACCGCCGCCTTGAGATGGCCGTGGGAGCTTTCGACGCTGCCATTCTCATGTGCGATGCCGCGGTTGTTGCGGGTCGGCGTCATGCCATAATGTTCGCACAAGGCGTCGTAGCGTGTGGTCAAGTCCGCACGGGCATCGGCATCAAGGTTGCGAAACGCGGCCGACAGACTGTCGCTGCGGTGTTCGCCCGGCGCGCCGCCCAGCATCCAAAGCGCGTTCTGCAGCCCCTCAGCCAATGCGACATAGCTCTCGCCGCCCAGGATGACATGGGCATGTTCGAAGCCTGACCACACCAGGCGGAAGTGGTAAAGCAGGTGATCGAGGGGCGCACCCGCGATCGTGACTTTGAGGCTCCTCATGTCGGTGAAGTCCGAAAGGCCCATTCGCCCCGGCTCATGAGTCTGGCGGAAGATCACTTCCTGTTCCGGGCCATGAACGGCCCGCCAGGCACGGATACGACGCTCCATCGTGCGGCGAACCCCAAAATCGAGATCGGGATGGCGACGGCGCATCTCCTCGAAGATCGCCACCGCCCGCAAGCCAGGTGCCGCCTTCAGCATTGGTACGATCTCGCTCTCGAAGATCGATTCCAACGGATCAGGTCGCCGTCGGCCGCGGGGCGCTTTACGGTGTGAAGGAAGCACCGGATCGCTCGCGATCCGGTAGCCCGTCGCGGTGCTGAACCCGGCCTTCGCCGCAGCCACCGGGACCGGGTTGGTCTGTCGCAATTTCATGAAAAGCCTCATTTGATGATCGTTGACTTGGCAACCCGGCACTCACGGCATCTCCCTCCAATCTGGATATGCCAATGAATATTGGGTCGGCCCCGACGATCTGCGGCTCCTCCATTAAAGGGCCATCGGTTGTTGGGGTCTCGGCTACGGGCTTCGGGCTACGCCCTCCGCCCTTCACCGACACCCCAACAACCGATTCTCATCTTGATTGTCGCTACGCTCGCATCCTGTCAGTCGCCGCGCACCAAAACCCACATCCTCAATGTTCTGCACCGCCTGATCGATGGCAAGGCTCCACCGGCATCCCCAATCGATGCCCCGCAGGCCCTGCGCCTCGCCCAGGAGCCTGTTGCCGATGTCGAACGCTACGACACGCTGAGGGCGTTACGCCATGCGTCATGATCCGGCCAGCGCCGCTGTGGTTGTCATGCTACGTGGCCTCAAAATGTATGGCATGGCGCAAGCCGCTGGTGATCTGATCGAGCAGGGCGCGCCAGCCTTTGATGCTGCCGTTCCGATCCTCTCACAGCTTCTCAAGGCGGAGATGTCCGAGCGGGAGGTCAGGTCCATTGCTTACCAGATCAAGGCAGCCCGGTTCCCGGCCTACAAGGATCTGGCAGGCTGGCTCTGTTGCAAAGATTGGCGGCAGTCAGAGGTAGGCTGTCGCTCTGCGCCGATCAGGCGGCTGCTGCGAAATGGTGGTTGAGCATGCCCATGGCCTCCGTCAGCGCCGAGGGCCCAATGCCAAAAGCTCTCTCCACAAGGCGCACCTCGCCCCTGATGCCGGGCTGCAGGCACCAGGGGCGAGCCTGTCCTTTGCGCAGGGCTCGCATGACTTCGAATCCCTTGATCGTGGCATAGGCCGTGGGGATCGATTTGAAACCGCGCACCGGCTTGATCAGTATCTTGAGCTTTCCGTGATCGGCCTCGATCACGTTATTGAGATACTTCACCTGCCGGTGGGCCGTCTCCCGGTCCAGCTTTCCTTCGCGCTTCAATTCGGTGATCGCTGCACCATAGCTCGGCGCTTTGTCGGTATTGAGCGTGGCAGGCTTTTCCCAGTGCTTCAGGCCTCGCAGGGCCTTGCCCAGGAACCGCTTCGCTGCCTTGGCGCTGCGGGTCGGCGACAGGTAGAAATCGATCGTGTCGCCCCGCTTGTCGACTGCCCGGTACAGGTAGGTCCACTTGCCCCGCACCTTGACGTAGGTTTCATCCAGGCGCCAGCTCGGATCAAAGCCACGCCGCCAGAACCAGCGCAGCCGCTTCTCCATCTCCGGGGCGTAGCACTGGACCCAGCGATAGATCGTCGTATGGTCGACCGAAATGCCGCGTTCCGCCAGCATTTCCTCAAGGTCGCGATAGCTGATCGGATAGCGACAATACCAGCGCACCGCCCACAGGATCACATCACCCTGGAAATGGCGCCACTTGAAATCCGTCATCGTTCCGTCCGTCCAATCTCCGCCAAGCATGCTCAAGCTTCACGATTTTTGCAACAGAGCCGCTCATCGAACGGATTTGTGACGTTGCCGTTGAAATAGTCGAGAGCTTCATGAGCGCGTGCAGCCATTCGAGGCCGTGTCGTCGCGCGAACAGGATCAGCGCGAGCGAGACGCCAGCTGCACCCCCGTGGAACGACATGCCGCCGTCCCACAGCTTGAGGATTTGCAGGGGGTCGAAGATCATCTCAGGACCGTAAAAGATCACATAGCCGAGACGGCCACCGAGGATAACGCCCAACGTCGCGTAGAACACGAGATCGTCGGCTTGTGCGCGGTTCATCGGGGCCGCTGGTTGGGCCAGCAGCCGCAGCAGATACCACCACCCGGCAATGATGCCGGCGATATAGGCCAGCGAGTACCAGCGGATGTCGAGCGGGCCTATGGAGATGGCTATCGGGCTCAATCCGAGGCTGGCGAATGCGATATGGCTATCCAAGGATTGTATCCTGCCTGCGAGAAGCGGCGCTCGAGCGCGCCATGGGTTATTCCGGTGCGATTGAAGCGCCGGCATCCTTGAGCGCCGCAAACCCGCCGGGGACGTGGGCGACATTCTCCACGCCCATCTCCTTGAGTGATTTTGCGGCCAGCGCCGAGCGGGCGCCGGACCCACAATAGAGCACCAACCGCGATCCACTGGCGAGTTTGGCATTGTGGGTGGGGCTTTCAGGATCGACCTGGAATTCCAGAAGGCCACGCGGGACATGCACCGCACCAGCCACCAGCCCCGATTTTGCGACTTCCCCTGGCTCGCGGATGTCAACGAACTGGACCTTGGGATTGCCGACAAGTTTGGCTGCATCGTCAGGCGCGATAGTTTCGACAATCGCATTCGCTTCGGAAACCAGTTGTTTCGAGGTGCGTGTTGGCATCGACTTTCTCCTGTAAATGAACCTGTATCGGATGGCTCAGCCCTGCTCGGACTTGCCGCCTATCTGGCGCAGCATTTCCGGCAAATCTGTCGGGCAATCACCGCAAAGCTTGTTTGCCGGAACGGCAACGTCGATCTTCTTTGGGTAGGGAAGATCGAGAGCGGCCATGATCGCGACGAATTCCTGAACGGTCTTGCCCGCAAGGCGCGGGTTCCGTTCACGCTCCTGCGCCACTGTCGTGATGTGGCGATGATTGTAGTCGTGAGCCGGGTAGATCAGACCATCGCCCGGCAGCGTGAAAATCTTCTGCGTGACGGAGTGATAAAGGGTGGCGGCGTCACCGTTTTGGAAGTCGGTGCGGCCACAGCCGTCGATTAGCAGGGCGTCGCCGGTGAAGGCGCGAAGACCATCGGGCTGCTCAACCAGGTAGGTATGGTGGGCGTCGGTGTGCCCCGGCGTAAACAGCGGCTGAAGCTTGAGCGCGCCGACAGTCAAAGGCTGGTCCTCGGCGACCCCCACGTCAGCACAGGGAAGGCCGTCCATGGCGGGGTGCGCGATCTTGGAGCCGGTAAGGCTGCGCAGATAGCAGGCCGATGTGACGTGGTCCGCATGCACATGCGTCTCCAACGTATAAGCCAGTTCGAGATCCAGTTCCTGAAGCGCGGCAAGGTCGCGTTCGATCGTTTCGAGGACAGGATCGATCAGGACGGCTTTGCGCGTCTCCGGGCAACCGAGGAGGTAGGTGTAGGTCGAGGACTCCGGCTCGAACAACTGACGAAAGATCATGATCGGTCTCCAATGGTGTCTAGCCGCCGATCCCGCCCAGGCTGCGGAACAGCATGTAGGCGGCCACGGCCAGCAGGACGAAAGCGAAGATGCGGGTGAGCAAGCCCTTATGATCGGCGAGCCGGATGGCGGTTTGCATGCCGGCGACGCCGCCAGCGACCCCGCCAGCGATGAAGAAGCCGGCCACGCGCCAATCCACGAGTCCTGACAGGGCATAGTTGAGGGCTGTCGCCGATCCGAACGTTCCCACCGAAAACAGCGACGATCCGACCGCGTTGAGGATGGGCATGCCGCTGCCGAGCATGATGCCGGGCACAATCAGGAAGCCGCCGCCGATGCCGATGAACCCTGACAGGAGGCCGGCGAGAAGGCCGATCGCCACGAGCCGCACAGCGATGGGGCGCGTGATCCGCACGCCCGGGTCGCCGCCGCCGGATTTGCCGCGCAGCATGGAAACCCCCACCACGATCATCACGCCTGCGAACAGCACCAGGAGATGCTGACCCGCCACCATCTTGCCCAGGGTGGAGCCGATCAGGGCGCCTATGACGCCCGATGCCCCGAAGACGAGGGCGCAGGGCCACTTCACGGTTCCGGCCCGGGCGTGCTGGATCAGGTTGGCGAAGGCATTGGCGGCCACCGCCAGCGCGCTCGTGCCGATCGCGACGTGCGGGTCCTTCATGCCCACGACATACAGCAGCAACGGCAGGGCAAGGATCGAGCCGCCGCCGCCGATCACCCCGAGGGTAAAGCCGACGACGACACCGGATATGAGCGTGAGGATGTCGACCGGCGTCATGGGTTTGCCCCGGGCCTGGCTGCGCGATAACGTTCCTGAAGGGCGAAGACGCCCATGCCCGCCAGCATCGCCACGACGAACACCAGCGCCGCCGGCGCTCCGAGGCTCAGGGCGACCAGGGCCGGACCAGGGCAGTAGCCGACGAGGCCCCATCCGACGCCGAACAAAGCCGCGCCCGAGAGAAGCTTCTTGTCCAGGGACCGGGACGATGGCCCATTGAACGCCGGTGCGAAAAGCGGAGCATCGCGCCTTCGGCCGAGTGCAAATCCCAACGCTGAAACCATGACGGCCGAGGCCAGCACCAAGGCAAGGCTCGGGTCCCACGACGGCGCGGCGACATCAAGAAACGCCAGAACCTTGCTGGGGGCTATCATGGCGGAGACGATCAGGCCGAAGCCGAAAATGAGCCCCGAGGCGAGCGCGATGAGCAGCTTCCTCATTGCTCAGAGTCCGATGACGTGTCGGGCGACGTACACAGTCGCGGCCGCTGTGATGAGGAAGACGCCTGTCGCGGCGAGCGAGCGGGGCGAGAGCCTCGCTATTCCGCAGACGCCATGCCCGCTGGTGCAACCACTCCCGAGCCGAGTCCCAAATCCCACCAGAAGGCCGGCTGCGATCACGACGGCGACTGGGGCCGGCGACGTGAGGTCCGGTAGCAGGCCGCCCGCCGCCCGGTAGAGCAAGGGCGCGGCGAGCAGGCCGACCAGGAATGTTGCGCGCCAGGCCATCTCGCCGCGGACAGGCGCAAGCACCCCGCCGACGATGCCGCTGATTCCAGCGATGCGCCCATTGGCGATCCACAGGAAGGAAGCCGAGAGGCCGATTAGCGCGCCGCCCACGATGGCCGAGAATGGGGTGAAACCCTCCATCGTCAGGATTCTCTGCTCTCAGCTTCGTCACCGGCGCAAAAGAGTGCGTAGAGTTCCGTCAGGATCGGCAGCACGCGCTCGGACGTGATGCGGTAGAATATCGTCGTTTTCTCCCGCCGTGTTCCGACCAGGCCTTCGTCGCGCAGCGTGGCCAGATGGCGGGACAAATTCGACTGTGTCAGTCCGAGGCGTTCGCCCAGATCGGTTACCGACAACTCCCCGCCGAGCAGGCTGCACAGGATCATCAGACGGTGCCGGCTCGCAAGCGAACGGAGGAACGCTTCCGCTTCGCCGGCCTTTTCCTCCAGAAGCTCCGGAGACATTTTAACGAGGGAAGGTGGCACAGTTGCTCCAAACATCTTATATGTAGCATATATGATGGAGTGGTGTTCGATCAAGCGCCAGCTAGGAGGTTCCCCCCGTGAGCTACTATTTCGCCAAGCCATCGAGGCTCCTTCGAAGCGCCGGAGTGCGAGGTAACCCCATGCTGATCGACCAGGCTGTCCGTATCGCTTCCGAGCTGCGCTGCACGCTGGGACAGATTTAGATGCTCGATCGACGTTCGCTGTTGGCTGGCGGAGCGGCATTGTTCGCAACCACCGCTTGCTCGCGCTCCACGCCGGGCCTCGGCGGGGGAGGTGCAAACCCGCTTCCGATGCCGCCGCTGTTGGACGCACGGCCTGGCCGCTCATTCGCGCTACGGGTCCAGTCCGGAACGACTTCATTTTATCCAGGCCGGCCGAGTGACACGCTCGGGTATAATGGCAGCTATCTCGGACCGACGATCAGGGTGCGCCGTGGCGACGACGTGGCGGCTGTCGTGACCAACGGGCTCAACGCGGACACGACTGTGCATTGGCACGGGCTTCTGATCCCCGGAGAGCTGGATGGCGGCCCCCATCAGATCATCGCGCCGGGCGCGACCTGGCGGCCCACGCTCCCGATCCGGCAGCCCGCAGCGACCCTCCTTTATCACTCACACGTCCATGGGTTGACGGCCGAGCAAGTCTATTCGGGCCTGGCTGGGGCGTTGCTGGTAACCGACGACGAAGAGCAGGGCCTGGGGCTCCCGTCAGAATATGGCGTGGACGATCTGCCCCTGCTCATCCAGGATCGCCAGTTCGAAAATGGTCGCCTTGTCATGCCAGGCGGCATGATGGTCGCCATGCAGGGCCGGCGCGGCGACACGATCCTTGTGAACGGCGCGGTGAATCCGCTGGCGGCGGTGCCAAATCGGTTGGTTCGCCTGCGGCTCGTCAACGCATCGAACGCGCGGATTTATGAGCTGTCGTTTTCCGATCGGCGGAGCTTTCACTGGATCGGAACCGAAGGGGGGCTGCTCGAACACGCAGTGGCATTGGAAGCCATAACCTTGGCGCCGGGCCAACGTGCCGAGCTTCTCGTGGACTTCACGGACGGTAGGTCCGCCTCGCTGGTGACGGCGGCTGATACCAACAGCTCGATGATGGGCGGCATGGGTATGATGGGGCGTGGCGCCCGAAGGACCGATGCCGCGGCACCAGCGACCGTGCTGCGGTTTGAACCACGGCCGTTGGGACAGGCTCGTGCCAGCGGCGTCGTGCCGACCCTTCTGGCATCACGAACTGGGCCCGACGCCAGCAAGGCGGTGCGCCGTCGCCGTCTGAGCCTCAACATGGGCATGGGCGGCATGATGGGCTCAGGAAGCGGCGGTGGCGGCCTTACGATCAATGGCAAGCCATTCGACATGAATCGCATCGATGAGACGGTGAAGCTATGAGCAGCCCCCACCGGGTGGTCCGGGTTTATAGTTAGTGCATTGTCGTCTCGGCCGCCATTGCCGGGCGTAGGTGGAGCGAAGCGGAACCGGAGGCCGGTAATGGCGGTGTTGCCGCTTCCGGGGCCGGCGGTCGGTAGCCCAGGCTGCTATGCGGCCGGACGGTGTTGTAGTGGCGCCGCCACGCCTCGATCAGCACTCTGGCCTCGGCGAGGCTGTAGAAAATCTCACCATTGAGCAGTTCGTCGCGAAGCGACCCGTTGAAGCTCTCGTTGTAGCCGTTTTCCCATGGTGAGCCTGGCGTGATGTAGAGCGTCTTCACGCCGATCTGCCCAAGCCATTCCTGGACTGCGGTGGCGATGAACTCGCTGCCGTTGTCCGATCTGATATGTGCAGGTGGGCCCCGGTCAATGAACAGCTCGGCCAGGGCCGCCAGCACATCTTCGTGGCGGAGCTGGCGGGCGACCACCAGCGCCAGGCACTCGCGGCTGGCCTCGTCGATGATCGTGAGGATGCGGAACTTACGCCCGTCGTGCGTCCTCGCCTCCACAAAGTCATACGCCCAGACATGCCCAGGATACTCCGGTCGCAGCCGAATACACGAGCCATCGTTCAACCACAGCCGACCGCGTTTTGGCTGACGCTGGGGCACCTTCAGCCCCTCGCGTCGCCAGATCCGTTCCACCCGTTTGTGGTTCACCGACCAGCCGGCCGCATGCAGCAATGCCGTCACCCGGCGATAGCCGTAGCGCCCGTACTGCCTGGCCAGCGCGACGATGTCGTCCGTCAGCGCCTCCTCGTCATCTGCCCCACACGGCATTTTCCGCTGTGTCGACCGATGCTGGCCGAGCACGCGGCATACCCGCCGCTCGGACACATCCAGCACCGCCCGCACCTGGTCGATGCACCGCCGGCGCCGTGCGGGGCTCAGAAGTTTCCCTTTGCCGCCTCCTGCAGGATCAGCTTGTCCAATGTCAGGTCCGAGATCGCGCGACGCAGCCGAAGGTTCTCTTTCTCCAGATCCTTCATCCGCCGGGCCTGATCTGTCTTTAGGCCGCCATATTCCTTGCGCCAGCGGTAATAGGTCTGCTCGCTGACTGCGATGCGCCGGCATGCCTCGGCAGTCGTTCCGCCCTGGCCCAGCATGATCTCAACCTCACGCAGCTTGCCGATGATCTCCTCGGGCTTGTGCTTCTTGGCAGGCATTCGTCGTCCCTTCCTTGATCCAGACTGTCATAGTCGATGGACCACTCAGAAGGGGGCAGCTCACGCCCGGTCCGCGCATCGCGCAGGGTGACGCGCGCGCCTCCCATGCCGTCGCCTACGAACTTGGCATCCTGGCTGATGACCCGCACGGTGACCGGCGTGGGTTCCGCATATGCCGCAGCGCTGATCGCCAGCAGGGTGACCAATGGGATGATTGCAGATCGCCGCATGGTTCTGTCTCGCGTATTGTGATGGTCTGAATGGATTACCTCAGGCCAGCGCCGAAACGAGCCAGGCGGTGTAGCCCATCATGACGCCCTCATCGGGACGGTGGTGCGCACTGTAAATCTCGACCAGATCGGCCTGCGCCGCTTGTTGCACGGGCTCCGGATAGTCGAGCAGGACTTGCCCGAAAGCCATGGCGTTGCAGGCGAATTGCTGTGCCTGGCTTGGCGAAGCACCCGGCCCGCCGACGGCGAGCAGTCCCTTGGCGGCGACGATATCCACGCCGTGAAAGCCTGCGCCATCGAGAACTTCTCGCATGTAATCGCGATCCTCGAAGGCGAATGGGCCAGGCGCGCGGGGAACGGGGGCCGGCAGTTCGACATGGCGGCGCGCCGCGGCCATGCCTTCCAGCATCCATGGGTTCTGCTGGGGCGGCCCCCACACGGCAAGGTCGATTCGCCCGCCCGGCTTGAGCAGCTCGCGCAGGTTGGCGAAGGCGGGGATCGGCTCGGCGAAGAACATGCTGCCGAAACGGGAAAACAGCCGGTCGTAGGGGCCATCGGGCAGTGTCACGCTGGCCGCGTCGGCGCACAAGAAGCTTGCGTTGGTGATACCGGCTGCGGCAGCACGGCGCGTGGTCGCCGCGATCAGATCGGGTGAGATGTCGATACCAAGCACTGCGCCGCTCGGCTGGACAACCTGCGCGATGGCAAGGGTCGTAGCGCCGCCGCCGCAGCCGATATCCAGCACGCGTTCGCCCGGCGAATAGGCCGCCCGCGCCAGCAAAGCATCGCCGACCGGCGCAATCGTACTTTCAAAGCCATTGAGGTTTGCCAGCCACCGCGCGCCCATTTCGCCGGCCCAGTCTTCATACTTCAGGGCATCGGCGTGGGGCAGGGGATTATCGGTCATGGGGCGTCCTTCGGCTGCATGGCTATCGTTTTCACTTTAGGCCGATCGCGCTCCAAAAGAAAGTGACGGATCACTTTTATTGTGGCATTGCCTCGGCATGAGCCGTCTTTACCTTTCCGCCGACATACGGCGTGCTGAAACCATTGCGACGGTGATCGGTCTGGCGGCGCGGTGCGATCCGGCGGAAATCACCACGGGACAGATCGCGGTGGCCATGGGAGGGCGTAGCGTGGAAAGTACGCCAGACAACGCTAAGGACGAACAGTCAGGGAACGCTTAGGCGACGCGGCTATCCGGCGGCAGATTGAGGGCCTTGCGGCCATTGGAAGCAGCGGCTCTATCCCAGAGGAAATCGCCGGAGAAAGCAATATGCTCCCAGCCAACAGGGGAGGTATGGGCAAGCAGATCATCAGGCACCGCGACCGATGTTGACCGGAGATGTTGGGCAGCGGCATCCATGTAGATCGTGTTCCAATAGACGATCGCGGCGATGACCAGGTTGAGGCCGGATGCGCGATATTTCTGTGCCTCATGACTGCGGTCGATGATCCGACCCTGGCGGAATGTGTAGATCGCCTGCGTCAGGGCATGGCGCTGCTCGCTGTTGTTGAGGCCGGCATGGCATCGCCGGCGTAGATCGGGATTTTCCAGCCAATCCAGCATGAACAGCGTCCGCTCGATTTTGCCGATTTCCTGTAGCGCGACGTCGAGCTGGTTCTGCCGCTCATAGGCGGCGAGCTTTCGCAGCATGACCGACGGCGCCACGTGTCCGGCCTTGATCGACCCTACGAGGCGCAGCACGTCGTCCCATTGCTCAGCGATGATGTCGGACCGGATGCGCTTTCCCAATAGCGGGGTGAGGGACGGATAAGCTGCAACCGGCGCGATCGTCGCGAGCCGTCGGTCGGGAAAGTCGCGCAGGCGCGGGCAGAAGCGAAATCCAAGCATGGCGCACAGGGCAAAGACATGATCGGTCGCCCCGCCCGTGTCGGTGTAATGCTCGGCGATTTTCAGATCGGTGCCGTGGCTGGTGAGGCCGTCGAGGACATAGGGCGCCTCATGCGTCGCCGCTGAGATCACGTTGACGTGGTAAGGCGCGCGCTGATCGGAATTATGGGTGTAGAAGCTGAAGCCATGATCGACGCCATAGCGGGCGTTGATGTCGCCCCCCGATGCGCCGCGCTTCGCGCCCCTGAAGAACTGGCCATCGGAACTGGACGTGGTGCCATCGCCCCAGACCCGCGAGAATGGCAGGCGGTGGTGCGCATTGATGAGGACGGCGAGCGCCGCGCGGTAGCTGTCGTCGCGGATATAGGCGTCATGGGTCCACAGGAGCTGATCGCGCGGCTCTGTTGCAAAGATTGGCGGCAGTCACAGGTAGGCTGTCGCTCTGCGCCGATCAGGCGGCTGCTGCGAAATGGTGGTTGAGCATGTCCATGGCCTCCGTCAGTGCCGAGGGCCCAATGCCGAAAGCTCTCTCCACAAGGCGCACCTCTCCCCTGATGCCGGGCTGCAGGCACCAGGGACGAGCCTGTCCTTTGCGCAGGGCTCGCATGACTTCGAATCCCTTGATCGTGGCATAGGCCGTGGGGATCGATTTGAAACCGCGCACCGGCTTGATCAGCATCTTGAGCTTTCCGTGATCGGCCTCGATCACGTTATTGAGATACTTCACCTGCCGGTGGGCCGTCTCCTGGTCCAGCTTTCCTTCGCGCTTCAATTCGGTGATCGCTGCACCATAGCTCGGCGCTTTGTCAGTATTGAGCGTGGCCGGCTTTTCCCAGTGCTTCAGGCCTCGCAGGGCCTTGCCCAGGAACCGCTTCGCTGCCTTGGCGCTGCGGGTCGGCGACAGGTAGAAATCGATCGTGTCGCCCCGCTTGTCGACTGCCCGGTACAGGTAGGTCCACTTGCCCCGCACCTTGACGTAGGTTTCATCCAGGCGCCAGCTCGGATCAAAGCCACGCCGCCAGAACCAGCGCAGCCGCTTCTCCATCTCCGGGGCGTAGCGCTGGACCCAGCGATAGATCGTCGTATGGTCGACCGAAATGCCGCGTTCCGCCAGCATTTCCTCAAGGTCGCGATAGCTGATCGGATAGCGACAATACCAGCGCACCGCCCACAGGATCACATCACCCTGGAAATGGCGCCACTTGAAATCCGTCATCGCTCCATCCGTTCAATCTCCGCCAAGCATGCTCAAGCTTCACGATTTTTGCAACAGAGCCCTCCTGACGATATCCTGGCGACGCAACTGCGTTACCGGTTCCCGGGGTCAGAGGCAGCAATCTACAGCCGCGCAGGTCCGTTCCAAACGAGCGCCTGGCAGGACATCGCAATGCACTCGGCCAATCTCGATGGTTTTTTTGCGCACGGTGGCAAGCTGATGGTGCCACACGGTGTGTCGGATCCGGTGTTCTCGGTCATGGACACGCTGGCATGGCGCGACCGCGTCGTGCAGCGCTACGGCGCACGGACCGATGATGGTTTGCGCGTGTTCCCCGTTGCCGGCATGGCCCACTGCATGGGTGGGCCGGCGACGAGCCATTACGATGCCTTGGGTGCGCTGGTCGCCTGGGTGGAACAGCACAAGGCTCCGGACAGCCTGCTCGCCACGGCGGATGCGCACACGCCATGGCCGGGCCGCACGCGCCCTGTCTGCGCCTGGCCAAGGATCGCGCGCTATCGTGGCGGCGACCCCGAGCGTGCCGACAGCTTTGCCTGCGAATGATCGCCGACACGCCCAGACACCACTGCAGGATCAGCGAGTGAAACCGGAAAACGGCGTGAGATAGATCGCGCCGAAGCCGTCAAGCACTGCGCGCACTTCGGGCGTCGTCTCACCGTAGACGTAAAGCTTCTCGATCCGCACCAGCGCCAGGAATTGCTCAGCGAAGGGCGAGAAGGTCTGCTGTACATGAGGCAACAGGCCCTCGATGCGATAGCGCTCAACGATATGGACTTGCGTGCGGGCCTCATTGACCACGTACTCATACGTAAGCGTATCGGCTTCCTTTGCCGTCTCGGCCACGATCTTCGCGACAAGCTCCTTGAAAGCCGGAAAGTCAGCCGGTTCGATCGCGCAGTGATAGATGCTGTAAAGTTCGCCCTGCATCGCGGTTTTCCTTTGAATAACTTGAGATCAGACACGTTCGATAAGCAAAGCCAGCCCCTGGCCTACGCCGATGCACAGGAAAGCCAGACCATAACGCCCGCCGGTGCGCTGCAGCTCCTCCACCGCAGTCATAGTGATGCGTGCACCCGACATTCCGAGCGGATGGCCCAGTGCAATCGCGCCGCCATTGGGGTTGACGCGCGTGTCTGTCAGCGGATCGATCCCAAGATCGCGCAGCGTAGCAATTGCTTGGCTGGCAAAGGCTTCATTGAGTTCGATAACGTCCAGGTCGCCAACACCGAGCCCGGCGCGGGCGAGCACCTTACGCGCGGCTTCGATCGGGCCGGCTCCCATAACGCGCGGAGCAATCCCGGCGGCCGCCATGCCAATGATGCGTGCGCGCGGTGTCAGCCCGTTGGCCTTGGCAGCGGCGTCCGAAGCAATGATCATCGCAGCGGCGCCATCGTTCAGGCCCGAGGCATTGCCCGCCGTCACGGTTCCATCAGCACGCACGACCGGCTTGAGCTTGGCCAGCGCCTCAAGGCTCGTCGCGCGCGGATGCTCGTCACGTTCGAACAGCTTGGGCGGTGCCTTGCCTTGCGGAACCTCGACCGGCTCGATCTCCACGTCGAAACGGCCCGATGCGATGGCCGCAGCAGCCTTTTCCTGGCTTGCCAGCGCAAAGCGATCCTGATCCTCGCGGCTCACCTGCCACTGGTCGGCGACGTTCTCGCCGGTCTGCGGCATCGTGTCGACGCCATAAGCTGCCTTCATCGCCGGATTGATGAAGCGCCAGCCAAGTGTAGTGTCCTCGATCTTCTGGGCCCGGTCGAAGGCACTTCCTGCCTTGCCCATGACGTAAGGCGCGCGAGTCATGCTCTCGACGCCGCCGGCCACCATCAGGTCGGCATCGCCCGAGCGGATTGCCTGCGCAGCAATGCCGACGGCATTCAGCCCCGACGCGCAGAGGCGATTAACGGTGACGCCCGGAACCGTTTCCGGCAGCCCGGCTAGAAGCACAGCCATGCGCGCGACGTTACGGTTGTCTTCTCCCGACTGGTTGGCGCAGCCGAGGATTACATCATCCACCTGTGCCCAATCGAGGTCCGGATTGCGCTTTGCCAATGCGCGAAGGGGCAGCGCGGCCAGGTCGTCGGCGCGCACGCTGGCCAGCGATCCGTTGAGCTTCCCGACAGGGGTGCGGATGGCATCACAGATGAAAGCGTCGGTCATCGAGCGGTTCAATCCTTCAGAAATTCGAGCATGGTCTCGGCCAGAAGCCGCGGCGCCTCAAGCGGCGCGAGGTGCGCAGCGGGCAAGGCCGCGTGGTTTGCTCCGGGAATCTGGGCAAGCAGGTATTCACCGTGGCCTTCAAAGGGCGTGGAGGTGTCACGGTCGCCCGTCACTACCAGCGTCGGACAGCCGATCTGGCCAATCCGTGATGCGAGATCCATATCGCGGATGGCTGCCGCGCATCCGGCGTACCCCGAAGCTGCCATATTCACCAGCTGGCGGCGGATCGTCTGCGCCACTGCAGGCTCGGCGGCAATGAATTCGGGTGAAAGGAACCGCCCCATGGCCAGATCGACGATAGCGGCCATGCCTTCGCCGCGCACCTTTGCCACGCGGTCGCTCCACGCGGTCTTGTCCATCTTAGCCGAAGTGCAGACCAAAGACAGCGCGGCGACGCGATCGGGCCGTGCGAGCGCCATTTCCATCGCAATCATTCCGCCCAGCGATACACCCGCCACCGCTGCAACTGTGATCCCGGCGCCATCCATGGCGCCAAAGATGTCCGCAGCAAGGCCTGCCATGGCGTAGTCCTCGTCTGCGACATCCGATGCACCATGCCCCCGCGTGTCAACGCGCAGGAGCCGGTGGCTTTGCCGCAGCAGCGGTAGCGCGCCGTCCCACAAGTCCATGTCCGTGCCGATGGAATTGAGCAGAACCAGCGCGGGCACATCGTCACGCCCTTCGAGCTTCCAATAGACGCGCTTTCCCTCTTCCCCGCTGAAAGGCATCAGCCCTGCGCCCCTTCGACAAAGGCCGAAACATCGAGCGGTGCGCCGGTCTTGGCGACGACCTCGGCAACTGTAACCCCCGGCGCCAGTTCGACGAGCGTCAGTCCGCCCGCCTTGCGGTCAACCGCAATGACAGCGAGGTCCGAGACGATCAGGTCCACCACCCGCCGCCCGGTCAGCGGCAGGCTGCACGCCTCGAGAATCTTGGGCGCACCGGACTTTGACACGTGGTCCATCACGACGACAATGCGCTTGACCCCGGCGACGAGGTCCATTGCCCCGCCCATGCCCTTCACCATCTTGCCGGGAATGGTCCAGTTGGCGAGGTCGCCGTTTGCGGCAACTTCCATCGCGCCCAATACGGCCATGTCGATATGACCGCCCCGGATCATCGCGAAGCTGTCGGCCGAAGAGAAGAAGCTCGACGTGGGCAGCGCGGTGATGGTCTGCTTGCCCGCGTTGATCAGGTCCGGATCGGCCTCGCCATCATAAGGGAAAGGGCCGATGCCGAGCATGCCATTCTCGCTCTGCAGCGTAACCTTGATGCCTTCGGGCACGTGGTTAGCCACCAGCGTCGGTATGCCGATGCCAAGGTTGACGTAGTCGCCATCGCGCAATTCCTGCGCGGCGCGCGCGGCCATCTGGTCACGATTCCACCGCATCAGGCGCTCTCCCTTTCGCGTACGGTCAGCTTTTCGATGCGCTTTTCATTGATCGTCGAAAGCACGATGCGGTCGACGTAGATGCCGGGTGTATGGATGCAGTCGGGGTCGAATGTACCTGCGGGCACGATCTCCTCGACTTCGACCACCGTTACTTTGGCCGCCGTTGCCATGTTCGGGTTGAAGTTGCGCGCAGTGCGCCGGTACATGAGGTTGCCCTCGGGGTCGGCACGCCACGCCTTGATGATGGCAAGATCGGCGCGCAGCCAATTCTCGCGCACATATTCCTCGCCTTCGAACACCTCGACCGGCTTGCCCTCAGCGACGACCGTGCCTACGCCGGTGCGGGTATAGAACGCCGGAATCCCCGCGCCCCCCGCCCGGATGCGCTCTGCCAGCGTCCCCTGCGGCGTCAGCTCGAGTTCAAGTTCGCCCGACAGGTACTGCTCCTCGAACAGCTTGTTCTCGCCCACATAGGACGAGATCATCTTCTTCACTTGGCGGCTCTTCAACAGCATCCACAGGCCGAAGCCATCGGCGCCAGCATTGTTGGAAATGACCGTTAGGTCCTTCACGCCCGCCGCGCGGATTTCGGGAATCAGGCTTTCCGGATTGCCGGACAGGCCGAACCCGCCAGACATCACGGTCATCCCGTCGAACAGCACGCCGTCCAGCGCCGCCGCGGGACTTGAATAAATCTTGGACATTGGTTGGCCCTTGCGTTCAGCCCAGGTCACCGCCCGCAACGGGCAGGATGGTTCCGGTTATGTAGCTTGCCTCGTCCGAGGCCAGGAAAAGGATTGGTGCGATCTGTTCGTCCAGGGTGCCATAGCGCTTGAAGAACGTTGATCCCGTCACCTGTTCGACCGCCTGCGCCATCCACGCCTGTTCCTGCGCATTGTCGCCGGCGGCATTTCGCGGCACCCTGCGCGGCGGTGCGCTGGTTCCCCCCGGCGCAGTCGCCACGACGCGGATACCTTGTTCGCCATATTCCATCGCCAAGCTCTGCGTCAGCGCGTTGATCCCCCCCTTGGCCGCCGAATAGGGACCGCGCCGGATGCCGCGCGTGGCATTGGACGATACGTTAACAATGGTGCCCGAACCTTGCGCCAGCATCGCGGGCAGCGCCGCATGGCAGCCATAAAGCGTCGGCATGAGCGAGCGGCGGATTTCCGCGTCGATCTGCTCGGGCGTGAACTCGGCAAAGGGCCGCATGCGGATAGCACCGCCGACATTATTGATGAGAATGTCGATCCGGCCGAAATGGGCAACAGCCTCTGCCATGGCCGCTGCTGCGCCTTCATGCGTTTCGAGATCCGTCACGAATGCCCGCGCCGATAGCCCGATTTCGGCGGCCACGTCGGCAACGAATTCGGCCCGGTCGACCAACAGGACCTGCGCGCCCTCTGCCGCGGCCCGCAGCGCCACACCGCGTCCGATGCCCTGCGCAGCGCCAGTCACGACCATCACCCTGCCGGCAAACCGCCCCGCGAAATGCGCCACCGGATCAGACATGATAGACGTCGATCACCTGGTTGATGTAGTCGTTCTTGAGCACGATCTTCTTCGCCGAAATCTTCAGTTCGCCGCCGACCCGGCGCAACGTGCAAAAGGTCGCACCAAAGAACTGGCTGGTCATCTTGAAGCGATGGCTGAGCGTATGCCAGTTGTAACGCACATCAAGCTCGTCGCCGCGATCGTCCATCAGTTCGATGTTGGCGATCATGTGCGTGGTGCGCGGTTCCGGCGTGCTCGCGCTCGAACGCTCGGTCTCGAGCCGGTACACGCGATCTTCCAGACCTTGCCTGTTCGCGTAATAGATCAGCGAAATCTGGCTCTGCGGATCGGTGACGAGTTCGTCGTCGTCGGTCCACGCCGGCATCCAGTAAGTGCAGTCAGGCGTGTAGCATTCGAGCCACGCGTCCCATTGCCGGTCGTCGAGCAGGCGCACCTCGCGATTGAGGAAAGCGGTAACTTCAATGAGCACGCTCACGCCATTTCCTCCGCCCGCTGGTCACTCTGCGCAAGGCCATCAAGCAGGGCCTTGGCCCAGTATTCGTGCTGACGGACGAACAGACCCTCGTCCTCGCTGCGCTCGCTGCTCAGCAGCGGATTCATGCCCATCTCGCGCGCATTCTCGTCGGGTCCGTTGATCCAGCGCTTAGCACCACGACTGAGGTCGTTCCACAATTCGCCCGCGCCCGCATAGGAGGCCTGGCACGTGCGGAACTCCTCCAGATCATCGGGTGTGCCCATGCCGGAGACGTTGAAGAAATCCTCGTACTGGCGGATGCGGATAGCGCGCAGTTCGGCGCTCTCGCCCTTCGGCGCAAAACAGTAGATCGTCACTTCGGTGTGATTGACATCGATCGGTCGCACCACGCGGATCTGCGTGGAGAACTGGTCCATCAGGAAGACGTTGGGATAGAGCGCCAGATTGCGGCTCTGCTCGACGATGAAACGCGTGCGCTCCTTGCCGAGCCGCTTCTCAAGTTCTTCCTTGTGCGACCAGACGGGCCGCACCTCGGGATTGAGCACCTTGGTCCACAGCAGGATATGCCCGTTGTCGAAGCCGTAGACTCCGCTTACGGCCTTGGACCAGCCGTTGGCATCGACCGCCTTGGTGCCGCCTTCGGCGCGCCGCCCCATGGTCTTGGCGTAGTTGTAGTGCACCGAGCTGACGTGGTAGCCGTCGCAACCGTTCTCCATTTGCAGCTTCCAGTTGCCCTCGAAGACGTATGACGAACTTCCCGCCAGAACCTCGATGCCATCTGGTGCTTGGTCGACAATCTGATCGATGATCACTCGCGTCTCGCCGAGGTATTTGTCGAGCGGCCCAACATCGGGATTGACGCTACCGAACAGAAATCCGCGGTAGCTTTCAAAGCGGGCAAGGCGGGCGAGGTCGTGCGACCCGTCCTGATTGAACGAAGCGGGATAGGCGCCCGAGCTCTCGTCCTTGGCCTTCAGCAGCTTGCCGTCATTGGTGAAGCTCCAGCCGTGGAACGGGCAGACCATGACGCGCCCGTTGCCCCGCTTGCGCCGACACAGCATCGCGCCGCGATGCGAGCAGGCGTTGATGAAGGCGTTGAGTGCGCCATCCTTTGTACGAGTGATGACCACGGGGGTCCGTCCAACCGTCACCGAGAACCAGTCGTTTGTCGACGGGATCTGGCTCTCGTGCGCGAGATAGACCCAGTTGCCCTCGAAGATGTGCTTCATTTCGAGTTCATAGAGATCAGGGTCGGTAAAGATGTCGCGGCGGCAGCGGAACTGCCCGGTATCCGCGTCATCGACAACGGCCGTTTCAATGCGATTCCTGATGGCACCGGACATCGTCATTTCTCCCAGATTCTTGCGTCAGACTTCAAGGCGCGCGCGGGTGGAAAACTTCTCATCTTCCTGGTCCACGGCACGCTGCATCTCGAAGTCGAACGTGATCGAGGCACTGTCGCCTTGACGCATGGGCACGGGCAGCAGGCCTGCGCGCGTGCCGAACGCAAAGTCGTCATGCGCGAACGGATCGTCTCCAAAGTTGATCTGCGTGGTCAGCTGGCGGTAGCCCGGCGCTTCGATGAAGAAGTGGACGTGGGCCGGGCGGTTTCCGTGACGGCCAACGGCCTTCATGAGAACGTCGGTCGCCCCACCGGGGGGCACGCTGTAGCCCTTGGGCATCTTCGAACGGAATGCATAGCGACCGTCGTCGCCTAGCTTTATGCGACGGCGATTGTTGAACGGCGTCTGCTCCTTCGTCGGGTCGAAGTGCGAGTACCAGCCCTGCGAGTCCGCATGCCACACGTGCATGATAGCATTCCGCACCGGCTCGCCATCGGGGCCACGCACCTGACCCGTCATGTACAGGCTGGTGGTGTCATCGGGATCAACGGTGAGGTTGACGTCCGGCCCTTCGACCAAAGGCGCGCCTGCAACATAAAGTGGGCCTTCGATGGTCCGCGGCGTACCGCCGGCAAGACCTGCCTCGGCATCCTTGGCGTCCATGTAGAGGTCCATGAAGTGCTCGAGGCCGATGCCCGGAACGATCAGCCCGATCTCGCCGGCGCTGTCCTGCAAGTATTTGACCGCGCCCCAGAACTCGCTCTCGGTCACGTCGTGACGCACGATCACGCGCGCAGTCGCCTCCAGCAGATCGCGCATGATGGCTTTGAGGCGGGCATCGCCACCATCACCGTCAAGGCCTGCCGCACGGTCGAGCAGGTTTCGGATCGGAGCGGAATCAACGAATGATTCTTGCATGACGTCAATCTCCCAAGATACTGTTTCAATTACCTGATTATAAAATGTCCGGTTCAGCGGTCATCGTCGTGAAGCGATGAGGGATGCCGGCAGAGCGCAGTCACCTTCATCGTCATGAAAGGGTAGAGCGGCAGGCCGATAAGGATGTCGTGCAGTTGCGAATTGCTCTCGACATCGAAGATGCTGACGTTGGCGTACTGCCCCGCTACGCGCCAGATGTGTCGCCACGTGCCCGCTGCCTGCAGTTCCTGAAACCGCGCCTTCTCGGCGGCCTTCAGCTGTGCCGCCTCGTCCGCATCGAAGCCGAGCGGAATGTTGACCTGCATTTCAACCATGAACAACATGCGTGCGTCCTCTCAGGCGACGGCGTGAATGACGGGGGCCGCACTGTCGCGGCGGAAGCGGGCGATCTTTTCCTCGTCGAGCGTGACGCCGAGGCCCGGCGCATCGGGGACCGCCAGCTCGAAATCGGCATAGCGCAGCGGCGTTGCCAGAATTTCCTCGGTCAGCAGCAGGGGGCCGAACAGTTCGGTGCCCCACGCCAGTTCAGGGAACGAGGCAAACAGGTGCGCCGAGGCAACGGTGCCGACGCCGCCTTCAAGCATCGTGCCTCCGTAAAGGCCGATCCCCGCAGCCGTCGCGATGGCGGCAACCTCGCTTGCAGGATGCAGCCCGCCCGATTGCGCGATCTTCACCGCGAACACGCCGCCAGCCGCCGCAGAGGCGATGCGGAAGGCCGAACGCGGACCATTGAGCGCTTCGTCGGCCATCAGCGGCACCGCCTGGGTTCCGGACAGCCGCGCCATCGCATCTAGAGCATCGCGCGCCACCGGCTGCTCGACTAGTTCGACGCCGACATCGTGCAGCATTGCCATGCCACGCACGGCCTGCGCTTCGGACCAGTTCTGGTTTACGTCGACACGCACGCTCGCGCGTCCGGCCAGCGCCTTGCAGATTGCCCCCACATGCGCAACGTCGTCCGCGACTTCGCGCTTGCCGATCTTGAGCTTGAAGATGCGATGGCGGCGCTGCTCGAGCATGGCCTCGCCCTCCTCGATGTCGCGTGCGGTGTTTCCGCTGGCGAGCGTCCATGCGACGGGCAGCGAGGACCGTACGCGCCCTCCCCCGATCAGCTCGGAGACCGGCACGCCCAGCCGCTTGCCCGCCATGTCGAGAAGCGCCGTTTCCACCGCGCACTTGGCGAAATGGTTGCCGCGCACGCTGCGGCCGATCCGTGCCATCGTGGCGCGCACACGCGAAAGATCGCAGACCTGAAGGATCGGTGCGATATATGTATCGATTGCAGACTTGATGCTTTCAGGGCTTTCCTCGCCATAGCTGAGGCCGCCTATGGTCGTGCCCTCCCCGATGCCTTCGACGCCGTCGCCGTCGGTCAAACGAACAATGACCATCGACTGCGCACGCATGGTCGCCATCGCGAGGACGTGTGGCCGGATTGTCGGCACATCGACAATGAAGGTATCGATCCGGTCTAAAGCCGCCATTATCACACCTCTCCAACTTCACACTGTTATCAGGAAAAGTAGCGTGTCACCGGAGGGCTTTCAAAGATCATTGCGGTCATGACTCCATACCTGTAAGGTATAGCAATGGACCTGAGGCACCTCCGTCAATTCCTTGCGGTGGCAAGTGCGCGGAGTTTTTCACACGCGGCAGCCACTCTTAACATCGCGCAGCCACCCCTAAGCCGAACGATACGTCAAATGGAGGAGGAAGTAGGAGGCCTGCTTTTCGACAGGACTGCCCGGCCGCTAAGTCTGACCCCTCTTGGTCAATTGCTTTACGAGCAAGCCAGGCAAATCCTTGATCGCATGGATGACATGCAGGCCATGATGAGGACCGCTGCCGCAACGGAACGGCGACGCTTCACGATCGGGTTTGTCGCCTCCACGATCTACGCGAGGCTTCCTGAACTGATCCGCGCCTTTCGCAAACGAGCTCCTGACGTCGAGCTATCCTTGGTGGAAAGCACGACACTTGAACAGATAGCCGCTCTCAAGGACGGGCGAATTGATGTCGGCTTCGGTCGCATTCGTTTTGAAGATCCAGACATCAAGCGGACCATTCTGCGCAACGAGAGACTGGCAGTAGCATTGCCGCGCGGACACACGCTCGCGCAGTCTGAACGCGCTTTGACACTTAAGCAGGTAGCTACACAGCCGCAGATCATCTACCCGCGTGCACCACGTCCTAGTTATGCAGACCAGGTGATATCGCTGTTTCGCGACCATGGACTCGAACCGAAAATCGCGCACGAAGCGAGAGAATTGCAGATCGCGATTGGCCTAGTTGCCGCTGAGGAAGGGCTCGCAATTGTTCCTGAATCGATCAGCCGCTCCAGAAGCCACGATGTCGTTTATCGGGAACTGTCAGAGCAGGCGACATCGCCTATCATCATGAGCCAACGGATGAACGAAATCTCACCCGAGCTGCAGCTGATGGCAGGTGTTATCGCAGATGAATATGCGGGATGGGGTTATCCTGTCCCTGAAGCTTTGAGGACATCTGGTTAAGGTGTTCGAACAGTTTCGCCGCAATCAGCAAAAGAAAAAAATCCGGGGCAGTCGCAGACTCGCCTTGCCCACCCCGCAGAAGTTGCCTGAAGAAATTTGTCTGTCCGGTAACAGACATTGTCTTTTCAGGGAGGATCCGGTGGCCCAAACCTTTCTGGTGCGCTTGCGTAAACTTCACAATGCAGACCACGCCAGAAAGCATCCTGCATGGCCTGAACATTAACGGGTGCTAATCCCGCAAAAATGCCCGTGCTGAGTGTTTATGCGAGCATTTCTTTCAGCGGCACGCTGGCGTCGGCCAGCTGCTCAGGTGCGATCTGGGCCCGGGCTTCGACCAGTTTCTTGCCCTGGACGTAGTCCTTGACCATGTTCACGCAGTCGAGCGCGATGACCTTGCCGTTCTTGAGGTAGACCACCGAGAACGAGCGCGTGACCGGGTCGCCGCGGAGCACGGCGTTGTCATGGCCGGTCGACAGGCCGACGGTCTGCAGGCGCAGGTCATACTGGTTGGACCAGAACCATGGCGTGGCCTTGTAGGGCGCTTCGGTGCCACAGATGCACTTGGCGGCAGTGGTAGCCATGTCGTTGGCATTCTGGACGGATTCGAGGCGGATCACCGCGCCGTCGGCAAAGTCGTTCGAGTGAGCCGCGCAATCGCCGATCGCGTAGACATCGGGCAACGAGGTACGGCACAGTTCGTCGACGTCGACGCCGTTGCCACCCGATGCCCCCGCTGCCAGCAGCGGGCCAACACAGGGCACGATGCCGATGCCGACGATGACAATGTCGGCCGGGATGACCGAGCCGTCCTGCATTTTGACGCTGGTCGCCTTGACGCCATCGCCTTCGATGCAGTCCATCGCCGCGCCGGTGCGCAGATCGACGCCGTGGGCGCGGTGCTCGGCCTGGTAGAATTCGGAAAGGGGTTCACCCGCAACCCTGGCCAGCACGCGCGGCAGGGCTTCCAGCAGGGTGACCGAGACGTCGAACTTGGTCAGCACCGCAGCGGCTTCGAGGCCGATGTAGCCGCCGCCAACGACCACGGCGCGCTTGGCTCCGGCATCGAGTTCGGCCATCAGCCGGTCGGCGTCTTCCTTGGTGCGGACGGCGTGGACGCCCTTGAGGTCTGCGCCCACGCACGAAAGGCGGCGCGGATCGCCGCCGGTGGCCCAGATCAGCTTGCCGTAGCAGAGCTCCGAGCCGTCACCGAGCTTGACCGTGTGCGCGGCGGGATCGAGCGAGACGACTTCGGCGCCGAGCTTCATCTCGATCTGCTTATCTTCCCAGAACTGCGCCGGGCGGATGCAGATGCGGTCGAAGGTCTTGTCGCGGGCGAGGTATTCCTTGGACAGCGGCGGGCGTTCGTAGGGGATCTCCGGCTCCCTGCCGATCACCAGGATGCGGCCTTCGAAGCCATTCTGCCGCAGGGCGATCGCAGCCTGTGCGCCGCCGTGCCCGGCGCCCACGATGATGACGTTTTCTGTTCTCAAACCTGCTTCCCTACTCGAAACCGCAAGACATGTTGTCAGACCGCCGCGCAAGATGTTTTCAACAAATTCTACCCACGCCATCGGTAGCACGCGCAGCCCTTTTTCCATAATATAAAATATACTGCATAATGTGCTAGATATTATATGGCATGCAATCAGCTCGGCAGTATGGATACTAGTGAAGGCAAGGCCACGTAGCGCGATCGATTTAATAGATCACCCAACTCTGGCGAGCGACTGAATTATAGAGAGGACTACCCTAGAACATGAGGAAAATCGACCTCTTTACCGTGTTGGCTGTAGCATTCCTGCGCGCTGGCCAGCCAGCGCTCGCCCAAGCGGATCAGCTGGAAATCAAGCTGGTTCAAGCGCCGCCGGAACCCCACGCCATCCCTCTATCTTCGCCCACCGCGGCAGCCAGTAAGGGGCTTGAAACTTGGATGACGTACGGGCCACATGGCTACGTAGTCCGCAATGTCACTGTTCCCACGATCACCCCGTTTCTTCCAGACCCGTCGAAGGCGACAGGTGCTGCAGTGATCGTCGCCCCTGGCGGAGCTTTCATGCTTTTGGCGATAGAACCAGAGGGCTGGAAGGTTGCCAAAGCCCTCAATGCTCGTGGCATCGCCGCCTTCGTCCTAAAATACCGAGTGATGCCAACGCCGATAGGTATCGATGAAGCGAAGACCTTCATGGACAAAAAGGTGGCTGAGGGCCTGCCTGATCCATCACAGCAGCCATCACTTCAATACCCGCCATCAACTGACGACGCGCTAAGCGCCCTTTCCTTGGTGCGAGCAAATGCCGAGAAGTGGGCAATTGATCCTTCTCGTGTAGGAATGATCGGGTTTTCGGCGGGTGCCATGACGTCTCTCAACGCTGTCATGAGCGCAAAACCCGGGGAAGGGCCCAATTTCTTTGGCTACATCTACGGCCCACAGGCCAAGGTGACTCCGCCCCGAGACGCTCCTCCGATGTTTGCCGCGATTGCGTTCGACGATCCTCTGTTCCCAACTATGGGTTTCCCCATCGTAGAAGCCTGGCACAAGGCCAACCGCCCGGTCGAATTGCACGCCTACGCAAAAGGCGGCCACGGCTTCGGGCTCGGAATTGAGGGTACGACCACTCCGTTGATGCTCGACCAGTTCGTGGCGTGGCTGAATGCAGGAGGCTTTCTAAAATCTCAGAAGTCGGAATAGCAGCCTCATCAGGCCGAGGGTGGATCGCTTACCTCTTAATCTGCTCAAACGGATGCCAAAGCAAAAAGTCTGTTACTCGCGAAACCAACTCGTTGAACGCGTTATCTCCGTACTAAGGCTCCGAGGGGGGAAGCTGTCCGCCTTGCTAACACACTGGCCTTTCAGGCGATCCCCTGCCTGCCGGGCGAGAGGATATGGTTGGGGTCAAGCGCCTGCTTGAGCCGGGCAATAAGGTCGCGATTGGCCTCGCCGTATTGCTTCGCCACCAGGTCCATGGTGTTGACGCCGGTGCGGTAGCTCGCCCAGCCACGCTCGCCGAAGCGGGTTACCATTTCGCGGATGCAGTCGTCCGCCTTCTTCTCTTCAACAAGGTCCTCCTTGTCATACTGGATGAAGACAAGATGGTGCAGTTCGCGCCCGCCGATGGCGTATGCGACCGAGTAGTCGAAGCCGTATTTGCCCAGGATTTCCTTGGCGAGTTCGGTTTGCTGTTGCGTCTCGATACCCTTGGCCGGAGCGACCGGCGCAAAGCAGCACATCCCGCCGCCGCGCCAGCGCATGATGTGGGACAAAGCTGCCGTTCTTTCACAACCTGTTGAACGACTAATCTTGCCAGCAACGGACACCCGGCCGCGGCCGAAAGGAATTGCAAGGAGTTATCTTTAACTTAACAAGATGGCGCCTTCCCGCCTATCTTGATCACTCTGCCTTCTATGGAACCGCTCATGTGCACTGCGTTGATCAAAGCCGAAATAAAGAGGTTTCTGAATGACGACCGCGCCGAGGTGCTTTGCATCAAGGGCAAGTGGGGAGTTGGGAAGACCTTCGCGTGGCGGAAGTGGCTTGCTAAGTCCGGAGCAGATGGATCTTTGAATCCTAGACGCCGGCCCATTACGGCATCTAGGTCGGCTCTGTTGCAAAGATTGGCGGCAGTCACAGGTAGGCTGTCGCTCTGCGCCGATCAGGCGGCTGCTGCGAAATGGTGGTTGAGCATGTCCATGGCCTCCGTCAGTGCCGAGGGCCCAATGCCGAAAGCTCTCTCCACAAGGCGCACCTCTCCCCTGATGCCGGGCTGCAGGCACCAGGGACGAGCCTGTCCTTTGCGCAGGGCTCGCATGACTTCGAATCCCTTGATCGTGGCATAGGCCGTGGGGATCGATTTGAAACCGCGCACCGGCTTGATCAGCATCTTGAGCTTTCCGTGATCGGCCTCGATCACGTTATTGAGATACTTCACCTGCCGGTGGGCCGTCTCCTGGTCCAGCTTTCCTTCGCGCTTCAATTCGGTGATCGCTGCACCATAGCTCGGCGCTTTGTCAGTATTGAGCGTGGCCGGCTTTTCCCAGTGCTTCAGGCCTCGCAGGGCCTTGCCCAGGAACCGCTTCGCTGCCTTGGCGCTGCGGGTCGGCGACAGGTAGAAATCGATCGTGTCGCCCCGCTTGTCGACTGCCCGGTACAGGTAGGTCCACTTGCCCCGCACCTTGACGTAGGTTTCATCCAGGCGCCAGCTCGGATCAAAGCCACGCCGCCAGAACCAGCGCAGCCGCTTCTCCATCTCCGGGGCGTAGCGCTGGACCCAGCGATAGATCGTCGTATGGTCGACCGAAATGCCGCGTTCCGCCAGCATTTCCTCAAGGTCGCGATAGCTGATCGGATAGCGACAATACCAGCGCACCGCCCACAGGATCACATCACCCTGGAAATGGCGCCACTTGAAATCCGTCATCGCTCCATCCGTTCAATCTCCGCCAAGCATGCTCAAGCTTCACGATTTTTGCAACAGAGCCATCTCGCCTGCTATGCCACCTTTTGCGCACGCGCGGGCGGGATCGGCCTGCCCGCGAACGAGGCACGGATCGTCGCCTACCTCGAGGATTGTGAACGGCGCGAGCTCAAGCCGGCGACGGTCGGGCGGCGTCTTGCCAGTCTGGCGGCGGTGCATGGCCTGCTCGGGGTGGCGACACCTACCCAGGGGAGCATCGTGCGCGACGCGCTGCGTGGGTTTCGGCGCCGGGTCGATGTCACGCAGCGTCAGGCCGGGCCGCTGCGGTTTGGAGAGGGGCTGGGCAGCGCTCCGGCAAAAGGGTTTACCCTGAGCGCGCTGTTGCAGGCATGCCCTGGAACATTGCCTGGTTTGCGCGATGGGGCGCTGCTCAGCCTCGCCTACGACACCGGGTTGCGCGTGTCCGAACTGGTGCGGGTGGCGTGCGACCATATCACAGTCGAACGCGATGGTTCGGCAGTCCTGACCGTTCCGCGCTCGAAGACCGATCAGGAAGGGCAGGGGGCCTATGCCTGGCTCTCGCCCGACACGATGCGGCGCGTGTCTGCATGGCGGACAAGCGGCGGGATTGCCGAAGGCCCGCTGTTTCGCCGAATCGGCGTGGTGCGGACCAAGGCTCGCGCTGCCGAGGCCCCTGCCGCCTTGCCTGCCCCGCCGGGGTTCAGGTGGCGGCTGCCCGCAGGATCGCCATCGCCTGCCGAAGCTAAACCCGTGCTGGCATCGACGACCTATGTCATCGGCGAAGAACCGCTGACACCGGCGGCGGTGCGACTGATCATCAAACAAACCGCCCGGCGCGCGGCAGACGAACACATGGTCAATCTGTTCGGAAAGGAGCTCGATGCGGCGATTTCAGCGCTCAGCACGCATTCGCTGAGAGTAGGTCTAACGCAGGATCTGTTCGCCAGCGGAGAAGACGCCGGGCCGATTGCGCAGGCTCTGCGTTGGTCCTCGACATCGACCGCGCTGCGCTATGGCCGCAAGCTGGCCCCGTCGTCCAATGCCACCGCGCGCATGCTGCGCGAAGTGCGGGGATAGAGGAGGTGCTCTTGGCCAGGAGTGTGCGGAAACCGGGAAAACCCGTTGCCATCAATTATGGCAGAGCGGCATCAGTTCGTCTTCGGCGGTGACACTAACTTTGGCAGCCGACAGAAAACGGATCCCCCACCGTTTCGAGGCGAGGCCGCCCGGCCAGATGGAGACCGCATTGCCAGGAAATAATATCGATTTCCTCGATTTCGTAATTCTGTAGGCGTAGCGCGGCGGCGTAACCTGTCCAGCTCGCCCGCAGATTCCAGGCTGGGGCAAAGGAAGTCGCACAAATCCGCGCATCAAGCCGCCCAATCGCCGCGCCAGCATCGGCGATCGCGGCCACCAGATCGGGCGTCCAAGCGATGCCGGTAAGGGGCGGGGGAGGGTGCTTCACGGACAAATTATAGCCTGACGAGTGATGTTTAGTCCATATGCCGGTTGATTAAGTGTTGATAATGGCTGCTTATCGTAACTACGCAAAACTCAGATTAGCGATTGCATGATTGCATTTTACTAGTTTCCGATGTGAATTGCCGCTATATTAGCGGCGATGGCCACCTCGGCCGCCAACATGGAGTCCGCGCATGGCCAGCGTCACGATCCGCAACCTGTCTGAAGAAACCAAGGGTCTGCTTGCCCAGCGTGCTTCACGTAGGCGCCATAGTCTCGAGGAAGAACTGCGCCAGATTCTCGATGAAGCTGCGCGCGCAGAAGTGGGCAACCCCGATGCGCTCGAGCCGCTCGGCAGCTTCATCGTGCGCATCACGCGGCCAGGCTATGACGATGTCGCCGCCGCGATCGATGCGCAGCGCCAGCGCCCTGATCGAGCGTTGCCGGTCTTCGAATGATCTACCTGATCGATTCCAACGTGGTTTCCGAGTCGATGCGGCCAGCACCCTCGGCTCGTGTGGTGACATGGCTCGATCGCCATGCTGGCAACTGTGCTATGCCGACTGTTGCGATCTTCGAGGTACGTGCCGGGATCAACTCCATGCCACCCGGGCGCCGCCGCGACGAACTGATGGGGGCGTTCGAGCGTATCGTTGCCCGATTTGGTCCGCGCGTCGTGTCCTTCGACCGGCCTTCGGCGGAAATGGCGGCCGAACTGGCCAGCGTCAGTGCCAGCGCTGGACGGACCATGACGACTGGCGACGTCCAGATTGCCGGTATCGCAGGGGCTTACGGGCTCACATTGGTGACCCGGAACGTGAAGGATTTTGCAGCTACCGGCATCGACCTGGTCAATCCTTGGGGCGATTGATGCGGCGACCGATCATCGCACCGCCAGCCCGGCTGCTTGCGGCCCAAGCACCCGACGAGAAAAGTCCTGACATGCGCGAACCCGTCCGCCCTCAAAAATCATCGGTCCGTACCCGAAAGATCGTTCCTTTATCTGTCGAACCAGCAGATCTGATCGGAGATGTGCGCGCACTGGCAGGTGCAGGCATTCGCATCGACGAGGCGCTGCTCGATGCAGCCATGCGTGGCTGGTCCGAAAACACACGCCGCGCCTTCCGCTCTGACCTGACCTTGTGGGGGCAATGGTGCCGATTGCGCCGCGTTGAGCCTGCCGTTGCAAGGCCTGCCGACGTTGCTGCCTGGATCCGAGCCCTTTCCGGTACTGAGACTTGTGACCTCAAAACCCGCGCAATGGCGACGATCGAGCGCTACCTCGTCCATGTGGGCTGGGCTTACCGCATGGCGGGTCTCACCGATCCAACGTCGGACCCCTTGGTCAAGTTCGAGCGCAAGGCGGCCCGTAATCATCTAGGCGTGCGGCAGCGGCAGGCGCATGCCATTCGCTTCAAAGGCGACATTGCCGATCTCGACAGCCCTGCCTCGGGGGTGTGCCTCGCGCACCTGCTCAAGGCCTGCCGCCGCGACGAGCTGGGTTTGCGCGATGCCGCGTTGTTACGCATTGCCTATGATACGGCGGCGCGGCGATCTGAACTGGTGGCGATCAATGTTGCGCACATTGAAGGCCCTGATAGTGAGGGCGCAGGGATCCTTCACATTCCCTCGAGCAAGACTGACCGTAAGCAAGCTGGTGCGCAGGCTTACCTTTCTCCAGCAACCATGATGGCCATCACGCGTTGGTGCAAAGCTTCTGAAATCGACCAGGGGCCGCTGCTGCGCCGGGTCACGACGCATTTTGACGGATCAATCGATGGTATCGGTGCAGAGCCGCTACACCCCAACAGTATCACGCTCATTTACAAGCGGCTTATTCGCCAAGCCTGGGAGAAGGGCTTGCTGGGGCAGATGAGCGAGGCCGAGCTTAGTCGCTGGTGCAAGGCGATTTCGTCGCATTCCATTCGTGTCGGCGTAGCGCAGGATAACTTTGCCGCAGGTGAGGGGCTACCAGCGATCATGCAGGCTTACCGCTGGCGCGATGCACGCACGGTGTTGCGCTATGGCTCAAAACTTGCTGCCAAAAGTGGCGCGAGCGCCAGACTGGCAAAGCGGTTCTCCGATCAGTAGCGCGAACAACACGCCGAATGCCGTGCAGATTGAATGCAGCCCAATATGGCGCGACGATTGGAGTTCAGTGCACGCAATTGCGCTCTACTTTGGCGCCCGACAGTTGTCCCCGGCGTGGTCTATACCACCTTTCACCACCCCGAAACGCAGGCCAATCTCGTCACGACCGAGTTCTCCGACTGGGCGACCAATTGCCCGGAATACAAGGTGACCGCAGTGCAGGTATCGGCGTCCAACGGGCCAAGTGACTGGCAGGAAAACTATGCTGCGCTCACCACCCGCGCGCGCCGCATCGAGGCGATCTGATGGACGAACAGCGGCTTGTAAGCATGGCCAACCAGATTGCCCGCAATCTGGCGGCGCAAGGTGAGGATGCCGCCGTTTCGGCAATGGTCCAGCATATCGTGGATTTCTGGGATCCGCGCATGAAAGCTGCGATATTGCTCGCTGACCCGCAGGGCTTGGATCCGATAACTGCGACGGCGATTTCAAGACTGGGTGTTGATTGTGAAGCAGCGTTGGAGTGGGACCCGCTCTGACGGGAGGTAATGCATTGATTTCTATCCTTATACTGGCGCATGCCGGGGTCCCGATCGGCGCCGATCGGGACCCCGGTCAAAACCAACTTTTTACGGCAATTCAAAATGATAGATCGTGAAGTAGGAGGGGCCCGTTCCAGCGCCGATCCACAGGTTTGTGCGAGCGACAGCGTTACCAACTAGTTTGGGGGCCGGCTATCAAGTTGACCAAGCTGTGGAGCGCAGGAATCGCGCCAACCGTGGGTCGTAAGTGCTACCGCCGCACGTACAAGCCATAGCGAGTGGTCTTGTTCGGGTGAGCGTCATATGGCTGCCAACTCGGTCCCGTCTTCTCGGCCTTCACGGCGGCCAATGCCACCTTGGCCTTGAATATGGGGCTGTCGTTCCGGCGCGGTCGTCTGCTCTCCTGTCACGCGGCATGATGGCCGCCATCAGACAGAAAATCCACTAATCGCCCTGTCCAGAATCGCCGCCCAGCATAAGATTACTCGGCTTGCCATTTCTTGAGTCGATAATCGATTTGCGCGCGTGTGACACCGAGCAGCTTTGCTGCCCGAGCCACATTGTCGTTTGTCGCGGCAAGAGCTGCCTTGATCGCCGCGCGCTCCAAGCCTTCAAGGTTGAGGCCTTGAGAGTTCAGTGCGTCTAGGATTGTCGCGGGCAGACCATCCAGATCATCTGAGCTGTGGGCCAGATTGCCTGCTTCATCCAGTTGCATCAGTCTTTTGGCAGCTTCTGCCAATTGGCTTTGGGGGAAATGGCCAACTTCGAGCATTTCCCCTCGCTGGCACATGATAACTGCGCGTTCGATGACATTTTCAAGTTCTCGGATGTTCCCGGGCCAGTTGTGTGCCAGCAGCATCCGGTAGGCTTGCCCCGAAATCCCGGAGACATTTCGATCGTGACGTGTGCTGAACATCTTTAGAAAATGATCGATCAGCACCGGTAGATCATCCGTGCGCTGGCGCAGAGACGGAATCTGTATCGGAAATACGTTCAATCGATAATAGAGGTCGGCGCGGAATCGTTTTTCCTGGACTGCTACTTCAAGATCTTCGTTTGTAGCGGCAATAACTCTGACATCGGCTTGAAGTGTCTTGTTGCTGCCAAGCCGCTCGAATTTATGATTCTGGAGAACCCTAAGAAGCTTGCCCTGCGATGATAGCGAAAGCGTGCCGATTTCGTCGAGAAAGATGGAACCGCCATTCGCTTCTTCAAACCTGCCGGGCCGCGTGGCACCTGCGCCCGTAAAAGCCCCCTTTTCCACGCCAAACAATTCGGCTTCAAGGAGATTTTCTGGAATGGCGGCGCAATTGATCTCCACGAACGGATTCTCGCTACGAGGGCTTCGATCATGGATCTGTCTCGCAAAAACGCTTTTCCCGACGCCGCTTTCACCCAGCAGGAGTACGGTCGCGCGTGTGTCGGCTACCTGATTGACCTTATGCTGGACGGCATTGAACGCGGTGGACCGACCTACAACGATTCCACTTGCATTATGGGCTTGCAGTAAGAGTTCAGGCTGTAAGGAAATCGGACCGGTGGCGGTTGTGGCATCATCTTCGCTCATTTGGAGCGCGGAGTAATAGACCATGTCTTCAGTACTATCACTCCACTGATCGGCAAATTTTGCGATGCCGCTGCAATGATCATGGCCGCCCGAACAGCATGCAAGCTCTCGGAAATGTACTGGCGCGCCATAACATGTGGTCAAAAAACCAGCAGCATAGCCAACTGTCATCCAGCAGCCCGATTCCGAGTTATGGAAGCGCCGCTCGTCATCGCCGATGCGTTCGATACTGTTCTTCCAAACGAACTCGATGTGGCAGCGCCGCCTATTTTCATCGAGGTCGATGTTGATCACGGCAGCGGCAACCATACCGTGGAGGGTATGCATTTGCCCACCGGTCAGCAGCATTTCCTCCCACGATTGTGCCGGACTTCTCTCAAGTGAGGCCTTGGCGTCGCGACAGCCGGCTGAATAACCGAGCCGCGTTATTAGCGCCCGTGCCTGATGGTAGCCAAGCAACGGCAAAAGTTCGGATCGGAGCTGCGCAAGCCAACTGGCGTGCAAGAGGGTGACCCGGCTCTGGTCCAGCCAGATCAATCCCTCGGGAAGATCAAAGTGCAGCCGTTCGATGAGGCCGGCAATATCGCGCTTCGTAGCCGTCAGGCTCACATTCGGAGTCCATTTCACCGATTCTGAATGGTCCACACGATGCTGGTTCAAGACACCCTCCTCGATGTCGGAATATTCCGAGATTGTGATTATTTGACATCGGAATATTCACAGTTTTTGCGATGCCTGCAAGCTGAAACGACCAATGTCAGACGCAGCCGCGACCGTCGGTGTGCAGCAGGATGGCGAATAGCGCCCATCAAACAGCCATTTTCTGTGATCAAGCCAAGCGGCTGAAAGCACGCTGGCGAAATTGGCACGGTCCTTGCTGATCTCGGTCGGGACAGCGCCCAAGTTTCTACCTGGCGCTAAAAAAGAACAATCACTGGGAGAGATCTGATGGAAAATAAGAACGTACGTTCCGGTTGTCAGGCTGCAGGTTTGGCCCTCGCGGTAGGATTGCTATATGCACCTGTCGCATCTGCCCAGGAAGCTAGCACCACAGATCAAGCACCCGATGGAGGCATCGGGGAAATTATCGTCACGGCGCAGAAGCGCAGTGAACGGCTGTCGGATGTGCCTCTTTCCATCACCGCCGCGACGGGAGAACAGTTGCGTTCGCGGGGTGTTACGTCAACGTTCGATTTGGAGCGGGTTGTGCCAGGCTTCACGGCCCAGCAAAGCGCCTATGGCCCACCAGTCTTCACCATTCGCGGCATTGGGTTCTATGACACCTCGACGGGGGTCAGTCCGACCGTCAGTGTCTATGTCGACCAGGTTCCGCTGCCCTATTCGGTAATGACGCCTGGCGCCTCACTCGACCTTGAGCGGGTGGAAGTGCTGAAGGGCCCCCAAGGCACACTTTTCGGGCAAAACTCCACCGGCGGGGCAATCAACTACATTGCTGCGCGGCCGACCGATGAATTCCGCTTCGGCGGAAGCGCCACGTATGGCCGCTTCAATCAGTTCGACGTCGATGGCTATGTGAGCGGCCCGTTGGCGGAAGGTGTCAAGGCCCGGCTTGCTGTTCGCCATGAAGACCGGGGGGACTGGCAGTATAGCCAGACACGCAATGACACGCTCGGTCGCCGTAACTTTACCACGGGGCGCCTGCTGCTCGATGTCGAGCCCAGCGACAAGCTGAAGCTTCAGTTCAACCTGAATGGCTGGATCGACAAGTCCGACAGCCAGGCCGCGCAGTACATTGCCTATGCGCCGACCAACCCGGTGGGCTTTCCCGAAGAAAAGGCCTTTTTCGCCACAGCGGTAAGAGCGCCCAACAACGCACGCGTTGCGGATTGGGACCCCGGTGTCGATTTCCGGCATGACGACCGGTTCTATCAGGGGTCATTGCGGGCGGATCTCGAATTGTCGCCAAGTGTGACGCTAACTTCGATCACGGCTTACACTGACTTCCGCGGTCGTAACCCCAATGATTCCGACGGCGTGGCGTTCAATGATCTGTTTTTCCTGATCAAGTCTGACATCAGCTCCTTTTCGCAGGAACTGCGCCTTTCGGGTGATACGCCCGGCCTGAAATGGATGGTTGGCGGTAATTATCAGCGCGATACTGCGGACGAAGATCAGCTCGGCACAGTTTCGGGCAGCAACTCCGGCATCGCCACGCCGGCGTTTGTCAACCGCTACCGTAACTTCGACATCCGTAACGATCAGAAGATCAAGACTGCCGCCGTGTTCGCGAGCGTCGACTACGAGATCGCACCAAAGGTTACGCTGCAGGGTTCCGTCCGTTATACGGATCAGCGTCGCAGCGCCAATGGCTGCCTGTTGGATGCGGGCGACGGGTCTTTCGGAACAGCCTTCGGCAACCTCTACAGTCTTCTTCAGACGATCGGATCGGGGGTCCCGACCACAATCACCATTCCGAAGGGCGGATGCGTTACTTCCGACGCGAACTTCCTGCCCGTGACCAACGTTCCGGGGACGCTCAACGAGGACAATCTCTCATGGCGCGCGGGGCTGAGCTGGAAGCCCAACAGCGATCTGCTGCTTTATGCCAACGCAACGAAGGGTTTCAAGGCGGGGAGCTTTGCCGGTGTGCCGTCGGCCTCGGTCACCCAGTATATTCCCGTAACGCAAGAGTCCGTCTTGGCTTATGAAGCCGGGTTCAAAACGTCACTGCTTGATCGCCGTGTCACGCTGGAAGGCGCGGCCTTCTACTACGATTATCAGGACAAACAGATCCTGGGCTTCATTAATACCGGCTTCCCCCTGGGCACATTGCCAAAGCTGGTGAACATTCCCAAGTCGCGGGTAGCGGGCTTCGAATTGTCGACGACCATCCGCCCGGTTGCTGGGCTGAGCCTGCGCGGCGCAGCTTCCTACATCAACTCCAAGGTGACGCGGAACTACCAGACACCCGATTCTGGCGGCACCCTTGTCGATCTCAAGGGCGAAGGGTTCCCTAACACGCCCAAGTGGCAGATTTCGGGCGGCTTCGATTACGAGGTGCCTGTCTCAAGCGCGATCAATGGCTTTATTGGGGCGGATGTGAACTATCGTTCCAAGACGGTCGCGGCCTTCGGCAGCGATCCGCGGTTCGCGATTGATAGCTATGCGCTCCTCAACATGCGTGCGGGCATCAAGAGCAACAACGATAGCTGGCGTGCGGAAGTCTGGGGACGCAACATCACCAACAAGTATTATTGGAACGGCGTTTCGCACGTCATCGATTCCTTCTCCAAGGTTGCGGGCATGCCGGCAACCTACGGAGTAACGGTGTCGTTCCGATACTAATGTCCCGGTGAAGGCGGCCCTTGGGTGACCCTCTCCACACCCAGGGGCTGCGCTTTCCCATCCGATGCACACCATTGTTGCTGCGCGGAATAGATTTCTCCTGATCGAGGATTGCATGATGTCAACGGAAGCACAAACCAGCCAATACATCGATACGCCGCGTTGGCGATTGCACTACCACGTGGCTGGCGAGGGGCACCCGCTGATCATGCTGCACGGTTCTGGCCCAGGAGCCAGTGGCTGGAGCAACTTCAATCCCAATTTCGCGAAGCTGGCCCAGCGCTACAAAGTCTATCTGCTCGACTTTCCGGGCTGGGGAAAATCGTCCGAATATGACCCAACCGGGGAGAACCGCTTTCTCGCCAATGTCGAGGCGACCCGCTTGTTCATGGACGGTCTTGGTATCGAAAAAGCAGCGCTAGTCGGCAATTCGATGGGCGGGCTTGCTGCACTGATGATGACCGCACTGCACAACGACCGGGTCACTCATTGCATTACCATGGGCGCACCGGCACCCGGCGGCCCGCAACTGTTCTTTCAACCCGGTGGCCCGACAGAGGGGCTCAAGATTCTCTTCGCGACATATGCTGATCCAAGCCCCGAGAATTTTCGCAGGCTGGTCAATGTAATGGTCTTCGACCCGGCCTATGCGACCGATGAACTGGTGAACCAGCGCTCCGCAAATGCCCTCGCGAACCCTGCGCATTTGTCCAATTTTCTTAAGGGCGCGGCCGCCATGAATATCGATGGTCTGGGCCAGGACGAGGTTTTCGCGGGCCTTGCACGCACAACTACGCCCTCGTTGCTGATCCATGGCCGCGACGATCGGACCGTGGGCGTGGAGCACAGCATGCGCCTGGCGGGTGTCATGCCAAATTCCAGCCTCATCGTCTTCAACCGCTGTGGCCATTGGGCGCAGCTTGAACATGCAGATCGGTTCAATGCCATGCTTGCAGCGTTTATCGACGCCTGACCGGGCCGATTGGCGCCGCTTCAGGACCTGCGTTCCAAACGCTGACCATCCGTGAAGCACTCCGCCTGCCCTAGGCCGATTACCGGACAAGCAATCCAACTTTGAAGGGTAACCCAAGATGACTTCAGCAGTTCAAAAACCGGCGTATGAAACCGAGGTTCTGATCATCGGCACCGGGCCGGCAGGCGGCACCATGGCCTTGGCTCTGGCCAAAGCGGGCATTCGCACGGTGATCGCCAACCGCTATGGCTGGACCTGCCGGACACCCCGCGCTCATATCACCAACCCTCGGGCGATGGAAATTTTTCATGACCTCGGTGTGATCGATGACGTCAATCTCTACGCGTCGCCTAACGAGTTGATGGGCGAAAACGTGATGTGCCAGAGCCTTGCGGGCGAAGAGTTCGGCCGCCTGCGTACCTGGGGCCATGAGCCCGGCCGCCGCTTCAACTATGCCCTTGGGACCCCGGAAGTCTTCGTCGATCTGCCGCAGAACTATCTGGAAAAAATTCTACTGGGTGCCGCTGCACACAAGGGTGCGGAGGTGTTGCTTCACACCGAATTCGTCAAGTTTGATCAGGATGATGAGGGCGTTACCTCGGTCCTGCGCAATCGGCTGACGGGTGAAGAGTACTCGGTGCGATCAAAGTATCTCGTCGGCGCTGACGGCGCGCGGTCGGCGATCGCGAAACAGCTGAATCTGCCCTTCAAGGGCGATATGGATAAGCTGGGCGCGACCAATATCGTTTTCACGGCCGATCTGACTAAGTATGTCGAGCATCGCCCAAGCTCGCTCTACTGGATGTTCACACCCGGAGAAGCACCGGGCGGGTTGATGATGGGGGCCCTGCGGATGGTTCGCCCATGGACCCGCTGGCTGGCAACGACGTTTTTCGACATCAACAATCCGCCCGTGATTGATCATGTCGAAGCACGCCGACTCATGCACAGGTTGATCGGTGACGACAGCATCGACGTTCAGATTGAATCGGTGTCGTTGTGGGCATTCAATGAATGCTGGGCGACCCGGTTTCACCAGGGCCGTGTGTTCTGTGCCGGAGACGCGGTACACCGCCACCCGCCACTGAAGGGTCTGGGTTCGAACACCTCGGTTCAGGACAGCTACAATTTGGCTTGGAAACTCGTCCATGTCCTTAAGGGAATGGCCACTCCGGCGCTGCTGGAAAGCTATTCGCAGGAACGCGTGCCCGTGGCCGAAGAGTTTGTTCCTGCCGCCTTTGGCGCGATGAAATATTACGACCAGGTTGTAGCCGCACTCAATCCTACCTTGTCCGACGATCCCGCCGTGTCCTCTGCCAGCTTTGAAATGCTCAAGGGCGAAAGTGCTGACCTGTCTGCGCGGCGACAACTGCTTCGGGAGGCTGTCGCCGACACCTACCGGACGTATGACTGCCCTGGAATCGAGATGAACCAGCGGTATCAGAGCTGCGCAGTGGTGACGCCTGAAGGCGAGACTGCGCCGCCCTTCTCGCAAGATGCCGAGATTTACTATCAGCCCACCAGCTTCCCGGGCGCTCGCTTGCCCCATGCATGGCTGTTCAAGGACGGATCGAAGATCTCGTCACTCTATGTATGCGGTGGCGGTGAATTTACGTTGCTCACTGGCAACAGCGGGGCCGGATGGCGTGCAATTGCCAAAGCTGTGTCAGACAAACTGGGCGTGCCCATCAAGGTTGTGACCATTGGTCTGGGGCAGGATTATCAGGACCACTATGGCGATTATGCCCGCATCAGCGAGGTCGATGAAAGCGGCGCGCTGCTGGTACGGCCCGACGTCTATATCGGGTGGCGCGCTGGTTCGCTGACGGAAACGGCAGCAGTTGACCTTGAAGCCGCTTTTTCCACCATTCTGGGGCGAGGGGCATCCGGACATGGAGAGCTGAAGGCCAGTGGAGCTATCCAACCCTCGAAGAAATTCGATGAAATGGACAATGCCCTCACGGCAAAATTCACGCCGGCTTCTTAAGGCAATGAGATGAGCGCGAAAGGTGTTGTGGCACGGCAGGTGCCGCGACGCAGGGGCCGGCAATTTTACGCGGCTAGATCAAGACGGGCTTCGGCTTCGGTCAGTTTCTAACAACCCGGCCGCCCCGCGCAACTGTGGCGCAATGCGGGGCGGTCGAGGCTGGATCGAACAGCTGATCGGCGTGGTTCTTCGAAAGGGCCAGCGGTCGATACGCCAAGCAAGCTGAACAACGGGAACTGAAATGCGGACTGCACAGTATGGCGAAATCGGCGAAGCGGCGGATGTCCTCGATATTGTGGACTGCCCGCATCCTGTAACGGGCCCTGGCGAAGTTCGGGTCAGGGTAAAGGCGTCCGGGGTAAATCCGTCCGACGTCAAAATCAGAAGCGGACATATTCCTTCGCCTTGGGGATTTCCACGCACCCCACACAGCGACGGCGCTGGCGTGATTGATGCTGTCGGCGAAGGCGTCGATCCTGCCCGGATTGGCGAGCGTGTGTGGATTTTCAATGCTGCGTGGGGCCGCACCACTGGAACCGCAGGCGAATATGTCGTTGTGCCGGAGAATTTCACCGCACCGCTGCACGACGATATCTCGTTCGAAATCGGCGCTTGCCTAGGCATCCCTGCATCGACAGCTCTGCACGCACTCACCTTAAATGGGGATATTCGGGGGAAAACCGTTCTGGTCGCGGGTGGCGCCGGCGCCGTTGGCCATTACGCCGTCCAGTTTGCGCGGCAACTCGGCGCAGCCAGGATATTGGCCACGGTCAGCAGTTCGGAGAAGGCCGAATTGGCGAGGCTGGCCGGAGCGGATCGGGTTATAAACTATCGCACAGAAGGCACCTTGCAGGTCATCATGGACGCCACAAGCGGCGCGGGTGTTGACCTGATTGTCGAGGTCGATCTCTCGGTCAACGTCGATCTCGATGTTGCGGCATTGGCAAAAGAGGGGCGCCTTGTCGCGTATGGCAGCTCGGAACGGGAGTTCAAGATGCCGTTCTCGAAGTCCATCCTGAAGAATATCGGGTTTGATTTCTTCATCCTCTATCATTTGCCGCAAGCGCGACGTCACGAGATTTGCCAGGGCGTGAATGACCTCATCGCTCAGGGAAATATCGTCCACAATATCGCCGAAGTGTTGCCACTGCATTCGATCGTCAAAGCGCACGAACGGGTCGAGTCTGGCAGTGCCATCGGCAATATCGTTCTTGCGGTCTGAGGGCGGGAGCGCGAGCATGTCAAACTATCGCACAACCTATGATGAGTGGATGGCCGATCCCCTGAGCTTCTGGGCGGCGGCTGCCACTGCAGTGGATTGGATCGCAACGCCAACAGAGAGCGTCGTTGATCCACAAGGATTGGCCAGTTGGTTTGCCGATGGAACGTGCAACGTCTGCTGGAATGCGGTCGATCGGCACGTCGTTGCCGGGCGGGGTGACGAAGCCGCGCTGATTTATGACAGCGCCATTCTCGGCATCAGCAAGACACTGACCTTTTCGCAGTTGCTGGACGCGGTCGAACTGTTTTCGTCGGTGCTGCGCAGCCATGGCGTAGCGAAGGGCGACCGGGTCATCATCTATATGCCGATGATCCCCGAAGCAGTCATCGCGATGCTGGCTTGCGCGCGTCTGGGAGCGGTCCATTCGGTTGTCTTCGGCGGCTTTGCTGCGCACGAATTGACAGTTCGCATCGATGATGCCGAACCCAAAGTTGTCGTTTCGGCATCGTGCGGATTGGAGCCGAACCGGATAATTGCGTACAAACCACTGCTCGACGAAGCCATAGCAAATAGTCGCCATAAGCCCGAGGCGGTAATCGTCCTCCAGCGGCCGCAGCTTTTTTGCGAACTACGCCCTGAACGTGATTACGATTGGAATGCCGAGTGGAGTGCCGCGATTACTCGTGGCGACAGGCCGGAATGTGTCGAAGTGCGAAGCACCGATCCGCTCTATATCCTCTACACGTCCGGTACGACCGGCAAGCCAAAGGGCGTTGTTAGGCAACAGGGCGGCTATATGGTCGCCCTGGTTTGGTCGATGAAGAATGTCTTCGGCATCGGTGCAGGCGATGTCTACTGGGCCGCATCCGATCTCGGCTGGGTCGTGGGACATTCCTATATTACCTACGGCCCGTTGCTTGCCGGATGCGCCACCGTCATCTTTGAAGGAAAGCCTGTCGGCACGCCCGATGCGAGCACCTTCTGGCGCGTGATATCGCAGCACAAGGTGAATTTGCTGTTCACGGCCCCAACGGCCCTGCGCGCAATTCGCAAGGAAGACGCAGGCGGCGTGCTGCCACAGAAATTCGATCTGTCTTCGCTGCGTGCGATTTATATCGGCGGAGAGCGGGGCGATCCAAGCGTCATCAAATGGGCAGAATCTGCGCTGGACGTTCCGGTGCTGGATAACTGGTGGCAGACCGAGACCGGTTGGCCGATGACTGCCAATCCGACCGGATTGGGAACAATCGAAGTCAAGTACGGATCGGCGGCCGTGCCGATGCCTGGCTATGATATCCAGATACTCGATGCAGAAGGCGAACCCGCTCCTATTGGAGAAACCGGATCGATTGCTGTCAAACTGCCCCTGCCGCCTGGTGCCCTGCAGACACTCTGGAACAACCATGGCGGCTTTGAGGAATCATACCTCACTGAATTTCCCGGATATTACAAGACAGGCGATGCTGGTTACATCGATCAAGACGGCTATGTCTTCATCATGAGCCGGACCGACGACATCATCAATGTCGCGGGCCATCGGCTGTCGACCGGTTCGATCGAAGAAGCGATTTCGACGGTCGATCAAATCGCGGAATGTGCTGTTGTCGGAGTTGCCGACGGCATCAAAGGCGAAGTTCCGCTTGTACTCTTCGTTGTTTCAGATGGCGCTTCTGCGAAATCAGCCGAAATTTCCGCCATGGCAACATCTGCTGTTCGAAGCCGAATTGGATCAATCGCTACTCCGAAGATCATTCTGTCGATTTCGCGACTGCCCAAGACCAGATCGGGCAAGATTCTGCGCAGCACGATCCGGAAAATCGCGAATGGCGAACCATGGACCATGCCTCCGACAATCGAGGATCCGTCGGTCCTCGATGAGGTTTCTGCGGCCCTGGCCGGAGTGGGATTGCCAGAGAAATTGGGAACTGAGGGAGAAATCTGATGACTGTTGATCGCCTTGGCTATCTTGGCTTCGACGCGTCCGATGTCGATGCGTGGAGCAGATATGCGAACAATACGCTCGGCATGATGACGGCGGCGAAGGGCAAGGACTCCGACCGCTACAGGCTGGATTCGCGCGCGTGGCGGCTTGCTGTGCACCGCGGTGAAGCGGATGACATTTCCTATGCCGGGTTCGAAGCTGCCGATGCCGCAGCATTCAATTCCACTGCAGAGCGCTTGCGGCAGATGGGCTATCAAGTGACGAACGAACCTGACGATCTCAAAGCGGATCGCGGCGTGATCGACCTGGTGTCGGTCATCGATCCATCGGGTGTAAGGATCGAGGTCTATTATGGCGCCACGGAATTGTTCGAAGTTCCGTTTGTGTCTCCCGTCGGTGTTTCGTCATTTGTTACCGGTGAGCAGGGATTTGGCCATATCGTTCTAGCCACGCCCGACCTCGAAAAATCGATGGAATTCTACGTTGCTGGTCTCGGGATGGAGCTTTCCGACATCATCGACTGGGATCTCGGACCCGGCGGTAAGCACAAGCTTCACTTCTTCAACTGCAACCGACGGCATCACAGCCTGGCTTTGCTGCCTGCCCCGGCCCCCAAACACATTCATCATTTCATGATCGAGTCTGCTTCGCTTGATGATGTTGGTCGAGCGATTGACCGTATGGAGCGCGACTCTCGAATTCTCCTGACATTTGGTCGTCATACGAACGATCACATGTATTCCTTCTATGGGATCACCCCTTCCGGTTTCGCGGTCGAGTTCGGCTGCGGACCGCGCGACGTTGATCGCTCCTGGTCGGTCGTTCGATATGACAGCATCAGCATGTGGGGTCACAAGTTCATTTCCCCTGAGTGACTGTTCCAAACCAAACACATGAATTTTGAGGAATAAATCTCATGGGAAGCATTGCAACTGCAGGGACTGATAACCCTGAAATATCCAAGTCAGTGATCGCCGCTGGCATTCGCACCAATTATCACGATGTGGGAGAAGGCTCTCCGGTCGTATTCATCCACGGGTCTGGTCCGGGTGTTTCTGCCTGGGCAAACTGGCGGATGATATTGCCAAAAATCTCGCAGCAGAACCGTGCAATCGCCCCGGACATGGTCGGCTTCGGCTTCACGGATCGTCCGGAAAACTTCAAATACGGTGTTGAAGCTTGGGTTCAACATCTTCTGGGCTTTCTCGACGCCCTCGGCCTCGATCAGGTTGATCTTGTCGGCAACTCGTTTGGCGGCGCACTATCGCTGGCTGCAGCGATCCGTCATCCTGATCGGTTCCGGCGCTTGGTGCTGATGGGCAGCGGCGGCATCAAAGGGTCAATCTTGCCAGGGCTCGATGAAGTGTGGGGCTACACGCCCTCGCTTGAGAACATGCGCCGCATGCTCGACATTTTCGCATACAACCGCGATCTTGTAACCGACGAACTCGCCCAGATCCGCTATGAGGCGAGTATTCGGCCCGGTTTCCAGGAATCCTACAGTCAGATGTTCCCGGCCCCACGCCAACGCTGGTTTGACTCGTTGGCATGTCAGGAAGACGACCTGCGCAAACTTCCCCATCAGACCCTGATTGTTCACGGCCGTGAGGATCGGGTCATCCGTGTGGAGGATGCCTATCGCATGGCAAGCCTGATCCGGCGCGCGCAACTGCATGTCTTCGGGGAATGCGGACATTGGACTCAGATCGAGCGGTCCAGTCGATTTGTTCAACTGGTTGGCAATTTCCTGGCCGAAGCTGCTTCAAGCGAACCCATTCCGCTGAGCTAAGGCGCGATAGTTCGTTCAATCGGAGACGCCTCAAGGCGGCGTCTCCGATTGAATATGCAGCCTTACGCGCGGCCCGAACGAGACCAGCATCATTGCGGATCGGCACAGCCAGGCAGGCCAGACCGTTGGCGACTAGAAAGAGAGAACCATGCTCAAGCCAGATTATGAAGAGCTCGCAAGGCGACTGCGCGACGCCTACACCGGCGAGACGCTACCGCCGCTGCGCGAGTGGCTGGAGCCGACCGATGCGGCCGGGGCCTATGCGGTCCAGGCGATCAACACAAGTTTCTGGGAAAGCCAGGGCCGCGGCATCGTTGGCCGTAAGGCTGGCCTGACTGCCGAGGCCGTGCAGAAGCAGCTTGGCGTCGACCAGCCCGATTTCGGTGTCCTGTTTGACGACATGCAGATTGCGGACGGCGGTAATCTTGATCCGGCGCGCTGCATCCAGGCCAAGGCCGAAGCGGAAATAGCCTTTGTTCTGGGCGCGGACCTGCCATCGGCTGACACCACGGCAGAGCAGGTCGCGGCGGCGGTCGCCTCGGTCCATGCGGCGATCGAGATTGTCGACAGCCGCATTGCCGACTGGAAGATCACCTTTGCCGATACCGTCGCCGACAACGGCTCTTCGGCGTTCTTCGTCCTGTCCGATCAGGGCCTACCTCTGGCTGGTCTCGATTTGGAGGGTGCGGCCATGACCATGACGCTCAACGGCAACGTGGCCTCGTCCGGGATCGGTTCGGCGGCGCTGGGCAATCCGCTCAACGCGGCGGCCTGGCTGGCCCGCACTCTGGCAGCAGGCGGCGACCCGCTGAAGGCTGGCGACATTCTGCTGGCCGGCGCCCTCGGCCCGATGGTGGTGCTGAACGCCGGAGACGAGGTTCGCACTGATGTCGCCGGCATCGGCACCTGTTCCTTCTCGTTCAACGGAGCCTGATT